>CAZDBX010000119.1:0-9332 GCA_964503805.1 uncultured Lentimicrobium sp. | reverse complement strand
AACAGTCTTCTGCGAAGCGAGTAAATGAATGTCTGCTGGTAACGGGCATCTATCAGCGCTTTCCAGTACTGTATCAATGCACCAAATGTCAGCAACGTCATATACATTACAAGTATGCTGCCGATTGTGATCCCGAAGCCTGCCTTATCCGCAATGGAACGTATTGCAAGGACGAAACCTTCGGGTTCGTTGCCGCCTCCGATGCTCAGCAACTGCAGAAGTGGTATCAGCAGCACTATTGAAAAGCCGGAGGTTACCCCATGCAGGAGCGTCAACAGGAATATCAGAAGCAGCTTCCAGCGCTGATGATCCATGAGAAGCCTGAAGGATTTCACAAAAAACATATAGGATTTCATCGCAATGCTGATGAATTACCGTGCCTGTCATCTCAGGCAAACAGGAGAAAGTCCTCTACGGAAATACAATCTTCGCCGTCTGAACCTTCTCCCCGTCAATTATCTTTACGAGGTATACCCCACGGATCACTGAAGTAACTGTTACTGCGTTCAGAAGTATATCGTCAAGACGGGTCTCACTGACCTTGTTTCCACGGCTGTCATAAATCTGGCAGACAGCATTTGCACTGACAGAGCCCTGTATCATCACCCGATTATTATCTGAAGCCCAAATCCTTAAGTCAGATGCCCCGGGAGTTGCCGGCTTCGTGCGAAGGCTTCGTCCTGCCGAAATATGTAAAAAGAAGCGATCTGTTCCGTAAGTTTCAGGAGGCAGTGTAACTGTGTAACTGCCGGTACTGAGGTCGGTTAATGTATTGGCAACCCTGTCTTCAAGAGTGAACGTGAAATTCCTGAGTGGCTCAATATCAGCCGAAAAAGTCACCTCTCCTCCCTTCCTGGAATCAATCCCGACTGGCACCATGTTACGTGTCAGGCCGTTTATGGGCAGTGCCTGGCGGGCAAAGTTAACACCGTTGTCATCAACCAGCGCTGTATAAATACCAACACCCGGACCCGAACCATAAAGTCCGACATCAAAACCGGGATCAAGCCCTGTAGTCATTTCATTGTCAAAGACGATGGTTGTCAGGTTAACCTTCCCCTCACTCTCAACCTTTAGCTGCAGACCCGGCCAGCGTTCCCTCTGTCTGGCCGATTTAAGCAACGGAACATCGGTGTCATGCCCCTGCATGCTCCTTGTAAAAGTAAATTCTGAATTGTCATTCATAGCAAGCACAAAAAAGCCCTGACCTGCCTGAATAAAATCTTCATTCAGCTCTGACCCTCCGGGCCATCCGGTTGAATTTGCGACATAATAAAATGTGACTCCATCGTATAGATATAAAGCGACATAGTTCGGATCAAAATTGCTGTTTGCAGGAACAGAACTATAATTGGCATTAATGAAATCCGATACACGCAAAGCTGAAGGATATGGGTTTCCCAGCAGGTTCCACCCACCTCCGCCGTAGTGATCCAGGTCTCTTCCTGAAGCAAACGACCGGCTATTATAATTCGTCTCAGCTCCGGTAATAATATCTGAATAGGGTGAAGATACCGGGATAATAATATCTGTTGCAGGCATTATACCGGTGAATGATAATGATGAGATGCCGGTCTGTAAAGTATACCCTCTGCCGCTTTCGCATTCTGTAGTAATATCCCATGCGCCCGTTACCTCATTGTATTCCCATACTGTTCCGGCAGTCGGGAAAGTGCCTGACACAACCGGTGATGAAAAATAATGGTAATTGACAGGGTTCAGATGACGGTTATATGTAATGGTACCTGTACTTTCCCCGGTAACTATCAAAGATCCGCTGGCTGTGGCATCAGAGTTAACTGTCATGACTCCGGTAGCAGGCAGGTCGCCGTTAACCGTAAGCGCAGATCCACTGTTGACAGTAAAGTTAATGTTCCCTGCCAGAGATCCTCCCGTAACGTATGTCTGGGGAAGAGAACCTGTGAAAACAATCGTCCCGCTGCCTCCGGGTTCAGCGTCAATATAACCTCCCGTATGAGACAGATTTCCGCTAAGGTTAACCAGGCCTGCTCCTCCAAGAGGGTCAAAACTCATATGCATCCAGCCCCCTGTTATGGTAAGATTACCGTTTATATTCAACACCCCTCCCAGATGACAATAGGCGTTGACAACCACTATACCATCCCCTGACAGTGAGAAATCACCGGCGACAGTAGCCGTTGACGCACTGTTTTCATCATCCCAGCTGATCCGATGTCTACCTCCACTGCTTGAATAATCGCCCCCGACAGTCAGCGTCCCAGGTGCTGTGTAATCCTGCTGAAATTCACCCCCGGTTATCGAAAAATCGTTCAGAACAATCAATGACCTCGATATTTCCACTCCGTCAGATAACTTATAGTATCCTCCTGACTGAAAATATGAGCCGTAAGTGGGGTTACCAAAAGGGGTAATAACAAAGGGGTTGTTATTATCCCCGCTGTTTATCCCGGACTGAATGAGAGAGAAAGCACCTGCAACTGATGTCACGTGGCCGTTGAACGACACATTTGAGGTCTGGTTATAGCAATTCCATGTAAAATTGAAGAACTGCTGGTCAAAGGAGGCATTGTCAAGAGAGGGAGAGCCAAGCCATCCTGAGATCAGGCATGTTGACCCCTGGGCCCAGGTCGCAGAGGGCAGATAACCCCCGTCAGTTGCATGCTCATACAAGCCTGATACGGTTATTCCTCCGGTGGCTGTAACAGCACTCGCCGCAAGATATGATCCCCTGTTCACAAGGGCGCCATTAACAGCCACGGTACCTGTGACAGTAACCAGGTAATCCGAATAGATTGTCAGGCTTCCGTCAATAATCACAATAGCCGGACCTCCTTCGCCAACTGTCCAGTTGGCAGAAACAGCCATGTTATTACCATAACGGACTATCCAGATATGTTCCCCGGCAAATCCCGTTGGTGCAGAGCCTCCGCCAGATATACTGGTATTCCAGCTGGAGGGAACATTTGCCGGAAGGTCCCCCTGTGAATAATAGGTCTCAGCCCGCAGTTCCATGCGGGACAAAAACAGCAACGCTGCCGCTAAGAGAAAGACAGTTCTTCTCAATGCAATTGATGAACCGGTTACCGGGCCCCTGCTCACTGCAGAATTTACTGCCTGCCCCGGGGCACCAGGGCAGATTGAAGTTATATGTTTCATTGTCAGAATGTTCACTGCTATACTTTTGCCGGAGGACCGGCCTTGCCTGCGAGTTCGGCTCCTACTGAAGAACCACTGAATGTGTCTCTCTTGATATTCAGGGATAAAATAGCCGGCCTTACCCAGACCTTCTTAGCTGGTTTAGATATGTTCATTTCCACCTTATGGGGCTTTTGTTCAGATAATATTACAATTCCTAAAATTAGCAAATACAAAGATAAATATTAATCAATCACAAGATTTTTCCTGATAATTTACAAACGAAAAACAATGACTGGCAGATCATATATTCCAAAGAAGTACACCTGATTACCAGACTAAATAATTACAATCTTTTTTATATAAATTCTTTCGCCGTCAGTTAACCTGACAACGAAAACACCTTTTGAGCCCACTGGCATGACTACAAAATTCAACTCTCCATCCTGCAAAACAGAGTTCTTGACCTTAAATCCGTGTAAATCAAATACTTCACAACTCGCTTTTGCACCCACATTCCCTTTAATGACTACTCTGCCCCCTGAAGCCCAGATCCTTACACCTGATCCGCCATCGCCAGGATTATTTATTGTGGTAACAGATTCAGCTGATTTTATCCAGAATCGACCAGGGCCATAAGTCTTTTCCGGAAGTGTTACAGTGTAGCTCTCCTTTGTCAGATCCGTGGAAATTCCGGATAAATTGTCATAAAGCCAGTATCTCCGGCTCCCTGCGGGCACTGTCGATGCTGAAAAAATAACCTCTCCCCCTCTTTCAGTGTCTACGCCAAGAGGGATTATGATAGTGTCAGCGCCTGACAGAGGAAGGACCTGACGTGCAAAGTTTATATCCTCATCATTCAATACAAGTGATGTATAAATGCTAATACCGTTATCAGTGCTGAACAGTCCGACATCATATCCCGGATCGAGCCCGGGAGTCATTCCGTCATGATAAATCACCTGCGTTGACTTTTTTATGTCACCCTGCTTTACCGTCACGATGACTCCCGGCCATGGCATGGCATCTGTCCGTACCGACTTGGTCATTGGAGCAGACCTGTTATGGGTCTGCATCTCAGGGGTGAAATTGAATACCACTCCTTTATAGTTGGCAAGAACAAAGAAACCCTGACCGGCCTGTATATCGCGGGTCACAAAACTTCCCAGACCCTCATATCCCGATACCTCCTCAGCTATAAAATAAAAATCCGTCCCGTTGTAGATGTAAACAGCCTGGTAGCTGGGATCAAAATCTCCGGGATTTTCCGAAAGGAACAGTGATACATTCAAAGCCGAGGTGAACGGGTTGCCTAACAGGTTCC
This sequence comes from uncultured Lentimicrobium sp., assembly GCA_964503805.1. Classification (GTDB taxonomy): domain Bacteria; phylum Bacteroidota; class Bacteroidia; order Bacteroidales; family Lentimicrobiaceae; genus Lentimicrobium. The sequence continues at coordinate 4,891 of CAZDBX010000119.1, read as the reverse complement.
ATCCTCCTCCACCCCAGATTCCCCTTTCGTTATCATAATGCTGATCTTCACTGTTGTATGGAGCTGATCCGGGCTGCTCAACGGATGTTGTAACCGACCCGGCAAAGGAGACCGTACCTCCGTCAGCCATCATTGTATATCCACGGCCGCTCTCACATGAAGCAGTCTCAATCCACTCTCCCGAAGGTTCATCCCACAGCCAGAATCGCTTTCCTGAGGGAAGAGTGGCCGAACTGACAGGTGATGAGACATACCTGTATAATGATGCCGGCAGGTCCCGGTCATATGTTGTCACCCCTGTTCCGGAACTGCTGCCATACACTATCATTGATCCACTGGAAGCAACTCCGGATGATTCTATCTTCAGAGTTCCGTTATTCAACAGACTGCCATTCACTGTGAGATGTGTACCGGCACTTATCTCCATTCTGGCTGCTTCACTTATGGTCAGGTTCCGGCATACGGCTGTCGTTTCGCCCGTGATGACAGGTTGCCATGTGCCGCTGGCAGGAATTCTCACATCTGTGGCGGAATTGGGAACATCACCTCCGAACCAGTTGGCTGCAGTAAACCAGTCAGACTCGCTACCTGAGGTCCCTCCAATCCATGTCCCGGCCGTCATGGGTTCTCCGTCCCACCCGCAGATCCTTGCCAGCAGCCACCACATAGCCTTTGCAATCCGCAAAGCGCCAACCTCTCCGATATGGTCGCCATCATGATCATCCGGGGGAATTATATTCCAGGAACTGTCATATTCACGCATGTTGTCAGGATGAATCTGGGCATAGGACCGTATAACTCCGTCATCATCCCAGTCTTCCGTATATTTCACCCCACTGTTGTTCCAGCAGAGTATATCTGCATAGTCAAATAAAACAGCTCCCGGATGTGCCCTGACATATTCCCTGATATGATCATGCTTCAGCTCACGCTGTACTGCATTCTCCTCGTAATAGCCATCGACAGGACCGGTGGTGAATATTGCAGCGGTAGTCATGCCATTGGCGGTGTAAAAGGCATTATACTGCTCAATGGCATTCAGATAGTCATCCATGCTCACGGAGTTACCCGTCAGGATCTGATCGCCGTCATCCAGGCCCCACCTAAGATTTCCATCAGGCCCCCCTTCGGTTGTACCTGCCCAGTGAACACCGTAAACGGGATCTTCTGTCCCTCCCGGGAGGTTAACCCAGCTCATATCCCAGCACCAGGCAAATCCAAATACATCATACGGATTCCCCGTATTATGCTGATCAAGCATGGTCTCATTAAAGGCATCAATTCCACCCTGAGAAGTCCAGATATTTTCTCCGTACATATAAGGTCTTCCAAGACGAAGGTACTGATCTGTCATGGAAGGAGGAGGGTTGGATGTATATGTCATTACCTGAAACCTCGGATACAGCAGTTCAAGGAGGTTAGCTCCGTTCTGGTAACCAAGCGAATGAGATTCTCCGCCCATATTGACAAGCATCTTCTTAACCTCATCAATATAAATCTGAGGGATGTCAGCATACCTGTCAACTACCATATGGTCAGCTATTATCTGCCCGAAAACACAGCTATGTATAAGTAATAAAAGAATTATAAGTCGTGTTCGTTTCATCCTTTACTTCACTTTATCCCCCCCTTGGAACAACAATCCTAATAAAGATACTAAAAAATTAGCACATATCATCATTTTACGAATTTCTGCCTGAATTGTTACCCTCTGTCTCAACTATCATGAGTGAATTATTCCTCTTCACTTCCAGACACAAGCCCAAGCCTTACCAGCTCTTCAATATGCTCGCCGACCTCCTCCATGCATGCCTGTGAATCAACATCATATTCTTCTGTCAGCTGAATGCATAGCTCAGTTATTGTCATTGGCTGCTCAAGTAATTCCCATATGCGTGTCGCCACCGGGTTAAGAGAAAAGTACTTCCCCTGCTCCAGGTCCATCATGACCATCTCGTCATGCAACCTGCCTGATATTGTCTTTCCGTTTCTGACATACCTGTCTGCCATATCATTATTTTTCATCACCTTCCTGATTAATTTTCATGACAATTTTCTCAAAATCCCCTGATGGTCTGAAGTGTCTTATCAGCAGTGCCTCAAAGATATTGCAGCGGGCCTGAATGATATCATGATCCGTGGCAGAAACATCATCCCCGTCAGCATTTTTCCTGCTCTTTCCAAGTTCCATAAGTATCCCCGCAAATGGTAATATTTCGTTGGCCGGACTAAAAGCAATGTAAGCAGAGGCAAGACTGTCTCTCATCTCCCTTGCGTGTCTGACTGTTTCCAGGGCCTCATCCGGGGAGATCTTTCCTTCACTCATGTCAGAGAGCAGACGGCAACGGTATGAACCGCACACCTCTGCCCTCGGTTTGCCATATATTGTACACTTCTCCTTGAAATAGAGGCAGGGGAGCCGGAAATAATCCTTTGCGCCAGCCGTGAATACGTTCTGCTCAATCAGATCAGGCAGATTCCCCTTCTCCCCGGGTACGAGCTCAGCATGGCCGAAAAGGGTACCGTCACAGCATAACCCGCATTCCAGGCATATAGCCTGCTCATTCTCCGGAGCCACTCTTTCCTTTCCGGAATTCAACAGTAAACTCATGAAGCGCCTTTATATTTACAAGGGATTTGAAGAGCAGCCTGTAATCACCCCTGTCAGGATTACTTTTATAGTGTTCAATATCAGTCTCCAGAATGCCGAAGTCAATGAAGCCAAGGTCCGGATTACGGCTCCATGAAGCCGTCTCCTCAATCACCCGGAGAGCCGCATCGCGAAGAAGCTCATTCCACCATGCGGAGAAGAGATGATCCTTCTTGCTGTTGTTCAGCCTTACGTCATCCGGAAGAATCTCCTCTCCAAGTATCCTCAGAAGGGGACGGAAGAATTCCGTGCGGCATAGCAACTCCGAGGGTACCCTGATCATGTATTCAATAATCCTCCTGTCAAGCAGGGGATAACGGTATTCAACTCCCGTCCTGTAACCCATTGTGGTCCAGGTCTCACACCTCTCCTGAAGATGATAAAAGCTCAGATATCGAAGGTGCATCTGCCTCCTGGAAGTGTGAAAGTAAAAATTACGCAGGGCTTTCCGCTCACTTCGCCTGTACCCTTTTTTGAGATACCTGGCATCCCGTGCAAACGAGCGGGCAATTGCAGGGTGCAGTATTCCCAGGGCAGGATAAAGGGTATATTCCAGAAAATATCTTACGAACCGTTTCAGCGGCCTGACAGGATTACGCCGTAACCAGGTCCTGAGGCTGAGGTGCCGGAGCAGGTCGGTTTCAATGCCCCTGTCGCCGGTGCTGATAAACTCATCACCTCCCCATCCGCTGAATATCAGGTTGGTTCCGCTGGCAGAGGCCTGCCGGACTGTCTCCTCCTCAATGTAAAAGCCTCCGTTGTAAAAATGCCTGCCTATGTTTCTGAAAAAGTGGTCCCGTGTAAGTTCCGAGAAAACAGGGATGATTCCTGCTGCATCGCAAAGGCTCCTTACAAGGTCCCGCTCATCATACGGGATCTCTGCGGCCGAAAAATCCGCAGGCGACCATGAATATCCGTAAAATGAAGACTGCGAAGCGTATTCCCTCCTGGCAAGGGTGGCCACGATACCGGAATCAAGGCCGCTGCTTACATGGGCGCCGGCAGTGAACCTTCTGTCGCACCTGATGGCAACCGCATCATGCAGAAGGGCCTGCAGATCAGAGAGCATCGTTTCATACTGCATCTTTGGGTCCGTCCTGATTTTTTGAGGATTCCAGAATCTGGTCAGCCGGCTTCCTTCCCTCGAGAACTCAAGGTAATGGCCCGGAGGCAGCCTCTTGACCCCGGGTGAAGGGGTCCGGAAGAAATCAATATAACGGAAAAGGCCTGTGAGCCAGAATCTGTCAGGGGCAGCGCCTGCTTCAATGAACCGGCATAATTCCCTGGTATCGGAAGAGAAGCAGAGATTCCCGTCGCTGATCGCATAGGAGAGAGGCCTGATGCCTGCATGGTCACGAAAAAGATAAGCCCGCCTCAAGGCGGGCCTGCAAATGAAGATCGCAAAATCACCGTTCAGTCTTTTGATAAAGTCAGGACCCTCATTCAGGAACATCCGGGCTGCCACTAAAGGCTCAGGATCGGTCGCCTGTATATCTGAAAATCCTGAAATCTCCGTCCGGTTATAAATATATCCGGAAAACAGGACCAGTATATCACTTTCCGGGTCATGGAAGTATATATTCCTGTTCTTCAGCGGCAACCTGTCATGAAGAGCAAATCCTCCGGCAAACCCTTCTGTATCAACATGATAAAATCTCAGAGCCTCACTACCTACGTGAAAACAGGGTAGGGAGTGCGGGGGAATACTGTTACCACCCGCAGTAAAATAACCGCATATCATTAAGGAAACAGGCTATCGGCCTTCGATTGGTTTAGGTAAAGTCAGGAAAAGAATAAAATCGTCGGAGAGGGCTTATCTGGGTTTAGGATTCAGGGGTACATTACCTGAACCGTTACCGCCCTGGTTTTCAGGCAGGGTTGTGGAACCGCTGAATGTATCTTTTTTGATACTCAGTATTTTAACTGACGGCCTGGTCCAGGCCTTTTTCCCTGTATGTAGAGTTTTCATCCTTGCTTTTTGTATACTAACCGCCTGAATTAAGAAACAAATTTAATTGTTTTTAACTAATATTCATATAACTGAAAAAAATTAAAACCTATAAAGCTCAGTGTACTCTCCTCTCTTTTCAACTATCTCACAGCCTGATGCTATTAACCAGGCATGAGCTATTGTCTTCCCATCCGGATTTTTAGTGACTCCTAAAGAAAACGTGGATGATATTCTTCTTCTGCGCAACATCCACCTCGCCGCCAGTGAGCTCACCAGGCACCTGTTCCTCC
>CAZDBX010000118.1:0-9385 GCA_964503805.1 uncultured Lentimicrobium sp. | reverse complement strand
GGTTTAAGCAGAATCTTGACCATGCCCAAAACAACAGAACTTTTTAGCTCTTCGAAAGAAAAAATCTGGCTTTCCTCTCCTCATATGAGTGGGAAAGAAATGAAATACATCGAGGAGGCATTCAGAAAAAATCATGTTTTTCCCCTTGGGCCCAACGTTACGGGGCTGGAAGAGGATATTGTCCGGATGACCGGGGCGGGCCATTGCACCTGTCTTTCATCAGGGACTGCTGCCATTCACCTGGCATTAATCCTTCTGGGGGTTAAACAGGGGGATGAGGTGATTTGCTCATCCTTTACCTTTTCAGCTTCGGCAAACCCGATAGCCTACCTGGGTGCTACTCCTGTTTTTGTAGACTCAGAGGCCCTGACCTGGAATATGAGTTCTGATTTACTTGAGTTTGCGATAAAAGATCGCATTTCAAGGGGTAAAAAGCCGTCTGCCATTGTCCTGGTGCATCTTTACGGTATGCCGGCCCAGTTGGATAAACTGATGGCTGTTGCCAATGAATATCAGATTCCGGTGATAGAAGACGCTGCAGAGTCATTCGGATCTACCTTCGACGGAAAAAGCACCGGGACTTTTGGGGAAATCGGTGTGTTTTCCTTTAACGGAAACAAAATCATTACCACTTCGGGCGGCGGTGCTATGGTTTCAGCAAACCCGGAATATTGCAGAAAGGCGCTGTTTCTTGCCACCCAGGCGCGTGATGCGGCCCCGCATTACCAACATTCCCATATCGGATACAATTACCGGATGAGCAATATCTGTGCTGGTATCGGCAGGGGGCAGATGGAAGTGCTGCCCGACAGGATCGCCAGGCGAAGAGAAAATTATTTTTACTATCGTGAGATGCTGGCCGGTATTCCCGGAATTTCCTTCCAGAATGAACCGGACGAGCGTTATTTTTCAAATCATTGGCTTACGACCATCCTGGTTGATCCCGATCAGGCAGGAGGCATCACCCGTGAGGATATCTACACAGATATGGCCCGGTTCGACATAGAAACCAGGCCGCTATGGAAACCCATGCATTTGCAGCCTGTATTTGCCAATGCACCGGCATATACAGATGGTACATCAGAACGGTTATTCCGGAACGGACTTTGCCTGCCATCCAGTTCAAATATTACGGATGAAGATCGGAACACCGTTGTTGAAGCCATCCGCCACGTCCTGAAACATTAAAGATAGCCTGTATGATTAATATTGAAGCTTTTATTGCAAAGCATATCACCTTCCGGGAGAAGAGTTTCTTTCAGGATGACCTGTGGCGGTATGAAAACCAGCTCAGATCGCAGATAGAAGGGAAATCGGCGCTGGTTATCGGCGGGGGCGGGACCATTGGCTCATCCTTCATCCGGGCAATGCTGAAGTTCAATCCGGCCAAACTATATGTGGTAGATCTGAGCGAGAACTACCTCACCGAACTTACCCGCGATCTTAGGAGTACATTGGGCATGAGGGTCCCGGATGAATATAAAACCTACCCTGTCAACTTTTCTGATCCGGTTTTTGACAAAATATTGCAGGATGCCGGGCCCTTCGATATTGTAGCCAATTTTGCGGCGCACAAGCATGTGAGAAGCGAAAAAGACCAGTTTTCGGTGATCGCATTGCTCGAAAACAACATTATAAAGGCCGAACAACTTTTAAGCAAGCTGGCCGTTTCTCCTCCTGAGCATTTCTTCTGCGTTTCCACGGATAAGGCTGCCAATCCGGTTAATATCATGGGAGCCAGTAAGAAAATAATGGAAGAGGTGATTATGGCATACGCCGGTCGTTTCCCGGTTTCCACGGCAAGGTTTGCCAATGTGGCGTTTTCTAACGGAAGTCTGCTGGCGGGTTATCTCGAGCGGATGATGAAACATCAGCCGCTTTCCTGTCCTTCAGATATCAGGAGATTTTTTGTCTCTCCTGAAGAGTCCGGCCAGATTTGTCTGATGGCTTGTATTCTGGGAAAGACCGGTGAAATCTTCTTTCCGAAGCTGGATGAAGAACAGATGATGAATTTTAAAGACATTACCATTGAATTTCTGAAGCAGCAGGGGTTTGATACCAGGATATGTGCAAGTGAGGAAGAGGCCCGCTATGAAGCGTCCATCATGCAGGACAATTCACGAAGTTATCCGGTCTATTTTTTTGAATCAGATACTTCCGGCGAAAAAACTTATGAAGAGTTCTTTACGGAAGGGGAGGAGCTTGACCTTACAACATTCAGTTCGCTGGGGATCATCAAAAATGCGCCTCGCCGTTCGATGGATGAGATCCGGAATATGGTCGGGGAACTAAAGCGGGTGATACAAACCCCGGGATTAACAAAAGCTGATATAGTTAAGGTGATGACCTCCTTCCTGCCAGGTTTTCATCATATAGAAACCGGCAAAAACCTGGATCAGAAAATGTAGTGGTATGTATAAAATCATTAAAAGAGCCGGCGATATTCTGTTTTCTACGCTGGGCATCCTGTTCTTTCTGCCTTTTTTTATACCGCTGGCCATTGCGCTGAAGCTGACGGGCGAAGGTTATATTTTTTATCTTCAGGAGCGGAGAGGCTATAAAAACAAAAAGTTCAGGATATGGAAATTTGCCACCATGCTCAAAGCAAGTCCTTCGCTCGGCACCGGAAGCATTACCCTGAAGAATGACTGGCGTTTAACACCGCTTGGAAAATACCTGAGGGGCTCAAAAGTCAATGAAATACCGCAGTTAATTAACATATTCCTGGGAGAAATGTCTGTGGTAGGCCCCCGGCCACTGATGGAGGTGGATTTCCTGAAGTTCTCTCCTGAAATTCAGGACCAGTTTTACCGGTGCAAGCCCGGATTGACCGGTATCGCTTCCATCGTTTTCAGGGATGAGGAACAATATTTTGAGAACACCGGAATGGATCCCCACGAGTATGACCGGCTTTATATCGCTCCTTACAAAGGTGCATTGGAGAGATGGTACCGCGAACATCAGGGATTCAGGACAGATCTGTTGATTATCCTGTTAACGGCTGCAGTGATCATTTTTCCTGAAAATACATGGGCGTTCAGGTGGTTCAGCGATTTGCCGCCCTTGCCTGTTTTCGGGAAAGTGGTAGAATAACGCCATAATCGCTGTGGATTCATCGGGCAGTTCCCGCGGTACTATGATCAAAGTGTACAATATGCTGATGAATGATAAAACCTGATAATAATGCATATTCAGGATCAATTAAAATCTTAATTTTGTTGCAGACCTCTTTTGAATATGGGCGTTAAATGGCCGATGATTTATCAGCATGCAGGGCCGGTTGGCTGGTACAGGGTGAAAACGCCCTCCGGTGTCCGGTACGTGATGATGGTAAATATGGATGACATTCTCGTGTCGATGCCCTATTTCTCATACGCTTATTTTTCGGCGCAGGAGCCTGAACTGGTTGAGAAGCATCCGGAGTTTACATTGGAAGGCGGTAAACTGACATGCAGCGATCCCGGCATTCAATGGCATGTGCGTATGTTGAAACCGGTGTCAGAGCATTTCCATACTGTTAAAGTAGTTTCCTGGTTATCATTGGAAACTACTGCTGAGAAGCAGTTGGCACGATTCAGTTCAAACCTCAGGCGAAAGCTTCACAAGTCTGTATCGCGGGAGATTAAACTTGAAGTTGGCGGACCCGAACTGATTGGTAAGTTTTACGGGGTATTTTCCCACAATATGCACCGGCTGGGGGCTCCGGCAATGTCAAAGTCATTTTATTCTAAGGTGGTTACAGCCTTTGGCAGGGATGCCAGTGTGCTGATCGCCCTTTATCACGGGAAAGCCATTGGCGGCGCTATTTTGCTCAAACAAGGCGAATTTGCTGAAACGTGCTGGTTCTCAACGCTTGAGGATTACAATCCGTATTACACGTCATACTTTCTGTGGTGGGAGTGTATCCGCCTATCCATTGAACGGGGATGCCGGGTATTCAGTTTTGGCAGAAGTACCAGGGATTCGGGGCCGTACCTGTATAAACAACAGTGGGGCGTAAAGAACACTACCCTTTTTTGGAGTTTTTCCTATCCGCTTCGGAACGATCAGTACAGAATAGGCCCCATGAAAATACCGATGCCCAACCGGAAGATCCTGAGTTTTCTGTGGAAAATCTCTCCCTGTTTTATAATCAGGTGGCTGGGGCCGATGGTTGCCGGGAAGTTTTACTGATCCGGTTGCCGTGGCTTTATCGATGATCATGATCAATTCACGGACCTTTTAATCAGGCACATTTTTTAATTCCAATCTATGTTAGGCAGGATCTACTCAGCTGCCGACCGGTTTGTTCAAAAGCATAAATTGCACGCGCTGGTCGATGTGTCAATATTTGCCATTATTACCTTTGTTTTTCACGAACTCTGGTGGTCTTTCTACGGTTGGCTCGAATCTTTTAATTTCATTATCGGATCCGCCGATTGGCTTGCCGGAAAGGTCTATTTAATATCCCTTTGGTTTAACAGAAATATTCTTGGGCTGGAGATAATGACTTCAGCGCCGAATACCATGTGGTTTTCAAATGGCGCATTTGTTGCCATCGATGAGGGGTGTTCCGGCCTAAAGCAGTTTTATCAGGTGGCCGTTTTGTTTATTTTATTTCCCGGGCCATGGGTACATAAACTTTGGTATATCCCGTTTGGTTTTTTTACCATGTTTCTGGCCAATGTTTTCCGGATTGTCTGCCTGTCTTTGGTGGCGCTTTGGATTCCTCAGCATTGGGACTTTGTGCATGAGTGGGTATTGCGCCCTTTTTTCTACGTAATCATCTTCTTTCTCTGGGTTTTGTGGGTTGAGAAGTTCCGAAGAGGCGAAAAACTGATCACTGCCGGCATTATTGAATAATAGATAACCGAATATCAATTTGTTAATTTTCTGATTTTTGAGGATTTTAACTTTTGACATAGAGGAATGGTATCATCTCCTTGAATTGAAATCGACCAGCAGACCTGATCAATGGGTTGGTTTTGAGCCACGCCTGGAAGCCAATACCGAAAGAATACTGATGCTCCTCAGCGAGTCAGGAATTAAGGCAACTTTTTTTGTAATGGGTTGGATTGCCCGGCATTCGCCGTCAGTGATCAGAAGAATAGCTGAAGCCGGTCATGAGCTCGGAGTTCATTCATGGGACCATGCCCTTATTTCAAAGCAGTCGCGGATGGAGTTTCGTGAAGATCTTAAAAGATCATGCGGAGAAGTCTCGGGTTTATCCGGTAGACCTGTCAGGATGTACCGAGCGCCGGGCTTTTCCATTGTGCCTGATACCATCTGGGCGTTGGAAGAGCTGATGCGCCAGGGTATTATTGCAGATGCTTCCATTTTCCCGACTTCGCGGGCACACGGTGGATTCCCTTCATTCCCTGTTGATAAGCCATGTATTATTGATGCCGGAGGGATGCAGCTTTACGAATTCCCTTTGAATACGGCGAAATTCCTCAATCACAGGGTTGTTTTCTCAGGCGGAGGTTATTTCAGGCTATTACCTTATGAAATAATCAGAAGATTGACTAACAGAAGCTCTTATGTTATGTCTTACTTTCATCCGAGAGATTTTGATCCCGGACAAAAAATGTTGCCCGGGCTGACGCCGTTGCGCATGTTCAAATCGTATTACGGGTTACATGGAAGCCTCGGAAAATTAGCCCGGTTGATAAGTGAATTTAATTTCGTTGATATTGGTAATGCCATTGAGCAGAACAACTGGAGTAAGGCCTACGTCCACAGGATATAAGTGTTTTTGCTTTGACCGGTGAACGATATCATAACACCGCGATGCAACAAAGTTGACCGGAAAATATGCACCATTGCCGGGTATTTGCGGAAACTGAATTGTTAGATTGCAAAGAGTTACTTTTAGTGGAAATGATAATTAATTATTATTGATGGCCGTGAAGTTCAGAAGTCTATGAAAACTTCAGGGGTATCAGCCATAGGCCTCGTTTACAAATCTTGAAATATTAAGTTGTTATTATGCCACATGCTCAGGAATGGATATTATTGCCAGGGTTCAGAATGATTGCCGCGCTTGCGATATCTTTTTTCGTAGCCTACCGTTTTATACCGGTAATTATTGATGTGGCCAGAAAGAAAAACCTTGTAGATGAGCCAAATCATCGTACTTCGCACAAAGGCAAGGTGCCTACGCTGGGCGGAATCGCAATTTTTGCCGGATTCGCTATTGCAGTGCTGGCGTTTAACCTGGCATCAGATACCCTGCTTTACCCGGTTACTGTCGCAGGTGCAATGGTTATTTTTTTTCTTGGGCTGAAAGATGATGTGCTGGAACTTTCGCCACTTAAAAAAATCTATGGACAGGTAATCGCAGGTTTAATTATTGTTTTATTGGGTGATTTACGGTTTACTAACCTGCACGGCCTGTTCGGGATATATCAATTATCTTACATATGGAGTGTGCTGGCAACGTTATTTATTTTCATAGTTATCATTAACTCGTTCAATCTTGTTGATGGTATCGATGGACTGGCAGCCGGCCTGGCTATTGTTGCATCGGTTTTCTTTGGAGAATGGTTTTATCAGGCCGGACAAACTGGCATGGTGGTAATGGCGCTGAGCCTGATTGGCGTGCTGTTTGCTTTCCTGAGGTACAACCTCCTGGATTCAAAGTATAAGATATTTATGGGCGATACGGGCTCTATGTTGCTGGGTTTTATCCTGGCTGTATTTACCGTCAGATTTAATGAGATGAATGTTCCCGGCAGTCCATTTCGTAATATGGAAGCTGCCCCGGCTTTCTCTTTCGCGATACTGATGGTGCCTCTTTTCGATACCCTGCGTTTATTTGTTGTAAGAATTTATACAAAATGCACCCCGTTCGCCCCTGACAGGGCCCATATGCATCATATATTGCTGAAGCTGGGCTTTAATCACCTGCAATCAACTTATATTCTGATGATGTTTAATATTGTCTTTGTCCTGTTGGCCTGGAGATTTCAATCCCTTGGAACTATGAAATTGTTTGGTTTATTGATTTTTTTGGGCACCATCCTGACCATCATTGCTTTTGTCCTTGTTTCCATTCAGAAAAGGCACAGGCATCTGGATAATAAGCAAATTGTAAATCAGGGCAAATCGCGGATTGCCTGATAAAATTGATTAACCTGCTTACGAAATGAGCCCTCCGGATATGGAGGGCTCATTTCGTATTACAACCTGAATGATTTTCATTCTGGCACCGCATTATTCTGAATCAACCGGTAGAGGCACCGGACTGAAGTCTTTCCGGATTCGGATAAACAGATGGTATAGCCCGGCTTTCAAACTTTCCGAACATTAAGTTTCTGATATTTATGCTGCTGCATTGCAATATTAATTCCTATATTTGTGCGCAAAGTCTGTTTCTTTTATAAAAACAACAAATCCTTCGCCATGGTTCGAAATCTGGGTGCTCAGAATTCCATTTTCAATCAATATGTATCTGAAATCAGGGATGCCGTGATACAACAGGATAGCCTCCGTTTTCGGTACAACATGGAAAGGATGGGGATGGTTTTTGCTTATGAGATCAGCCGGCAGTTAGAATATGAGAACCGTGAGGTAGTTACTTCACTGGGAGTTGCAGAGGTTCCTGTATTAAAACATTCACCGGTGCTGGCAACCATCCTTCGGGCGGGATTGCCCCTGCATAAAGGATTGCTGAATGTTTTTGACCGCTCAGAAAATGCCTTTGTGTCAGCTTATCGCAAACACAGCAAAGATGGCCGTTTTGAGATACAGGTTGAGTATGTTTCATGTCCCGATCTAACGAACAGGGTTCTGATTCTCGCCGATCCCATGCTGGCTACCGGCGCTTCGCTGGTGCTCAGCTACAAGGCCCTGCTGGCCAAGGGAAAGCCCTCTCACACCCACATCGTTACGCTGATTGCCAGTACCCAGGGTCTGGATTATATCAAGAGATACCTGCCGGTTGAAGACGTCACATTATGGCTTGGCGCCATAGATGATGAACTTACTGCCCAGGCTTATATCGTACCAGGCCTTGGCGATGCCGGAGATCTGGCTTTCGGTAGTAAGATTTAATCTTTTTCAGATTTTTATCTTTCACAGCACTTCAGGTGCTGTTTCCTGTGTTTCTCCGGCATGGCCCATGCTTTGTTCCCGGAAGTGTTTTTCCTGTTTTTGCTCCCGCTGCAGAGTAAACTGATAAAGCAGATTACTTATTGTAGCTGGCAGAAGAACTGTTTTGCCAGTGATAATTGTATGAATCCTGTCTGATTTTGGTAAGATATAATGTCATCAAAGGGATTTATTAACTTTTTCAACGTAAGTTTGTAAAAAAAAATAGCGGGAATGACCAATCTGCTGAAAGAAAACATCAGGATATCCCTTGATTCCATCCGCAGCCACCTTCTTCGAAGCATCCTTACTGTGCTGATCATCGCGTTCGGTATCATGGCCCTGGTTGGTATTCTTACATCCATAGATTCCATCAAATATTTTCTCAATGAGAATTTTATGATGATGGGAGCCAATACGTTTTCGATCCGGAATCGTAGCATGAGGGTGCATATGGGCAACAGGTCCACCCTCCCCCGGAATTACAGAACGATCACCTGGCAGGAAGCCATGGAATTCAAGGAGGTGTATGATTTCCCGGCGGTAACATCCGTTTTTACTTATGCAACCAATACCGCAACACTGAAGTACGGGTCTTTAAAGACCAATCCTAATGTTCCGGTGGTGGGCTCTGATGAAAATTACCTGGCAACCTCAGGCAATGAACTGGAAAAAGGCCGGAATCTTTCGGTAAATGAAGTAAATTATGGTTCGCATGTGGTGGTGCTGGGTGCAGGCGTTGTCAGCAAACTGTTTAAATCAGGTGAAAACCCGCTGGACAAGGTTGTTAATATAGGGCCTGGAAAATACAGGGTGGTCGGTGTAATGAAGTCCAAAGGCTCGAGTATGGGCTTTAATCCTGATAACCTTTGTTTAATACCGATTTCGAATGTAAGGCAGGAGTTTTCCCGGTCAGGAATGACTTTTACCATCAATGTAATGGTTCAGAATCCGACGCAGCTCGATGCCGCGATCGGGGAGGCAACTGGTTTGTTTCGTGTAATACGCGAAGTAAGGGCAGGACAGGAGAATAGTTTTGAAATTGAAAAGAGCGACAATCTGGCCGAAATGCTTTTTGAAAACCTTAAGTATCTCCGGCTTGCCGCAACGATCATAGGGGCTATCACCCTGATCGGTGCTGCCATCGGGCTGATGAATATTATGCTTGTATCCGTTACAGAGCGTACCCGTGAAATAGGTATTCGAAAGGCCATGGGAGCCACAAGCCGCACCATCAGGAACCAGTTTCTTGCTGAAGCCATTGTGATCGGTCAGATTGGCGGCATTGTCGGGATTGTCTTCGGAATCAGCATCG
>CAZDBX010000117.1:0-9430 GCA_964503805.1 uncultured Lentimicrobium sp. | reverse complement strand
CTCCGTAACCTTTGCTTTGCCAATCAACGGCATATAATCAGCCGGGTTGCCGATCTCCGGGCAAACGAAAAATTCCGTTATCCTGAAGCCGTTTTCCACCGCAATGGCAGTTTCGCGCAGCCCTTCAACCACCACCAGATTCTGCTTCCGGCGCTCCCGCGATTTCTGCTGAAGCAACAAAAGATTTTTGATCCTCGGATTCTGCGGGCTGGTAATAAGTTCTGACATCGGGCGGGGAATTGACAGGACAAAGTTAGGGAAAATTCGCATCTTTGCAGTTGCGAAGGGGTTACGGACCCCGGATCAGAAAAAAAACGGGACTATGATAAAACTGCTCTCCCCCGAAAACTGGAAAGATTACGAGTTGCTGGATTCCGGCAATTTTGAGAAGCTGGAACGTTTCGGCAGCCAGGTGCTGATACGCCCTGAACCGCAGGCGGTATGGGACAAATCGATGACAGACGAAGAGTGGGCAGCGCGTGCACAAGCTATTTTCAGCAAAGAAAAAAATGATCCTGAAAAAGGGAAATGGATTCTCAGAAAAGGTTGCCGCGAGCAATGGCAGATCGGCTACAGCTATAAAAAGATGAACCTGAAGATGCGGCTGGGGCTGACCAGTTTCAGGCACATCGGTGTTTTCCCGGAGCAGGGCGACAACTGGGATTTTATTTATGACCGCATCAGCGCGATGAAAACAGCCCGCCCGAAAGTGCTGAACCTGTTTGCCTATACAGGCGGCGCCTCCCTGGCGGCCTGCGCGGCAGGCGCCGAAGTTGTGCATGTGGATTCGGTTAAGCCGGTAATCACATGGGCCCGTGAAAATATGGAACTCAGCGGACTAGACGGAATCCGCTGGGTGGTTGAAGATGCTTTGAAATTCGTAAAACGTGAAGTCCGCCGCGGAAACAGCTACCAGGGCATTATACTCGATCCGCCCGCTTACGGCCGCGGGGCGGACGGCGAGAAATGGGTGCTTGAGGAGCATATCAATGAAATGATCAAGCAGTGCAGTGAATTGCTCGACAAACATGAAAGCTTCCTGATTATGAGCCTCTATTCAATGGGATTTTCCTCGCTGATCAGTGAGAATCTGATCAGGTCAGCTTTTGGAAGCAGGGAAACCATGGAATCGGGGGAACTTTACCTGGCCGATAACTTTGGTAAAAAACTGCCCCTGGGGACTGTGTTAAGGTTTTAAACGGCGCTCAGTTTAATCAGAATGGCGTAAACTACCGGACATATCTCAGCATTTTTCAGTGAAAGCTTCAGCAACTGGTAAAACCGGCTTCGGTCAGTATGCGGATATTCCCTGCACGCTTTCGGCCGGTGGGTGTAAATGCTGCAATAATTTTCCCAATCAATAAACGGACACAGCGCCGATTGAAATACAAAATCCCCGTCGCTGTCTGTCTTCAGATATTTTTCAACGACTTCCGAAGGCTTAATTCTCAGCTTCTTTGCCATATCATCCACATCGCTGTAGCGGATTGCAGGGCTGATGCTGCGGCAGCAGTTGGCACACGAAAGGCAATCGTAAAAACCAAAGGCCTGATCATGCATGGAATGAACTACGGAATCCAGTATCCGCGGGTTGATTTTTGCCAGTCTCTTTGTGGCTTTCAGCAACAGGGACTGATTGTCGCGAAATAATATTTTAAGTTGATCAGGCCGGGGCACATCGGCCTCAACAATCTTCAGATCAGTTAAATCCGCGCTGCTGCTTGATTTCATTGTAAGCCTGGTTCAATTGCTGGAATTTCTCTTTTGCCGCCTTCTGCACATCCTCTCCCAGATGGGCCACTTTATCCGGATGATATTTTAGTGCCATCTTGCGGTAGGCTTTCTTCACCTCTTCATCGCTGGCATCGGGCGTAATTTCAAGGATGCGGTAAGCGCTGCCGGTATCTTTGATAAACATGGCCTTGATGGAGTCGAAATCCTTCTGCCTGATACCCATATGGAGACAGATGCGCTTCAGCAATTCCGCTTCGGCGGCATGGGGTTCGCCGTCGGCGGCGGCAACTCCGAAAAGAAAATGGACAAGCTGAAGCCTCGAAGGATATTCCATGTTCTCCTGGATCTGTTCGCAGATTTCATCTACGTCCAGTTCCTGCCGGAGTATCTCCCTGAGCAGCAGCAGCAACCGCTCAGCCTCCTGCTCCCCGAACTGACCCAGAAAAAACCGTTTCACATACTCCAGCTCTGACTTCATAATCCTGCCATCGGCCTTCATGATGGCGGCAATCATTACCAGAAGGCTGACCTTGAAATCTCCTTCCTGGGTCGGCGTAAACCCCTTGTGTTCATACTGACCGCTTTGCATGCTGTCGAAAATCGAACCGAACACAAAACCAAGAACTCCTCCGATGGGGCCGCCAAGTGCCCAACCCAGACCGCCTCCGATCCATTTGCCAAATGATGCCATTAATCTTTGAATGTAGAAATCAGAAAAATGTTATAACTATCATGATATCACCGGGTAAAACAATCATTAAAACCTTTGCCGCAAGTCTCCGGCTGTTCAATAAGGGCCTTCTTGTATCCGTAATACCTGGTTCAGGTGCAAAGGTATTAAAAGTTAAAGCAGTCAGCAGAATCGAAGGCGAAGATTAAATTTAACTATAGAAAACCTGACAAGGCTGTATCAAAAGAGGTAAGAATATCCCAGCTTATGATTCCGGAATAATAAAAGTGTTTGCAGGACCGGTTTGAGTCATCCTGGAATCCATTAGCTTTGCATACTCAAATGCCGTTTTTTATGGAGTGCCGCCCCGGATGCGCCGCCTGCTGTATCTTTCCTTCCATCAGTTCCTCCATACCCGGTATGCCCGGCGGCAAACCTGCCTTTGTAAGATGTGTACAGCTTACCGATGACCTGAAATGCACGATTTTCGGCAAACCCGAGCGCCCCGCCGTTTGTTCGGGTTTTAAGCCTGAAGCAGCGTTCTGTGGCGCTTCTGCGGCCGATGCAGAAAAAAATTTCCGATGGCTGCTTGATGCTGACTGAAATAACAGGTATTCCATGCTGACAAAGGTTACAGGCTGATCAATATATGTTCATTTCCGCCCTTTCCCATAAGTTTGGTCAAACAGGATCGAACTTAAATTTGATTTCCCTGTTTTTTTTACTATATTTGTGTTGTTAATCTCTAATTTTCAATTGTTATGCCTACCGGTAAAGTAAAATTCTTCAATGAGCGCAAAGGCTTTGGTTTTATTATCGACGATGAAACCCAGCATGATGTTTTTGTTCATGCCACAGGCCTTACTGAGAAAGTAAATGAAAATGATCTCGTTTCTTTCGAAATTGCCGAGGACAAAAGAGGAAAGAAAGCTGTTGACGTTAAAAAGATTTAGTTTTTCTTTTCAGTTCTGCTAAAAAGCCTCATACCCTGAGGCTTTTTGCTTTAGCCCCCATCCACTCAGTCAATATCCGATTGGCCGATAAAGCGTATCTTTGCCGCTGCTAAAACCACATCCGTTGAATTATCTTCTTGTAGAACAACTCAGTAAATCATACGGTGAGAAGGAACTCTTTTCCGAAATCACATTTGGAATCGACCAGGGATCCAAAGTAGCGCTTATTGCACGCAACGGCGCAGGGAAGAGCAGCCTGCTGAACATTATCTGCGGCAAGGAGCTCCCCGACAGCGGTGCGGTAACCTTCCGCCGCGACATCAGGTGGGCGTACCTTCCGCAAAACCCTGAAATGAATGACGATCAGACGATTTTTGACATCCTCTTCCACGCCGAAAATGAATTCATGCGCACCATCCGCGATTATGAATACAGCCTGAACCTGATTAAACATGATGATTCGCCTGAAGCCCACCGTATGCTTGAAAACAGTACCAGCAAAATGGAACTGATCGGCGGGTGGGATTATGATGTGAGGATTAAAGAAATTCTCGGGCGGTTCAAGATTACTGACCTCGATCAGAAAATCGGGGAATTGTCGGGAGGACAGCGCAAAAAAGTGTCGCTTGCCAAAGCCCTGATTGAAGAAACCGACTTCCTGATTCTTGACGAACCCACCAATCACCTTGACATTGAAATGATTGAGTGGCTCGAAGACTACCTCACCCGTCAGAGCCTCAGCCTGCTGATTGTTACCCATGACCGCTACTTTCTCGACAATGTGTGTAACGAAATCCTTGAACTTGACAATAACAGGATCTACCGCTACAAAGGCAACTATTCGTATTTCCTCGAAAAAAAAGCCGAACGCGAAGCCATTGAACTTACGGAAACGGAAAAAGCCAAAAGCCTCTACCGTACAGAGCTTGAGTGGATGAGGCGAATGCCCCAGGCACGCGGTACCAAAGCGAAAGCAAGGGTTGACAACTTCTACGAAATCCAGGAAAAAGCCAATAAACGGGTTGAAAAAGATACCGGCCCCCTCCAGGTGAAAATGACGCGGATCGGAGGTAAAATACTGGAATTAAATAATATACATAAAGCTTTCGGAGAGAATAAGGTTGTTGACAATTTCTCCTATATCTTCAAAAAAGGAGAAAAAGCCGGGATTGTCGGCCGCAATGGTTCCGGCAAGACCACCCTGCTCAATATGATTACCGGCAGCCTGCATCCGGATATGGGAAAGGTTACCACCGGGCAGACGATAGTTTTCGGATATTATTCCCAGGAGGGCTTTCAGCCCAAAGAAGACAAGCGGGTGATCGATATTGCCAAAGATATAGCAGAAGAAATGCCGCTGGGCAAAGGCCGCATTTCCGCTTCGGCCTTCCTTTCGCACTTCAATTTCCCCCATACCCTGCAGTATAATTATTTCTCCAGCCTCAGCGGAGGAGAGAAACGCAGGTTATTTCTGCTGATGCAGCTGCTGAAAAATCCCAACTTCCTGATTCTCGACGAGCCGACCAACGACCTGGACATCCACACACTCAACCTGCTCGAAGATTTTCTGATCAACTTCGAAGGTTGCCTGCTTGTGGTTTCGCACGACCGGTATTTTATGGATAAAATTGTTGATCATGTATTCGTGTTCGGGAATGAGGGAAAAATCAAGGATTATTACGGAAACTACACCGATTACTACAAGCTTAAGCTGGCTGAAGAAGCCCGGCTGGCGCGGCAGAAAAGCCCGGTAACGACAACAAAGGCACCCGCATCAAATCAGGACAACAAACCCCGGAAACCAAGTTATAAGGAAAAAACCGAGTTTGAAGCACTTGACGGAGAGATCCAATCCCTTGAAGCACTCAAAAAGGAGATTCTGGATAAGATGAACAGCGGCGCCTGCGGGCCTGACGAACTGGAGAAACTCAGCCTTAAATACCAGGAAACGGAAAGTTCCCTCGAAGAAAAAACCAACCGGTGGCTGGAGCTCAGCGAATTGTTTGAATAAAGATGTCCCCTGCCATCAATGGAATAATTCCTGAATCAGATGCGATCGGGCAGCGGTAAGCCGCATTGCTTACATGTAGCATAATGAATGCAGATGACTGCCCCGCACCCGGCACAGCGACAGCGGACGTCTTCCCGCTCCATGTATGCTTCCGGGCCCATCCTGTTCAGATCCCTGAGGTTATCAATAAGGCCGCTATGGTATTTGTTCCGGTAACGCTTGTCAAGTTGCTTCAGTCTGGCACAGGGGAATTGATCACATTCGTGGCAGAATCCTGAACGGGTCATTGCCAGTCTTTCGCAGTTGACAATTTTACAGGCCACGCAATAAGCTGCCTTATACCCAGACTGATTCCGGCAACCCGTACAGCGGTTTTTGCTTCGCTGAAAAGCATAACAGGTGGTGCAGTTGATACCGCAGGGGCTGATTACAGATGTAGTAGATCCGGACACGGCAAATCAGGAAGAAATTAAACCGGCTGAACGGTCATTTTTATTTTAGTTTTCAGCAGGAGGACAATCATATTAACCGGCAGTGGCGGGTTAATATTTCCATATACCCTGAGGGTAAAGGGTCCGGCTGAAATAAATGAAAGCACCTCCAGGTTGCTCAGCTCAAGATCAACAGTACGGCCATCCGGCGAAATGGTTCCTGTCGCAGCGATCTGTGTTTCAGTCAATCCTGCCGCACTCACTGTAACACGGGCTGAATTCAACCAGTTGAAATTCACCTGCGGCGGCGACTCCACCTCAAGGCGCACCTGCTCAAACGATGCTTTTTTAATCCCTTCGAGATCATGTTTCTGAATGATGCTGTCGATATTGACTGAGAGGGTCTGCTGAGCCAGCAGTCTTTCACTCTTGGGCAGATAATCCAATGAATCTATGACAAAACGGATTTCCGGATTATCGTAGGAAATATCGAACTCGGCCAATTCCTTGACCTTGTCGCATGAAGGTATGGCAAGACCCAGCAGTAAACCGGCCGACAGCAGCATCAATGGCAGGTGTCTTATCCTTGTTTTCATGGCTTTTACAATTTAATAGTGAAAAATAACTTACTAAGATAGTGAATTTTAAGCTAAAATAAAAGAGAAAGGGCAACATTTTAAAACGTTGCCCTGCTAAAAAATGAGTCTTTAATATTATGAATTCAGCATCACCGGCATTACCAGCATCAGGATATCCTCTGCCGGATTTTCCCCCTCTACGGGGCGGAGAATTCCGGCGCGGTTGGGGGCAGACATTTCGAGACGGATATTCTCCGTATTGAGGTTTGTAAGCATTTCAACAAGGAATCGCGAATTAAAGCCAATTTCCATATCTTCCCCGCTATAGTTACAGCTCAGCCGCTGGCGTGACTCATGGGCAAAATCAATATCCTCGGCATCCACGAAAAGTTCCTGTCCGGTGATGGTCAGGCGGATCTGATTGGTGGATTTGTTTGCAAAGAAAGATGCGCGGCGAAGGGTGGTGATCAGCGAGAGGCGGTCAGCTATCAGCGTATTCGGGTTATCCGAAGGAATAACAGCTTCATAATTGGGATAACGTCCTTCGATCAGCCGGCAGACCAGATCAATGTTTTTAAAAGTGAAACGCGCATTGGTATCGTTGTATTCAATACTAACCGGGGTAGTATCCGAAGGCAGAATTCCTTTCAGCTGATTCAGCGGTTTTTTGGGCATAATAAAGGTAGAATTGCCCTCAGCGCTGACATCGGAGCGTTTGTACCTTACAAGTTTGTGGGCATCGGTGGCAACAAAAATGACCGAGTCAGTGGAAAGATCACAGTAAACGCCTGACATGGCCGGCCTGAGATCGTCGTTTCCGGTAGCAAAAATAGTTTTGTTGATGGCCGTAAGCAGTAGGTCAGCCGGCAAATCAAGCGCTGAAACGCTTTCCATGCGGGGTGCGCGGGGAAACTCATCTGCATTGTGCCCGGCAATCCTGAATTTGGCTTCATCGGCGGCAATTTCAATTCCCAATGCGTTGTCAACCGTGAAGGTCATCGGGGTTTCACCGTAAGTCTTCAACAGCTCGAGCAGGATTTTTGCAGGGATCGCTACTGAGCCCTCATCATCAGCCATATTGGTTTCAACGGTAACCGTCATGGTTGTTTCCAGGTCCGAAGCGGTAATTTTCAGCGTGCTGCCATTGAGTTCAAACAGAAAGTCATCGAGGATGGGCAATGTATTGCTTGAATTTAATACGCCGCTGATTGACTGCAGGCTTTTGAGCAGGCTCTGGCTTGATACTATGAATCTCATATTAAAGTAATTTTCTTTGTAACTGATCCATTAAATGTTCACGGTAAAATTAGAAAATATATTTACAATCCACCAACAATCCTTACGCGGGCAAAAATAAAATTATCAACACCCTGTTAACCGTTTTCTTTTGTTATCCGGTTTTTGCCGAAGTCAAATTTCTTCTCGGTCCCGTTGATCAGCCTTTTGATGTTTTCGCGGTGGGTATATGGTACAAACAGGGCAACGGCTATCGCAAGGATGATCAGCGGAAGGCTATTTTCATTAAAAACAAAGATTACGATAAACGGAAAAGCCAGGGCGCTGCTCATAGAGGAGACCGAAACGATGCGGGTGGATAGAAACACCAGGATAAAAATGACCAGTATCACAAAAAAAGCGGCAGGGAACAACGCAATAACTACACCCACCAGCGAGGCGACTCCCTTCCCCCCCCGGAAACCGGCAAAAACCGGATAAACATGCCCGATCACTGCCAGACCGCCCAGTATGATCCTGTAGATTACTTCCTGATCGGCGGTAAAACTGTCGTTCCTGAGCCACTGAGATAAGGTTACGGCCAGCCAGGCTTTGAACACATCAAACACCAGCACAGGCAGGCCCGCCTTCAGCCCGAATACCCTGATTGTATTGGTGGCTCCGGCATTTCCGCTCCCCTGGGTACGGATATCCAGATTGAAGAACCACTTTCCTACCCAGACTGATGTCGGGATGGACCCCAGCAGGTATGCCAGCAGTGCGGCAATTAAAACTTCAGCATTGATCATATCATCAGATTTTTAAAAGCCGGCTTCGCGCGATTGCATTTTCCTCAGGAAAGCAATACGGCGATCAGGTGTTGAAATAATAAACTGATAACCTTCCCCTTCCTGACTTCCCTTCAACGTTCGTTTATCCTCTTTGATCCCCGCGATGATGTTATTAAAATCATTGTTGGATGAAATGGCCTGCATAATGCCGTTGCCGTAGGTAAAGAAATACCATTCGGTATTGCTGATCTCGATATAGAGATTCAGAATATCGCCCGTGCGTCTTTTTCCGATCTCGAGGTAGCCGTTCACTTTCCGGTTGATCATGTCGCGCTGGATTCCGGCGATGCCAATGGGGCCTTCGCTTACGTATGATTTCAACCGCGGGTCCCACACCATATTTACATCCGCAAGCAGGAGGGTTTTCACCAGATCGGCAGGGGGGCGCCTGAGCTGACCGCTCAGGTTAAGTTCATTCAGCACCTCGTTCGCCTGATTGGGTCCCAGCAAGCCATGGAGCAACTCCTGGTATATTTCTGAATTTACATCCTGGGCCGGGAGTTCACTTTTTTGCAGATTGTCCTTCAGCCTGGCCAGCGCCGGATCGGAGAAGAAGAAATCGAGGGCAATTCCCAGGGCAAAACGTGTAGAATCCGCAATGGAATAATGAACAGCCTTTCCGAATGTCCTCATGCTGACTTGTCCCAACCCGGCGCCCGGCTCAATGGAACCTTCGGCGGTTACGATACATTGCCGGGTGTCAATGCTCAGCAGGTTTCCGTTCTTTCCCTTATTGTCGAGCCTGTTAACCGAACCGATCAGATAGGCGTCCATCGCCCTGTCATATTTTATAAACCCGCTGGCCGAAGCTACCAGGGTATCCCCCCAGGCTTTTGGTTTGCGAAACATAGCCGGATAAACACTGCCAAAAAAATCGGAATAAACAATGGCGGCAAACACCGGATCACCGATGGTGTCGCGCATAACCGGCGAAACCGGAAGTCGTACCTCCGACGGATCAACCGGGGCGGTGAAACTTACCCAGGC
>CAZDBX010000116.1:2582-9491 GCA_964503805.1 uncultured Lentimicrobium sp. | reverse complement strand
TTCTGAATTTTACCGGTTTGTTGAACAGTGAAAACAGACACAATCCACCGGCAAGTATAAGAAATGCATTAAAATCCCGGAAAAAGAGATACAACAATAAAAAAGGTCCGGCCATCAGGCTGTACATTATGACGAAAAAGGCCGGCCTGTTTAAAGAAAGGCTCATCAGTAAACTATGGTCTTTCCGGGTCAGATGCGCCTGCGCAACCAATGATAGTATCAGTGCAGCCTGCAGCGGAAGCATCCCCGGTCTCAATGTTGAAACAAATCCAAAAACGATCAGCACCAGCAGGAAGATGGCCCGGAAAAGTCCGAGCGCAGTAACAATACGCCATGTTCTGCGCAGGTGGATAACTGCAATGAAGCCTGCTGCCTGCAGCATGTTCCGGATTATATGGGTTTGATTTGCCCGGCTTTTATCCAGCCCTTGCTGCCGTTGGCAATCCTGATCTCCTGCCAGTCACCGATTTTATCAATTACCGTTACCTTAAGCCCTTCGTGAATGACAAAAAGATCGATGCTGCTTTCGTCGGGCGAGCTTTTTACCGGCAGGGTGGGCGTGAAGATGATGGCGGTTTTCTGATCCTTGGCATCCCTGTATGTTTGCCAGGCAATTATTCCGGAAATCAGGTTAATTAAAAGGAGCAATAAACCGAATGAGAAGATCAGCTTGCGGGCCCACATCCGGCTTGAAAGAAGAAAGACGGCAACAGTTACAAATATAAGGGTAAAGGTTAACAGGGCCAGTTTTGCCCATCCGTCAGGCGAGAGCAGGAGTTTTAAACCTTTCCACCAGCGGATATAGAACAATTCGGGCAATACATCTATCTTATCAACAATTTTGTTGTTCGCCACCCTGAGATTGTACTGGTAATCTTCGTTCCCCGGATCCAATTTCAGCGCTCTTTCATAATTCAGTATAGCTGACGGGATATCGTCAATTTTGAAATAGGCATTTCCTAGGTTGTAATAGAGATCGGGCGCGGCAACGCCATTTTCCAGGATTCTTTCATATATTGAGATGGCATTCTCATAAAACCCGGCCATATACGCTTTGTAGGCTTTCTCATAATCCGCCTGTGGATTGGCCGAAAGCGTGAGGTAAAAACCCGCCAATACAATAACGATAGCTGTCTTGAGTTTCATGTCGTTAAACTTGTGTTGCCTGCCTTTATTTTAAATGCTGTTCAGTGTTTGTGATTACCTCAATGGCTTCACTGTAAAGTTTGTCCATTGCCTGCGACTTATCTCCGGGTGCGAATCTTGCGAACTCGCAGTTGTTAAGCGCGGAAATAAACTGGGTAATCAGTTCTTCATCCACGTTCTTGTTTTTAAGGGCCTGATTCACCGAATCCATCGATAACGTTGATCCGGGGATATTGAATTTATCACTGATATAACCCCATAATGCATTTGAAACCTCGGCCCAGAAAGCATCCTGATTTTTTTGCTTCAGGAATTGTTCCGCTGCTTTCAGCCGCTTTCTGGCTACCCGTGTAGCCTTCCGGTTGCGCATCAGCGCCAGGTTGTTTCTTTTCCTGAGTTCATTCCGCCAGATCAGCATAAATGCCGCGAGCAGTACCGGAGGGATGGCCAGCCACAAAGGGAATAACGGCTGACTTAAAAAGTAACTGTTCACCGGTCTTAATTTCAGAGGACTTGTTTTGATAAATCTTATATCGGTACCGATATATTTGAAGTCCTCTTTATTTGAGCTGCCGGCAACCACGTTTGCTTCATTGCCTGTTCCTTTTTCAACTTTTATCCTGAAGTCGGGAGAATTCAGCGTTTTATATGTTCCGGATTCGATATCGAAGAAGGCGAAACGGGAAGATTTTATCGTGAAATCACCCGGATTACGCGGAATAACCAGGTACTCAAACGTACGTGACCCGGATACACCAGCCTGAGAAGCAGTGATATTATCGGTAATCCTTGGGTCATAAACCTCAAAGTCGCTGGGAAAAACCAGATTGGGTTTTTCTACCAGTTTAATATTGCCTTTACCGGTTATGGTGAATTTAAGCGTTAATGCTTCATTGGCCTTGAGCTGTTCCCGGTCGATGGAACTGCTGATGCTGAAATTTCCGACAGCCCCGGTGAATTCGCTGGGCCTGTTTGTCGATGGCAATGGCCTTACATTGATATTCAGCTGATTGGAGCGAAGTGTTTTCCTTACATTCTGGTAAGTGCTTCCTAGAAAACTGTCATTGAAAAAACTGTCGAAGAAGGGGTCATTGAATCCTCTGCGGCTTGCCTTCCGCTGAATTTGTGCCACCACGTCCATTTCAAGGGGTTCGATGGTGAGGTTGCCGCTTTTCTGCGCAAACAGCGCCTCTTTTTTAATCTCCGCCACGACATATTCGCTGCCGTCAACCGTTTCGCGGTATTGATTCAGTTTTGTGTTGTCTTTGATCAGGTCCTGCGACCAGAATCCGGCAGTGGATGGAGTCCGTGTAATGCTGTATTCAGCAACCGGAACACGGGTATAAATTTTGTAGGTAATGATTACCTGTTCTCCCTGGTAAGGATTTGATTTATTTACTGAAGCCCTTACAAAAAGGTCTTTGGCGGTGATTTCCCCACCCTGGGGCTGGGTCTGTTGTTGTGCTCCGGATGATGCAGGTGCGCTGCCCTTTACCACTTTGATGGTAACCGGATTGGATTGATAGGCTTTGCCATCCACATTGACGGATGCAGGCGGAATGGTAAAGGTTCCTTCGCTGGTGGCCTGTAAGATGTAGGTAAATGAATACTCAACCGACCGTGAAACCTGGTTGTTGATAATCTGCATGCTGGTGCTGGTCGACTGGCTTGGTCCGGCAAGTACCGAAAAGTCTTTGATAACCGGGGCGCGGAAACCGGAAGCCTGCCCGTTAATGGAATAAATCAGCCGGAACTGGTCGCCGACGGAAACTACTTCTCTGGCAGATGCCCTGAAATCCAGATCCTGTCCGCTGGCAAACGAAGCCCAGGTAAACATAACCAGTAATGCTGAAAATCGTAACTTTTTCATCGGCCAAATAACTAAGTTCTGATATTGAATTCCACTTTGATTTTCCGGCACAAGTTACCAATCTTTTTCAACCTGCGACGGCACTGCTTTTACCTTTTGCTTATTGACCTTGTCAATTGTTTTTTGTTCATCATTTTTCAATGCCTGGAGCATCCTTTCAGCATCCTGTTTAGATATCTGGGGCTTTTGCTGTTGTTGCTGCTCCTTCTGGTCCTGCTGATCTGACTGATCTTGCTGAGGCTGTTGATTTTTCTCGTCCTTGTTGTCCTTCTTGTCGTTATTTTGTTGTTGCTGCTGCTGTTGCTGCTGTTGCATCAGTTTCCGCTGGGCATAGGCCAGGTTATAGCGGGTGTCTTCATCATCCGGGTTCAAACGCAGGGCTTGTTTATATGCTTCAACACTTTCGCGGTACTTTTCTGCTTTCAGGTAGGTATTGCCCAGGTTATGAAGGGCGCCGGCTCTGGCTGCCTGATCAGCGGGCTTCAATAATCCGGCTGCATTGATGAAATTACGCTCAGCCTCTTCGTAATTTTCCTGCCTGTAAAGTGAATTGCCAAGATTAAAAGTACTTTTGGCAGAGGCTGGCGCCACCTCCATTGCTTTGCGGTAATCGATCTCGGCTTCATTAAAATTACCTTTATCATACAGTTTATTCCCTTTTCTGATAAAAGGATTTTCCTTCTGCCCGTATGAAAACGTGCAGATTGAAGCTAAAAAGGATATTAGGATCAATTTTTTCATAATCTGACAGGCTGTTCAGGTTTAAAAATCCGGAATTTTCCCGCCCAGCGGCTTTTACGCTCATTAAGCAGGAAATTCAGGACCATTAGTACAATCGCCAATGCCACAAAGTACTGAAACCGGTCTTCGTAATCGGAAAAACTTTTCGTGTCATAGGTGTTTTTTTCAAGGTTGCTGATTTCCTCGAATACCTTACGTAGCCCGGCCTGGGTGTTGCTTGCCCGCACATAAATACCTTCGCCGGCCTGCGCAATCTGCTGCAGCATGGTTTCGTCAAGGCGGGTTATGATGGTACTCCCGCTTCTGTCCTTCTTAAAGCCTGCCAACTGATTGTCGCGGAATACCGGAATCGGGGCCCCTTCGGCAAGGCCCATGCCGATTGTATATACTTTGATGCCTCTTTGTGCTGCTTCGGCAGCTTTCTCCACCGCATCGTCTTCGTGGTTTTCCCCATCGGTGATGATGATGATGGCTTTTCCTGCATCTTCTTCTTTAAACGATGCCATGGCCATTTCTATTGCCTGCCCTATGGCCGTGCCCTGAACGGGAACCATATCGGGTTTTACCGTGGAGAGCATAAGCTTGGCTGCACCGTAATCTGTGGTAATGGGGAGCTGGGTATATGCCTTCCCGGCAAAAACGATCAGTCCGATCCGGTCGTTTTCCAGTTCGTCGATCAGCCTCGAAATGGATTGTTTGGCCCGTTCAATCCGGCTGGGTTGAATATCCTGTGCCAGCATGCTGTTTGATACATCCAGGGCGATAACAAGGTCAACGCCCTTGCGCTGCACCTTTTCAAGCTTTGAGCCGATCTGAGGATTCGCCAGCGCCAGCAATGCTGAGGCGATGGTCAGTGAAAGCAGTAAAAATCTTATGTGTGACCTGCCAGGCGAAACATCCGGTGTCAGCCGTGTAACCAATGGTTTTTCTCCAAACCTGAGAGCAGCACGTTTCTTCCATCGCAGGTAGAGCAGGTAAGCTACCAGCAGTAAGGGAAGCAGTATAAGCAGGTTTAAATACTCAGGATGTTCGAATCTAAACATTGTCTCTTCCTGTCTTTAATATTAAAATTTACTGTCAGGGAAATTTTCTGAAAAAAGAGATACCCAGGACAAAATCAAGCAGCAGCAAAACCAGCGCTGCCAGCGTAAAAGGCAAAAATTCTTCGGTTTTCTTCCGGAATTCGGTTACATCGACTTTGGATTTTTCGAGTTGATCGATCTCCTGGTAAATCTCTTTCAGCTTGCCGGCATTTGTCGCCCTGTAATACCTGCCGTTTGTCATTTCAGCAATCTGCCTGAGCAGCGGTTCATCTATCCTTACTTCCATCTGCTGGTATTGCATCCCGAACGGGGTTTGAACCGGATAAGGCGCCGTGCCGATGGTGCCCACGCCGATGGTATAAACCCTGAGTCCGAATACCTTTGCAATTTCAGCGGCTGATGCGGGATCGATAAAGCCCCGGTTGTTTTCGCCATCGGTGAGAAGTATAATGACTTTACTCACCGCGGAACTCTCTTTGAGCCGGCTTACAGCCGTTGCCAGGCCATCACCGATGGCTGTGCCATCCTCGATCATTCCGCTTTTGATCTCATCAAGCAGATTTAATAGTATTGCATGGTCAGTAGTGAGCGGGCACTGTGTGAAACTTTCACCGCTGAATACAACCAGGCCGATCCTGTCGCTGGGCCGTCCTTTGATGAAATCCTTCGCCACTTCTTTGGCCGCTACCAGGCGATTTGGCTTAAAATCCTCGGCCAGCATACTGCCTGAGATATCCATAGCCAGCACAATATCTATTCCTTCCACGCTGACGTTTTGCCGCGAAGTGCTGGACTGCGGACGGGCCAGGGAGATGATCAGCAGCGAGAAAGCGATTACCTTCAGGATGAAAGTCAGGTGACGCAACCGTTGCCTCAGGGTTTTCCGCTTATTGAGGAACGCCCCGAAATCACTGACCTGTAACCGTGCTTTGGTATCCTGTCCCCTGAACCAGTACCAGGCGATGGCAGCAGGAATCAGCAGCAGGAGATACAACGCTTCAGGATTGGCAAATTTTAAGTGCTCAAACATGACTGTCAGTGATTGATATTTGTATCTGATTGCTCATTTTTTTCAGGTTGTTGAACAGCGCCCGTTTCCGGCCGCGATGGGGCAGGGATGGAGCTGTTGACCACCGAAACAGCCAGGGTATGGCTGAGTTCATTGTCAGCGCCCAATGGCCGGGCCCTGGCAAATTTTGCCATATCCGAAAGCATCAGAATTTTCCGCAGATCTTCCATTCTTCCTGCATCAGCAAGGTGATCGCGCATGGCATCCAGGATCTCATCAGAGGTTTTTTCCATAGCGTCCACCTGAAAACGTGCCTCAAAATATGTCCTCAGAATATCGGTAAGCCGGGTGTAATATTCTTTTACCTGTCCCTTTTGCCAGAGTTGTTCCCTTTTCAGCTCTTCAAGCTGTTCAATGGCAACCAGGTGGGCCGGCTTGTCCGGTTTCGAAGGGAATCTGATCAGAGGTTTGTTCTTTTTCCGGTTCTGCAGGTAGTACCATAAAAGCAGCCCCGCCAGCCCAAGCCCCAGCAGTATTAAAAAGTACGGCAGAAAGTCGCGGAGCGTGTAAGGCGCTTTCATCACCGGTTTAATGTCTTTGATATCGGCAGATAAATCAACGGCCACATTCATTACTTCCAGCAGGGATGCTTCTGAAAGCAGGTTTTTAAATTCATCGGATCCGGCTTCCTTAATGGCAAATGAAACAGGGGGGAGTACATGGTAGCCGCTGTCGAATGATGTAATTCTGATGATCTGACGAAGCAGAATATTGTTGGAGTTTTCCTGTTTCAGCGAATCGATTCCGGAGACGGATATTATTTCGAGTGACTTTGTAAGCGTATCCCCGAAAGCCGGCCAGTTAACCAGCGTGCCTTCCTGCACCTGCAATTCCAATGTAATGTTGATCTGCTGTCCGATCAGGAATCTGGTTGTGTCGGGCATGACTTTCTGCCCTATGCCGTGAAACGGGCAAAGCAGCAGCAGAATAAACAATCCCGTCAGCTTACCGGTGTTTTTAATGATTAACGCTCCCTTCATCTCCATCCTGCATTAACTGTGGTCTGCTTATCTTCTTGATTCTCTTGCTTTAAAAAGTCC
>CAZDBX010000116.1:0-2482 GCA_964503805.1 uncultured Lentimicrobium sp. | reverse complement strand
AGAAACGCCGTGCAACGCTTCTTCATGGCATTTGTCAGGAACCTCAGGGCTTCCGAAATATTGGTCTTCTGACTTTCCGGCTTGAAATCAATCAGTTCCCTGATGATGCGCAGGATGTGGCTCAGCCCTTTTTTAGGCGGAATAAATTTTTCAACCTTATCGCTGAAAAAAATGACCCCGACTTTGTCGTTGTTTTGTATTGCCGAAAAAGCAAGCACGGCAGCAATTTCGGTCATCATTTCCTCTTTGAGCCACTGCCGGCTGCCGAATTCGTTAGATCCGCTCACATCTATCAGCAAAGTCACCGTAAGCTCGCGTTCCTCATCGAAAATTTTTATATAAGGGTGATTGAACCGCGCCGTAACATTCCAGTCGATATTTCTGATGTCATCGCCGTACTGGTATTCCCTTACTTCGCTGAAAGCCATGCCGCGACCCTTGAACGCACTGTGATATTGTCCGGAGAAAATCTGGTTGGACAGGCCTCTGGATTTGATCTCAATCTTGCGGACTTTTTTAAGGATATCGCTGGTTTCCATCAGAAATTAACTTAATGTTTGATTGATTTCCGTGACATACCTGATTGTTTAAGGAACTTCAACCGTATTGAGTATTTCGTTGATGATATCATTGGTGGTGATGTTTTCGGCCTCTGCTTCATAGGTAAGCCCGATTCTGTGCCTCATTACATCGTGGGCAACGGCACGGACATCTTCAGGAATAACATAGCCACGACGTTTGATGAAGGCATAGGCTTTCGCAGCCAGCGCCAGGTTAATGCTTGCACGGGGTGAGGCTCCGTAAGCGATCAGGCCTTCAAATTTCTTTAGCTTGTTTTCAGCGGGAAATCTCGTGGAAAAAACAATATCGGTAATATAGTTTTCAATTTTTTCATCAAGATACACTTCCCGGGTCAGATTTCTTGCTTTCAGGATCTGTTCAGGTGAAATGATTGTTTTCGTTTCCGGAAAGCTGCCCGACATATTCTGGCGCATGATAAGCTTTTCCTCTTCACGGCTGGGGTAGCCAATGATTACCTTCAGCATGAAACGGTCAACCTGGGCTTCCGGCAAAGGATAGGTTCCTTCCTGCTCAATGGGGTTTTGTGTTGCCAGCACCAGGAAAGGTTCTGAAAGCGGATAAGAATTTTCTCCGATGGTAACCTGCCTTTCCTGCATTGCCTCCAGCAGCGCACTCTGCACTTTGGCAGGCGACCTGTTGATTTCGTCGGCAAGGATAAAGTTGGCAAATATGGGGCCTTTCCGGACCAGAAACTCTTCTTTTTTCTGGCTGTAAATCATGGTTCCGATCAGGTCGGCAGGTAACAGGTCGGGGGTAAACTGTATACGGCTGAACCTGGAATCTATGATATTGGCCAATGACTTAATGGCCAGGGTTTTAGCGAGACCCGGAACTCCTTCCAGCAAGATATGCCCGTTCGACAATAATCCGATCAGGAGTCGCTCCACCATATGTTTCTGCCCAACGATAACTTTGTGCATCTCCATCTCAATGAGATCAATAAAAGCACTTTCCTTCTGGATGCGGTCGTTCAGTTCCTTGATATCAGTTTCAATCATGGCATTGTTTTTTTTGCAAAAATATTACTACCGGTGCTGCCGGAGTGCAGTACCGGTGTTCAAAATTGTTAAACCAAAAGGCTTTCAGGGACTTTGCTGATTCAGCAATCCTCAATTCCCTGATAAATTGAATTAAAGAGTAACCTCAGATGCCCAGTTTTTTTCTGATCAGCGGCGGAACGGCATCTTTATGAACCATCACGGCTATGGTATTGAGGCGAACATAGGCTTCCGACATGTTGAGGTAACCACCCGATTTATTGCTGTCGGCTGCCCACGAATTTTTTGTGATATAATATCTGGTGCCGAGCTGGTCTGTTGCAATTCCTGTGATGTGCATCAGATGATCGTCGGTAGCCTTCAGGTTATTGAAATCTTCCTGCCTGATTTCAGGGGTGATGAATCTTTCCGTCACTGGTTTGCTGAAGCTGTAAAGCTCGGTATTTTTCTCCTTCTCGGTAAGTTTTTCCCAGCGGGCCCGTTCAGTTCCTTCAAGAGAACTGCCGGAAATCTCGGGCAGGATGGCAACGCCTTTTGCATGAGAAAATCCTTTGTCGCTCACATCCCCGTCCCAGCAGATTGTGAAACCTTTCTCAATGGCATGGTTCATCACATCCATCAACTCATTGAGCGGTAGGTTGTAATAATGGTCCTGCGACCAGTTGTCGGGTATTTCGAGATTGATTTTCTGATAAAAGGGATGGTGCAGATAGGAAGTGAGCTCAACATAATCTGCAGGATTAAAACCTGCTGCCTGAGCATAAACAGGCAATGCGCCGGCATTTTTTCCATTGGCCTGATCGTGCACAGGGCCCAGGTAGGCCTCGAGGATGCCGGCGAAGGCATGGGGCCAGACCTTCGACAGTTTGCCGTCTTTTTTTTGAACAACAGCATCGAGATAA
>CAZDBX010000115.1:0-9546 GCA_964503805.1 uncultured Lentimicrobium sp. | reverse complement strand
AAATCGGTTACAGGCATCCCGAACGACCTGCCATCGAAATTTTCCTGCCTTGAAAGTGTCCGGGCCAGCGGCCATGATTGATCTGTATCTGGTGTGTAGGGCTGGCTGCTCAGATTATTGATTGAACGGTTGGCAATACGGGTTCCTTCGGCCGTATATTCAAGGTATGTCAGTCTGTTGTGCGAGTATGAAGGTGCGAAGGCGCCATAAGCTGATGAAGTGACCACAATTGCCTCACCCGAACTGATATCCAGGAGGCAGATCTGGCTTTTTGCTTTTACGGAGGCTGTAAAAAGAATGCCTTTATCCGTGAAATACGGCTCGCTGATTTCCGCGAAGGCATAAGGTAACAATACTGAGAAGGATTGTTCATCCAGGTCAAGCATATACAAGGCTTTTCCGGACTCACTTGTCCCGATGAAGGCAATTTTTGTCATATCCTCCGACCAGGAAGGAAAAGATGGAAAAACGTCTTCCGGAACAATGAATCTGTTCAGCGTGTCACTTTGAATAACGGTTATGTAATGATTTCCTGTTTCATCGGTCTCTGAAACGGCGGTTTTTTTTCCGTCAGGGCTTATTGCCGGGGCATAGAGTCTCTTTCTGAACGGTTTTCGGGTAATCTCCCCGGTTTCGGTGCTGAGGTAAACCAGATCGGTGTAGCTGACGGTAGCCCAGCGGACATGCGGACGGTATTCCGACCATACGAGCAAACCGTTGCTGAAGGAGATGCGGTTGTCAAAAATATATCCCGGGGAATGAAGAATTTCCTCCCGGCCACTGCTGTATATTTTTACAATCCGGGGTATATCATGAAGGGAGGTTTTAAGGGAGACGAATGTGGAATCATTCAACTGCTGCGGACTGTGGTAGTTTGTATAGCTTTTGGGAGGTACGGGCATTACCCGGGTTGCTTCGTCGGATGGCTGTTTGCCTTGCCAGAGACTGTCAAGATAAGCCATTGATTGCCGGTATATTCCTTTTTTATTCAGCCCTGATATGCTTTTAAGTCCGTGATTAAATGGTGCAATCAACCAGGGCTTTTTCGCAACGGAATTCATGGCTTCGTTCCAGGAGGCCTGCCCGTAAAGGGCGCGTGATGCTGCAATAATATGATACCCCGTTGTATAAATATCCGGAACAAAATCACGGTATGATCCCAGGCTTGCTTTGGGGTAGCTGTATGCCCCTTTTTCTGCCAGCAGGGCCCTTAAAGGTGCATTGAAGGATGGTACCCGGCCCCTCCCTGTATTGCTCAGGGCCGTTTCGGTGATTACTGCATCACCTTCGATAAACCAGGAGGGGACAAAAAGCCCTGTGGAGACCGCAGCCGCCTGCTGTCCGAAAAGATAGCCGAAAAAGCGGGTAATTCCCTGATCAAGTTTCGACAGCTGAACGATGTGCCGGTATTCATGCAGCGCCAGTTGATGCAGCCATGGTTGTGCATAAGTGTCCTGGGGCGGTGTGGTGTAGAGCTCAATCCGCCTGGGAGCCCACATTGCAAAGGCATTCGTAATTGCACTATGAGGATGTAGTACAATGGGCGTTTTACGCGGAACTGTCTGCATGCCCGAAGCTACCTTTCCTGTTTGCGTGCCGAAAAGTACCGCTGTTTGTCTGGCCTTCCCGTGAAGAAAATCGGGATAAATGATGCTGAAGTTGCCGGTGTCGATTTTCATCCAGCGGGTACGCGCCGGTGCCTGACCAATATCATAGTACTGCGCATGTAATGCAGTAGATGTTATGATCAGGACGGTGAGTATCAGGGCTGAAAATCCTTTTTTCACGAAATCAGGTTTTGCGGTGAATCAACAACAATCAATTCCGGATTTTGTCATTGGCACAGGCTCAAATCTCCGGAATTTCCATGTTTCACGGCTTGTAAACCGCTAATATAATTACAAAACAATTTGCCGGTCATGTGTTGGCTTTAAAGTAAAGGATTTTCCGGTTGCCGGCCCGTTGTTGCTTTTCAGAAAAAAAGAGCCCCCGCCTGATGAGAATTATTTATCCGTGAAGTATTGCCATTCCGGATTTGCAGGAACCGGAGCAATAATATTGATTTTTTCCTTGCTTACCGGGTGGATGAAATCAAGCATACGGGCATGAAGGCTGATTGAGCCACCGGGGTTGGAGCGGGCTGCACCGTATTTAAGGTCGCCTTTGATGTGGCAGCCTGCTAAGGCGAGTTGCGCCCTGATCTGGTGGTGCCTTCCTGTCAGCAGGCTGATTTCAAGCAGGTGATATGTTTTTCCTGAGGCGATGAGCTTGTAGCGGAGTTCTGCCCTTTTTGCGCCGGGGGTATGTTCTTCTGCAGGATATGACTTGTTCTGGCGTTCATTTTTGATCAGGTAATTTACCAGTGTGCCTTCCTCAGGTTCAGGCACGCGATCAACCACCGCCCAGTAAATTTTGGTGATCTCTCTCTCTTTTACCATCTGGGTAAGCCGGCTGAGCGATTTTGAGGTTTTGGCAAATATAACCGCCCCGCTTACCGGCCGGTCGAGGCGGTGAACAAGACCCAGAAAAACTGCCCCGGGTTTATTGTATTTTTCTTTCAGATATATCTTCAGCTGATCAACCAGCGGGGCATCGCCGGTCTTGTCTCCCTGCACGATTTCGCCCGGCCTTTTATTGATAATCAGCAGGTGATTGTCTTCAAACAGAATCTGAGGTAAACCGGTCATAGCCTGTCGGGCAGGTGCATTGCACCATAACTGTCAGGCAGAACCGGACAGTTGATTTAAGTTGTTATCTTTAATACTGTTCCCTTTCATTCGGGAAGTCAACAGTTTTAACATCCCGGATGTATGACTTCACGGATCCCTGGATTTCTTCGCTCAGGTTATGGTAGCGGCGGAGGAACCGCGGGGAGAACTCCTGGGTGATGCCAAGCATGTCGTGCAAAACCAGTACCTGTCCGTCAACATCAGGACCGGCGCCGATGCCGATAATCGGAATTCTGATTTCTTTGGCTACCTGTGCTGCCAGTTTTGCGGGGATTTTTTCGAGAACAATGCCGAAACAGCCGGCATTTTCAAGCAGGTGGGCGTCTTCGACCAGCTTACGGGCTTCATTTTCTTCGGTCGCCCGCACAACATAGGTGCCGAACTTGTGAATCGACTGCGGTGTCAGCCCGAGATGCCCCATTACGGGTATTCCCGCGGATAAAATCCTGTCGATCGATTCGAGGATTTCGCGCCCGCCTTCCATTTTCACTGCATCCGATCCGGATTCCTTCATAATGCGGATGGAGGAGATCAACGCTTCCTTTGAATTGCCCTGGTAAGTTCCGAAGGGCAGATCGGTGATAACCAGCGCCCGCTTTACTGCCCTCACCACAGAGGATGCATGATAAATCATCTCATTCAGGGTGATCGGCAGGGTAGAGGTGTGGCCTGCCATAACATTGGATGCCGAATCACCTACCAGTATAACGTCGATACCCGCTTTGTCAAGAAGCCTGGCCATTGAATAATCATAGGCGGTCAGCATCGCGATCTTTTCATTCTTTAGTTTCATTTCCTGAAGCACATGCGTTGTAACCTTTGTTACATTGGCAAACTTGGAGATGTCAGGTGTTATCATAGGAAGAAAATCTTTAGAGAGATTTGAAACAATTGCGGGTTTTGCACAGCGCTGCCCGGAGTAAAAGTGGCATTACATCTGTTTACAAAGCTACAAAACAAAAGCATACCTCATGCCTTTTCAGGGATGCCGTCAGGATATTTAAAATCTGACAGGTTGTACGTTAACAGATACACCCGTCTTTGTTCCACAATCTGTTCGGATTCATCAGAAAAATATTGGTGCACCAGGCTGCAGCACAATAGTTTAAGTCAAAATATATACCCGATGAATCCGCAACCCGTCTTTATAATTTCATCAGGGATTTCAGGATCCGGGGTAAAATTTCTTTGGGATCCCGGTTTTCTGCAGGATAGGATATTCCTATTTTATAATACGCCTATCAATGTGTTTCAGTTTTTATGTAAATTTGTCAGCCCTAAATTGTTTTTGTCAATACTGTTGCATTTTACTGCCTAAGACTATACCGATGAAAAAAGTGTTTTTTTTGTTTGCCCTGGTTTCAATGTTATCCTTTAATGCCTGTGAAACCGACTTTGATGTTACTGCCGAATGGAAAGATATCACCGTGGTTTATGGTTTGATCAGTCAGAACGATTCATTGCACTATGTGAAGATCAACAAGGCTTTTCTGGGTGAAGGGAATGCCCTTACCTATGCTCAGGAGGCAGATTCCGCTTCATATCTTAATAACCTTGAAGTCCGGATCATTGAGAAAGCAGGGTCAACGGAAACCAGGAGTTTCAACCTGGATACCACAACCGTATTTAATAAGGAGGAAGGTATATTTTATGCTCCGGAACAGGTGGTTTACAAAGCAGCTTTCATAGTTCCGTCTGACTATGCAAATAGAGATTATACCTATCACCTTGAAATAAAGAACAAGATTACAGGAAAAGTCATTACGGCGCAAACTCCGCTGGTTCATGATTTTGCTGTTGAAACACCCCGGCCCGGGCAGCAGAGCATTAATTTTACAGCCGAAAGCAATCAGCGGGTTAAATGGTTTTCGGCGAAAAACGGCCGGAGGTATAATGTTTCCGTGAGGTTCTGGTTCGATGAGGTGATTGGTCCCGGACGCGATACCCTGACGCGGAGCATTGACTGGAATTTCAGTTCTGTGAAATCAGTTTCGGTGCAAGGCGGTGAATCGATGGAGTTGCTGTACAGTCCGGCCAGTTTCTTCACCGTGTGTAAAAGCCTGATCCCTTATAAACCTGGGGATGAGCTCAGCGAGAATGATGTTGTTTCCAGGCTGGTCAACAGGGTCGAGTTTCTTTTTGCAGTTTCAGGCGATGAACTGAACACTTATATGGAAGTTAATGAACCTTCTTCCGGGATTGTCCAGGAGAAGCCCGATTACACCAATGTTGAAAACGGGATCGGGCTTTTTTCCTGCCGTTACTTAAAATCTACGGAAACACCGTCTGTTAAAATGAGGATCGGGCCTTCGACCGAAGAACGCCTGATCAATGAAAACCTGAAATTCGTCAAGAAAATCGGAAATTAACAGCGTTTGCCGGATAAACCTTCAGGAGGCTATTGCTGACGAAATGTCATAATCCGGGTGTCATGGCAAAATTATACGACCGGCTATGCTTAGCCGGTTTTATTTTATCTAAATATCTGATAGTTAGTATTATATGATCATTCGGGACAGGTAGTTCCTGTTAGGATGTGCTATTTTTCAAGCTTGGCATAATCCTTGACAATTGCCACCAAAACAAAATTGACATTTTAAAAATTTAAGATAAAATGGGTAAGATCATTGGAATTGACCTCGGTACCACCAATTCGTGTGTATCGGTAATGGAAGGAAATGAACCGGTAGTTATTCCCAACAGCGAAGGCCGCAGAACCACGCCTTCAATTGTGGCATTTACCGAAAACGGGGAACGCAAAGTTGGTGATCCTGCCAAGCGTCAGGCAATTACCAATCCTCACCGTACTGTTTTTTCCATCAAGCGGTTTATGGGTGAGACATTCGACCGGGTTACCAAAGAAGTTGGCAGGGTCCCTTATAAGGTAATTAAAGGAGATAACAATACCCCCAGGGTACAGATTGACGACCGCAACTACACCCCTCAGGAAATCTCAGCGATGGTGCTTCAGAAGATGAAGAAGACCGCCGAAGATTACCTTGGTCAGTCAGTAACCGAAGCGGTGATTACCGTTCCGGCATATTTCAGCGATTCTCAGCGTCAGGCAACCAAAGAAGCCGGAGAAATCGCAGGACTTACGGTAAAACGTATCATCAATGAGCCTACTGCTGCTGCACTTGCTTATGGCCTCGACAAGAAAAACAAGGATATTAAAGTTGCCGTGTTCGACCTTGGCGGAGGTACATTTGACATCTCCATTCTTGAACTAGGGGACGGCGTTTTTGAGGTGAAATCCACCAACGGCGACACCCACCTGGGCGGTGACGACTTCGATCATAATATCATTGACTGGCTGGCAGAGGAGTTTAAAAACGACGAGGGCATTGATCTACGAAAAGATCCCATGGCTCTGCAACGCCTGAAAGAGGCTGCTGAGAAAGCCAAAATTGAACTCTCAAGTTCAACATCTACCGAAATAAACCTGCCTTATATCATGCCGGTGGATGGCATTCCCAAACACCTGGTGCGTACACTTTCACGTTCGAAGTTTGAGCAGCTCAATGATAAACTGATTCGTTCTACCATCGATCCTTGCCGTCAGGCATTGAAGGATGCCGGTTTAACCACCGCTGATATTGACGAGGTTATCCTGGTCGGCGGCTCAACCCGTATACCGGCTATTCAGAAAATTGTTGAGGATTTCTTCGGCAAGGCTCCTTCGAAAGGGGTAAACCCCGATGAAGTAGTGGCCATCGGTGCTGCTATTCAGGGCGGTGTATTGACCGGAGAGGTTAAGGATGTGTTGTTGCTCGACGTTACCCCCTTGTCACTCGGTATTGAAACCCTTGGTGGTGTGATGACGCGCCTGATTGAATCCAACACAACCATCCCGACCAAGAAATCGGAAGTATTCTCAACAGCAAGTGACCACCAGCCATCGGTCGAAATACATATCCTTCAGGGAGAACGCCCTATGGCACGTGATAACAAGAGCATAGGCCGGTTCCACCTGGATGGAATTCCACCGGCACCCCGCGGTATCCCGCAGATTGAAGTTACGTTTGATATTGATGCCAACGGAATCCTGCACGTGTCTGCCAAAGATAAGGGAACCGGAAAATCGCAGCAGATCCGCATCGAAGCTTCATCAGGACTTTCGGACGATGAGATCAGACGAATGAAAGATGAGGCTTCCGCCAATGCTGAAACCGACCGTAAAGCCAAGGAAGAGGTGGATAAGCTGAACAGTGCCGACGCCATGATCTTCCAGACGGAAAAGCAATTAAAAGAGTTTGGAGATAAGCTGCCTGCAGAAAAGAAAGTGCCGATTGAAAAGGCCCTTGAAGAACTGAAGGAAGCCCACAAAAACCGTAATATTGCCGGGATAGATGCTGCATTGGCTTCGTTGAACACAGCCTGGTCGGCTGCCAGCGAAGAGATGTACAAAGCCAGTCAGGCTTCCGGTCAACCAGCCGGCGACCCTGCTTCAGCTGCCGGTGATGGTGGTTCAACCAAAGGCCCCGATCAGGAAGTTACCGATGTAGACTTTGAAGAAGTAAAGTAATATCTGTTGCAGAACCCTGATTCTGCACGAAATTTGTTGGTAATGGTGAACCCTCCGGTTCACCATTGCTGTTTATATTGTATGCTGAAACCGGTAATCATCCGGATAATGGATTTTAAATTGTTGCCCTGATTTTGAGGGAGGAAGAATTTCCCATATCCGCGATGACATGCACAGTCTATAAAAACTGGAGGATAATTATTAATTTTACCAATCGAAGAAGCTGCCTTATGATGCGATCAACTGTTTTCATGTTCCTGTTTGTTTTCCTTTCTCCCGGGGCCCTGCTTCTTATGGCCCAGGATAACAAGCCGGTCAGGATGGAAATTCCTGTGAAAGACGATTCGGATATATACAAGGTTGTTCCATGCGGGCAGAACGGTCTTTCGATCATTTATCTCAGTTCTGATACGGATGAGCAACAGAACATGCTTTGGGTTGTTGCATTGCTTGATACCGACCTGAAGGAAAGCTGGCGAAAATCTTTCCCTTTGCCCAAAGGATTTATGCTGGAAGAAGCTTTGTATACCAACAATCGACTGATATGCTTTTTTCATTCCCCCAGGGGAGCGAATGAGGACAATTTCAGAATTGTCGATATCCGGCTCGCAACCGGTGAACTGACAGAAACTACCCGGACAGTGCCTGAAAAGTCGGGAGTGGCTTATTTCAGCACAGGCGAGCAATTCGCGGTGGCAGGGATCAATATCCGGAATGAAGAATCTGTGATACTGGCATATCAGTTCAGCAACAGTCAGATTTCTGTGATCTCCCCGGGGGTTCCCGGTAATGTTGTCATAGAATCCATCAGTATAGATAAACCTAGCGGAGTTATCTCAGCTGTTATCCGAACGCTCGGATCTGCCCGGAAAAGAGCGTACTTTCTGGTAAAGGCAAGTGCAAACGGCCAGATTATCTCCAACCTTCAACTGAGTAAATTTGATGAAAACAGGTTGATTAACACTGCATTTGCTTACAGGGTTGACAGTAACACCGATTTGATCATCGGCTCTTACGGGCGCAGCAGCAGGGCAAGAACCATCGAGGGTGTGGAGTCGGTTGGAGTGGCTTCCACCGGTTTCTTCTCTGTACTGATCCGGAATAACGCTGAGGAGAATGCCAATTTTTATGAATTTACCGATTTCGAGAATTTTTTCAGGTACCTGCGCCGTCCTTCCGACCTCAATCTGAGGAGGGGCAGCAGCCGCATCGAAAGAGGGCGGGACTATTCAATGGATCATGACATTCTTGCCCATGAGGTTTTCCGCTGGAAAGATCAGTTCGTGTTCATTGCAGAAGCTTATTATCCTGAATACAGGAGCGTGACTACCATGGTTTACGATTATTACGGGCGTCCTTACCCCTCTACCTATTCTGTATTTGAAGGCTTCAGGTACCTTACCACTTTTATCGCGGGCTTCGATAAGGCAGGCAATCTGTTATGGAATAATGATCTGGAATTGAGAAATATACTCTCTCAAAAACTCAAACGCAGGGTGTTGGCATGGGAGGATACTGAAGGGCTGGTCCTGGCCTATGCACACGATGGCAAGATTACTTCGAAGTTAATTGACCGGAATACGACGATCGAAAGTCCTGTAAATTCAGATATTGAGACACTCAGCCCGCGCGATAGGATCTTTGATGATGCAAACAGCAGTATCGAACGCTGGTACAACAACTATTTTGTTGTTTATGGTTATCAGAATATACGCAACAGCTATGTAAGCAGCCGCAGCAATAAAAATGTTTTCTATATAAATAAAATGGCGTACTATTGATGAAATGGCCGGACTTGTTAATCAGCCTGAACGGTAATAATTTTTCCTGTCTCTGTTGCTTCAACAGGATATCTCCATGTATTTAAATTTTGGCCTGCATGTTTTTCATCATGCAGGATAACCTGATCAATGATAAAGTTTCGAAATCAGCCCGGATGACAGTTGTACTGTTTAATACTGTTTGACAACTCCGGTGCAACAGAGATCAGGCATCTCCGGTACGGAACCTTTAATTTACTGACTGTTTCATTCTTTTAATTGCTTCATTCTCAACGGATATGTGATTGGTTTTCCATTGTGTATCAGGCGATAAAGTTTATCAGATTTTCGATTATGCTTTCGCATTCTGTTTGTCTGGTCTGTATCTGTATGCAGAGGCTTTTAAATATTTAATGGATTTACAGGCTAAGTTTCAAACTCAAGATAGTCTCCATGCCTGAATATTAAGGAGATATTCTATTAAAACCATTGAGTTTCGGCAGGGGAATAAAAAAAGCCGGCAGAGCAATCG
>CAZDBX010000114.1:0-9639 GCA_964503805.1 uncultured Lentimicrobium sp. | reverse complement strand
TCACTGACGCCCGTATGGGTAAGGCGCAGATCGGTATCCATGGCGGTGGTATATATATTGACCTTCCCCGGCAATGATCTATCGGACTGCGCCAGAACCAGCATATTGGCAATGGCCAGCAGAATGATTAAAGAAATAGCTTTTCTCATGGTTATTCATTTTTTGTAATTGATTTCCCGATTTTTACAAGTTAGTGTATAAGTTACACGAACAAAATATTTACAAAGATAATTAATTGATTGTATTGAATCAGAAAACGGTACAAATTTATGTTCCGGGAAAATCCGGGAATAAAAAAACCCGGAACAGGCCCGGGTTTTAAACGT
This sequence comes from uncultured Lentimicrobium sp., assembly GCA_964503805.1. Taxonomy (GTDB): domain Bacteria; phylum Bacteroidota; class Bacteroidia; order Bacteroidales; family Lentimicrobiaceae; genus Lentimicrobium. The sequence continues at coordinate 9,313 of CAZDBX010000114.1, read as the reverse complement.
ATCAGGGGAAGAGCGGTTATTCTTCTTCTTTCTCCTGTTCTTCGTAAGCTTTCAGCAGTGCGGTCTGAACATCACCGGGAACCATTGAGTACTCAGCAAATTTCAGCGAGTAGGTACCGCTGCCGCTGGTGAGCGAGCTGAGGGCGGTGGAATAGCGGTTCATTTCTGCCAGGGGCACTTTGGCCTTCACGATCTGGTAGTTTCCTTCGCTGTCCATACCCATGATGATCGCACGACGACCCTGCAGGTCGGTCATGATATCGCCCATGCGGTCGCCGGGAACCATTACTTCTACATCATAAATCGGCTCAAGAATCTTGGGGCCTGCATTCTTAAAAGCTTCCTTGAATGCATTACGTCCGGCAAGTTTAAATGCAAGCTCGTTGGAATCAACCGGGTGCATTTTACCATCGTATACATTCACCACGATGTCACGGGCATAGGAACCGGTCAGCGGGCCTTCTTCAATTTTCTCCATAATCCCTTTCAGAATGGCCGGCATAAACCTGGCATCAATAGATCCACCAACGATACAGTTGTTAAACACCAGTTTACCACCCCATGAAAGATCGTAAGTCTCTGTACCGCGGATAGGGAATTCCGTTTGATTGGCCATCCCTTCGCTCCAGGGCTGAATCAGCATATGCACTTCACCGAACTGTCCTGAACCTCCGGACTGCTTTTTGTGACGGTACATGGCTTTGGCCGGCTTGGTGATGGTTTCACGGTAAGGAATCTTAGGCGCGTAGTACTCAATCTGAATCTTCTCGATATTTTCCAGGTGCCATTTGGCGATGTTGAGATGAAGTTCGCCCTGGCCGCGCATAATGATCTGCTTCAGTTCCTTCGAGTACTCCACTGTGATGGTGGGGTCAACTTTCTGCAGTTCGGTAAGCGCTGCGCCCAGTTTTTCGTCGTCCGAAGTATTTTTGGCTTTGATGGCCATGGTGATCTTGGGTGCAGGAAACTCAATGGGCTCAATTACGTCACCACTGGTCTTGGGACTGTTAAGTGTATGATTGGTACGGACATTCTTCAGCTTAATGGCGGCAGCGATATCTCCGGCAACTACTTTCTCAAGTTTTTCACGTTTTTTTCCTGCAACGGCAAACATCTGTGAAATGCGTTCCTTGGAACTGTTCACGCCGTTTACCATGTCCATGGCTTCGGTAATTTCACCGGAGAAAACTTTGAAGAATGAGATTTCACCAAGGTGCTCTTCAACGGATGTTTTAAAAATAAGGGCAGACGCGGGATCCGCCGGGTTGAAATTAAGGGCCTTTCCCTCTTTGGTATTGCGGCCGGGCATTTCGTTGGGCGCCGGAATGTAACTTACGATGAAATCGAGCAGAGCATCCACGCCGAAATTGGGCTTGGCTGCAATACATAACACCGGGAACATCCCCCGGTTCATGATTCCCAGCTTCAGTCCTTTTGCCAGTTCTTCAGGGGTAAGCGTTCCGTTCTCAAAGAAGGATTCCATCAGGGCTTCATCATTCTCGGCAGCCGTTTCAATAATGCTGTTCAGCATTTCTTCGGCCTTATCCTTCTGGTCGGCAGGAATATCCAGCACTTCGGCTTTACCGCCCGTGGCGGGATATTTGAACATTTTCTGCTGAAGTACATCAATGATGGCATTGAAGCTGTGTCCTTCGTTCACAGGATACTGAAACGGAGTAACGCTGGCGCCGAACTGCGTTTTCAGCTGACGCAGGCTCTCTTCAAAACTTGACTTCTCATGTTCAAGGTGATTTACAAGGAAAACAACCGGTGCATGAATGGCTTTGGTCTGCCTCCAGTTAATCTCGGTACCTACCTCAACCCCGTTCTGCCCGTTGATGACCATGAAAGCGGTATCAGCTACATTCAGGCCGGCAACAACTTCGCCGATAAAATCGTCAAAACCGGGTGCATCAATGATATTGATCTTATGGCCTTTGTGTTCAGCATAAAGTACGGTAGATGAAACTGAGTTCTGACGTTCCAGCTCAATCTCACGATAATCCGATACTGTATTTTTATCTTCGATTGATCCGCGCCTGTTGATAACGCCGCACTCAAACAATATGGATTCCGACAAAGTGGTTTTACCGGTTTTGGCACCCCCGATGAGCACAATATTCCTTAATTCGTTTGTTTTGTAAACCTTCATGTTTTTAGCAAGTTATGATGATTAATCCGATTCTGAAAGGGCGACAAAGTTATAAAAATCTGCACAATAACAAAACGTTAACGTAAAATTGCCGGAACATAACCGGCAGTTATGTAGTCAGCACACCTTCTGTATCTGTAAATGTAACTGCCCGGAGCTTTCAGTCGAGCTCGATATCAAACTGAACCATCTCGGAAAAGATCCTGATCCTTTCATTCAGTTCACCATTGCTGAGCGCCTGCAGTCCTTCCGTACCGAACTTCTCAACGGTGAAGGAAGCCATGGCGGAACCGAAAATAATGGCACGTTTCATATTTTCGAAGGAGATATCGCCGGTTTTGGCCAGAAAACCGATAAAACCGCCGGCAAAGGTATCCCCGGCTCCCGTGGGATCAAAAACCTCTTCGAGCGGCAACGCCGGGGCAAAGAATACGCTGTCCTTGTTGAACAGCAGCGCGCCGTGCTCACCTTTCTTGATTACCAGAAATTTCGGTCCCAACCCGATGATTTTCCGTGCTGCCCTGATCAGGGAGTACTCCCCTGAAAGCTGGCGGGCCTCTTCATCGTTGATGGTCAGTACATCCACCATGCCGATCACCTCCATCAGATCATCCCATGCGGTGTTCATCCAGAAGTTCATGGTGTCCATAACTATCAGTTTCGGACGAACGGGCAGCTGTTCGATCACCCTTTTCTGAATCTGGGGCGTCAGATTCCCAAGCATAAGAAAGGTACAATCTTTATACGACTCGGGCAGCACCGGATCAAAGTCGGCGAGTACGTTCAGTTCGGTCACCAGCGTATCACGGGCATTCATGTCGTTGTGGTACCTGCCTGACCAGAAAAAGGTCTTTCCTTCGGGAATCACTTTGATGCCTGACGTATCAACTCCCTGGCGATTAAGCAGATCGATGTGCTCCTGCGGAAAGTCACCGCCGACCACTGAAACGATTTTGGTTTTTACTTCCAGTTTCCCGGCTGCAAGGCCGATAAATGTGGCGGCCCCTCCGAGTATCTTATCGGTCTTTCCGAACGGGGTTTCTATGGCATCAAAGGCAACGGTGCCTACAACAACAAGACTCATAACTAAGAAAAATGAAATAAATTTAACAGAAGTGAATTTCAAAAATGATTATTCCTTCCCGACCGGTGATTTGCCGGTTCGGGATTCCGGAGCCGGATGAGGAAGAAGCCCTCAGATAAGGAATTCCTTTTTCAGAAAATCCTCAAGCTTAAGCAGATCCTGGGTAAACTTACGGATTCCTTCGGCAAGTTTTTCGGTGGCCATGGCATCCTCGTTCATCAGCCAGCGGAAAGTTTTCTCATCCGGAATTATTTTATCCAAATGCATCTCCATCGCCTTCCCTGCATCCAGCCTGAGGCTTACTGCTTCGTGAGAGGATTCAAGTTCATTCAGCAATGCAGGCGCAATGGTCAGCAGGTCACATCCCGCAAGGGCGATAATTTCACCTTTGTTCCTGAAACTTGCACCCATTACCTCGGTGGCATAGCCAAACCTTTTATAGTAATTGAATATTTCGGTCACCGAAACAACACCGGGGTCCTCTTCGGGAAACAAGGAAGCAAATCCTTTTTCCTTTTTATACCAGTCAAGGATTCTGCCGACAAAAGGTGAAATCAGTTTCACCCCGGCCTCAGCACAGGCGATGGCCTGTATTTTTGAAAACAACAAGGTCAGGTTACAATGTATGCCCTCTTTTTCAAGCACCTCCGCTGCACGGATTCCTTCCCAGGTAGCTGCGATCTTTATTAAAATCCGTTCACGGCTGATCCCTGCCTGCTCATACAACCTGATCAGTTCACGCGCTTTTTCAATGGTTCCTGAAGTATCGAACGAAAGGCGGGCATCCACCTCGGTACTTACCCTTCCGGGGACAATTTTAAGGATCTCCAGGCCGAAGTTTACCGCCACCCTGTCGAGACATAAGGAAAGCTGCAAGGCCGGATCGCCTGAAAGCGACCTGGCATCGGCCGCTGCCATCGCAGCCAGATGACGGTATTTATCCTCGTGCGCAGCCGCATAAATCAGCGACGGATTGGTAGTGGCATCCACCGGCCGGTAGGATTCAATGGATTCAAAATCGCCTGTATCGGCCACTACCCGGGTATATTGTTTGAGTTGTTCAAGGGCATTCATTCAATTGAATTTATGGATGCAAAGATAAGAAGATTGACCTGACCATAACAGATTCAGGGTAAAAGTAACTTATATGAATCTTCCGGACCACCTTCCGCCCTGCCCGTCAGAAACCGGCCTGAAAACCCTGTTCCGCAGCAGAAATACACCTGCCTGTCGGTGAATTTCACCCCAAAATGCCACGTTTTGCCCCTGTATTTCTTAAAATATCCCATTAACCTGATCCAAATCCCTTTTAATTGCGGGGCAGCACAGGCTGATGTTCCTTTGCAGGATAATACTCAATAATGGTTCACTATACAGAAACATATCAAACCCTGAAATCGCTGCTCAAAGCAGGAAATCAGGTGCAGCATATACCGGATTCAGATGCATATTTTCAGTCATTTGAATTTACTTCGGATATACCTGGTAAAGGATCTCCTGCCATCGTAACAGAACCGAACGGATTATGTAATATCAATTCCGACGATAGCTTGATCGTTGAAAACATAAGGTTTACCTATCCTGTAATTATTCCGGAATCAAACAAAGGCGACAGGGCTGTAATTCTCCTGCACGGGCTGAATGAGCGGAGCTGGGTCAAGTATTATCCCTGGGCCGAAAGGCTGGCCAGGGGCCTGGAGCGACCGGTTATTCTTTTCCCCATTTCCTTTCATATGAACCGTTCACCGGCCGAATGGAGCAATCCCAGGCTGATGTCGTCACTACTGCAGCACACCCGGCTTCGTAACCGGCGCAACCAATCGTCCACTTTCGTGAACCTTGCCCTCAGTCTGAGACTGAGCAAGCAACCCCTGCGGTTTTTCACTTCAGGCAGACAGAGTGCCCTGGATCTGGAAAAACTGATCAGCACAATTCAATCAGGCAATCATCCCCTTTTTGCTGAAGGAACCGGCATTGATTTCTTTGCTTATTCAATCGGCGCGTTTCTTGCGCAGATCATGATGCTGGCCTATGGAGAAACTTTTCTGGAGGATACCCGCCTGATGATGTTCTGCGGCGGCGCCCCTTTTAACCGCATGAACGGGGTTTCAAAGCTGATTATGGATGAGGAAGCCTTCTCCGGGCTAAGGTTTTTCTATCTCAGGCAATTTGGAAAGGAGCTTAACAGCGCATACACCCCCCTCTCACAGGTCAGGGAAAACCCGGCAACAAAAGCTTTCAATGCCATGATCGATGCCGGGCGCCTCAGACAATGGCGTAATGACCGTTTTGAAAAAATGCATTCACGGATCAGCACGATCGCACTCAAAAAAGATAAGGTAATACCACCGGCAGGAATATCTGAAATCATGCTATCGGGGAACATGAAAACCATGGATTTCCCGTTTGAATATACCCATGAAAACCCCTTTCCTTTATCGGAGGGCAAAACAGGCGTCAATCAATGCTTTGAAAAGGTTTTCGCCGAAGCTGCGGCATTTCTGAGATAAGGAACAGCCTGCCGGCAATGATTTTAAGCTTCCACCCATGCCTGAATCTCTTCAAGCTTTAAGGCCGGTATATCCAGTTTCAACTTTTTACGCATTCCGCCGAGGTCGTTCAGCAACTTGTTAGGGTTGGCCGCTTTCAGGTCAGCAACGGTCTTAAAGCCATATTTCCGGAGTGCCGGGACCCATGCAGCCGGAACGCCCGCTTCAATAAATGCCTCATCGGTATCCCCGGCGGGAATAACCTTTTTCTCGGGACGCATCTGGGGGAAAAACAAAACATCCTGAATCGAAGGCTGATTGGTCATGAACATGGTCAGACGATCGATACCAATGCCCATCCCAGAGCAGGTAGGCATCCCATATTCAAGGGCACGCACAAAGTCCATATCAATAAACATGGCTTCGTCGTCGCCTTTCTGCGATAGCTTCAGCTGCTCCTGGAAGCGATCCAGCTGATCGACGGGATCATTCAGTTCTGAATAAGCATTGCACAACTCTTTACCGTTGACAAAAAGCTCGAAACGTTCGGTAAGCTCAGGATTTGTCCGGTGGCGCTTGCACAAGGGAGACATCTCAATGGGGTAATCCATGATGAATGTAGGCTGTACCAGGTGCTCCTCACACTTTTCCCCGAAAATGGCATCAATCAGCTTACCCTTGCCCATGGCCGGCGTGGTTTCGATATCCAGATTCCGGCATATCTGCCTCAGTTCATCTTCAGTCTTACCGGTGATATCCACGCCCGCGTATTCCTTTATGGCATCGGTCATGGTGAGCCTGCGGAAAGGACGTTTGAAGTCGATTTCCCTCTCCCCGACCTGGACGCCGGTCTTTCCGTGAAGGCTCAGGGCAACCTGTTCCAGCATCTCCTCGGTAAAATCCATCATCCAGAAGTAATCCTTGTAAGCCACGTAAATTTCGAGTACCGTAAACTCGGGATTATGTGTACGGTCCATCCCCTCGTTGCGGAAGTCTTTCGCAAATTCATAAACCCCGTCAAAACCGCCGACGATTAGTTTCTTGAGATACAGTTCGTTGGCAATACGCAGGTATAACGGCATGTCCAGCGCATTGTGGTGGGTGATAAAAGGCCGGGCTGCCGCGCCTCCGGGAATAGGTTGAAGAATGGGCGTTTCCACCTCCAGGTATCCCTGTCCGTTGAAAAATGAGCGCATGGTATTGATGATCTGGCTGCGCTTAACAAAAATATCACGTACCTCCGGATTCACAATCAGGTCAACATAACGCTGACGGTAACGGGCTTCCGGATCGCTGAAGGCATCGAATACCTGGTCGTCTTTTTCCTTTACCACCGGCAGTACCCGCAGCGACTTGCTGAGCAGCTTCAGCGACTTCACATGAATGGAGATCTCGCCCATCTGGGTGATAAATACAAAGCCGGTTACCCCGATGATGTCGCCGATATCGAGCAGCCGTTTGAAAACGGTATTGTACAACGTCTTGTCCTCGCCTTCGCAGATTTCGTCCCGCTTGATGTAGAGCTGAATGCGCCCGGTTGCGTCCTGCAGGTCCACAAAAGAAGCAGCGCCCATGATGCGGCGGGTCATGATGCGACCGGCAATGCTTATATCCTGATAAAGGGTATTGTCACCGGGGAAATTTTTAAGAATTTCAGCAGTAGTGATATTTACATTGAACGCTTCGGCCGGGTAGGGATTGATGCCAAGTTTTCCGAGTTCTTTTAGCGATTCTCTCCGGATTGCTTCCTGTTCGCTGAGTTCCTGATACATACGTGAAAATTTTTGCAAAGATAGCGTTTTTTGTTTCGTAAAAAATGGTAGCTGAAGCCTCTGCAACGGGTGAACCGGGGTATGGATAACTATAATTCAGCAGGCCGGGCAGCCTGACTCCGGACAAAAATAAGTTGTGCTGCGCCCCGGGGAGGGCAAAGAATTAGTCCGGCTAAATTCCGTATAAATTCCTGATTTTCCCAATCAGCACGCGGGCCATCTTTTCGTTGGATTCATGCGTCCATCCTGCAATGTGCGGCGAAAGTATTACTTTATCGCTTTTGATCAGCCGCCTGAAATCTTCAGGCAGACCTGCCGAATCCAGGTTTTCGAATGAAAGCTTTTCATATTCCAGGACATCAAGTGCCGCTCCGGTAACCTTACCGGAATCAATGGCATCCATCAGTGCGGCAGTATTTATGCATTGTCCGCGGGCGGTGTTGATCACAATCAGCGGCCTGACAAATGAATCCAAATATGTTTTATTGACCATCTGCCGGGTTTCACCGGTTAGCGGCACATGCAGGCTAAGGATATCAGCGGTGGCAAATACCTCTTTCATGGTCACTTCCCTGACAAACTGATTGCTAAAATTCTTTTTGTACTTGTCGTAAGCGATGATCTTAGCGCCAAAACCGCTTAGTTTTTCCGCAAAAGCACTGCCCATATTGCCATACCCGATGATGGCGACGGTCTTTCCCTGGATTTCCGTTCCCCGGTTGCCTTCGCGTATCCAAAGGCCATTTCTTACCTCGAGGTTCACCCTGCAGAGGTGATTCAACAGTGCAAGCAACATGCCGGCAGCATGTTCGCCCACCGCATCACGGTTGCCCTCCGGGGCGTTCAGGCAGGCAATCCCTTTTGACAGGGCATAATCCCCGTCGATATTTTCCATGCCTGCTCCTACCCTGGCTATAAACCTCAGATTACCTGCATGTTCAAGGGCCTCCCTGTCCAGCCGGATCTTGCTGCGGATCACCACCCCTTCAAAACCGGGCAACATGTCAAGAATTTCCTGCCGGCTGTTGCCACCGTAATGCGTGCATTGAAATCCCAGCCTTTCAAGTTCCTGCCCCAGCCAGGGATGGGTGGTATCGATAAATAAAACCCTTTTCTCCATAACGTTGCTCAGATGCTGCAAAGGTACTACTCTGCCGTGAATTCACCATTTTAACACAAATTAACCTTCTTTTGACCGAAAATAATCGTTTTTACATTGAAAAACAGGGGCTTTTCGGGCGAATGTCGTATTTTTGTCAGGCGAAGTAAGGAGTAAATAATTCATTTATTTCGCTGATATTGAGTTATATAATACCCCTTTTTGATTACTTTACCGCATGTGGAATTTCCTTGTCCGATTTATTCTCCGTAACCGCCTGGGTAACCTGATTGCCATCATCCTGATTACGGCTTTCATGGGTTATAAGGCCATCAATGTGCATCTTTCCTATGAAATGGCCCAGATGTTGCCCGACACCGACACCACCACCGTAGTTTACCAGAAATTTAAGGAAACATTCGGGCAGGATGGGGCGGTTTTATTTATCGGAATCAAAGACGAGAAATTGTTTACCCTCGACGAATTCAACGATTGGTACGATCTTACCGAACGCCTCCGCAAAGTCGACGGGGTGCAGGAAGTCTTGTCGATAGGAAAATTATATACACTGGAAAAGAACGATTCCACAAGAAAATTTGATTTTAAACCTGTTTTTCAGCAAAAACCTCAGACACAGGCAGAGCTTGACAGTCTGAGAACCTTAATTTTTAATCTTCCGTTCTATGATGGACTGATCATCAACAAGGAAACCAACGC
>CAZDBX010000113.1:3983-9642 GCA_964503805.1 uncultured Lentimicrobium sp. | reverse complement strand
CAGCCGGAGGATTATCGCAGACATTTACCGTAGCCGAAACCAGGGTTCTGGAAGGAAAAGCGAAGTAGGGAGATCCGCATTAAAGCCGGCAGGGAATAATGGATTTTTAAAGCCTGGTAATGAAGTGAATACAACAGGGCTGGAATCGGGAGTAACAGTCCTGGTATAGCCACAGTAGCGTCCCGATAGCTATTGGGATTGCGGGCTTCGTCAATATCCACCGAAATGAAGCCCACGCGGAGCAGAGACCGCCAAACTACCACCAAACTCCGCTATTGTTGGCTATACCATGTTAGTGTTTTGTTGCTTTTTATTCCTTGTTTTCAATTAGTTCTTTTAGTCTTTCTTTACTCGGTAATACTGTCTGATATTTACTTGCAAAAATCTGCTCATTAGTTTCAGGGAGAGTATATTGAACTACAGCTTCGCTCTTGTTTTGGCAAAGTATCAAGCCTATCGTTCTATTTTCATCCTTTAATCGGATTTCACGGTCATAATAGTTTACATACATTTGCATTTGCCCTATATCCTGATGTTTTAGTTCTCCTATTTTCAGGTCGATAAGAACAAATGACTTTAAAATCCGATTGTAAAAAACCAAGTCAATGTGGAAATGCTTATCATCAAACGATATTCTTTTTTGTCTGGCAACAAAAGTAAAGCCTGTTCCTAATACCAATAAGAAATGCTCAAGCTTATCAATTAATTTTTGTTATAAATCACTCTCAGAATAAACAGATTTTTCCGGAAGTCCTAAGAATTCTAGTATAAATGGGTCTTTTATTGCGTCTTTTGGTTTTTCGAGAACGAGTCCTTCTTCAGATAGTTTCATGACTTCACTATTATTTCTGCTCAGTGATAATCGTGTATACAGGGCACTATCATACTGCCTTTGTAGTTCGCTAATACTCCAATTGTTCTTAATGGATTCAATTTCATAGAATTTTCTTTCATTTTCGTCATCTATCCGCATGAGTTTTAAATAATGAGACCAACTTAATCTGAATTCGTCAGACACTGTCTGACCTTTTGAGTAAGTTAGATAGAAACTTCTCATTTGCTGTAAGTTAGTTGCAGAAAATCCCTTCCCAAACTCATCAGATAGCCTTTCAGATAATTCGTTAATCAGATTCTTTCCATATTTAGCTTTTTCTTTTCCTTGTTGCTCTTCATCCACTATTAATTTTCCAATCTTATAGTAAGTCTCAACCATGGTTGAATTAACAGATTGGTAAACAGTCTTATGGGTAGACTTCAATAAATCCAATATTTTCGAATAAAAACTGTCTATACGAGGTCTAAGCTCATCCATGTAATTAGTTTTTATTTCAAAGGTAGGTTTTTATCTCGAATACTGTTGAGTTGTGTTCTGCAATAAACGCTAACGTATGTATCTGTAAATCAATGCGTATATTTTCGCCTTGTAATAAATCCATCATACACGCGTACCTGACCCTTTCAAAAGCATTGCCAATGTGAGATTTTTTATTCCAAAATTCATCTCAGTTCAACGTACTTAACCCGTTATTTCCTTGCATACAACGGCATGGAGAATCTCTCTCCCGGTTGCGAAATTCCTTTTCCTTCAATCCCCCGAAGATTGCTAACTTTGCATCCTCAGATTTTAAACCACATCTTTCTTCATGGAGTTCAGGCTTACGCATACCGATTCCCGTTCAAATGCCCGCGCAGGCCTTATCACTACTGATCATGGCGAAATTGCCACACCGGTATTTATGCCCGTGGGCACAGCCGGCACCGTGAAGGCCGTGCATATCAGGGATGTGGATGAAGATGTGAAAGCCCGGATTATCTTAGGCAACACCTATCACCTTTACCTCAGGCCGGGATTGGATATTCTGCGCGAAGCCGGGGGATTGCATAAATTCAACGGCTGGAAGAAACCCATACTTACCGACAGCGGAGGATACCAGGTGTATTCGCTTACCGACCGCCGGAAAATGAAGGAAGAAGGCGTCGTTTTCCAGTCGCACATCGACGGATCGAAACATATGTTCAGCCCCGAGCGGGTCATGGATATCCAGCGCATCATCGGCGCCGACATCATCATGGCCTTTGACGAATGCACCCCCTACCCCTGCGATTACAACTACGCCCTCAAGTCCATGGAGCTCACCCACCGGTGGCTCGACCGCTGCATCGCCCGCTTCAATGAAACAGAAGATCTTTACGGCTACCGCCAGACCCTCTTCCCCATCGTACAGGGCAGCGTTTACAAAGACCTGAGGGTAAGGTCGGCCGAGAAAATCGCCTCCTGCAACGCCGGGGGCAATGCCATCGGCGGCCTGGCAGTGGGCGAACCTGTGGAAACCATGTATGAATTTACCGAACTGGTCTGCAGCATATTGCCTCACGACAAGCCGCGATACCTGATGGGTGTGGGCACGCCGGTAAATATTCTGGAAGGCATTTCGCAGGGGGTGGATATGTTCGACTGTGTGATGCCGACCCGCAACGGCCGCAACGGCATGGTCTTTACCAGCCAGGGCATCATCAACCTGAAAAACGAAAAATGGAAAGCCGACTTTTCACCGCTGGATCCGGAAGGGACATCGTTTGTCGACAGCGCTTACAGCAGGGCGTATGTCAGGCATTTGTTCGTAGCCGGCGAAATCCTCGGGCCCATGATCGCCAGCCAGCACAACATCGCCTTTTACCTCCGGCTGGTTGATGAGGCGCGCAGAAAAATAGAGGCAGGAACATTCAGCAGCTGGAAAGATGAAATGATAAAACGCCTGGGTCAACGCATATAATAAAGACAACTGAAGCCCGTTAACAATCCCGGTACCGGCAGAAAAGCATGAAAAAACTTGACCTCTACATCATACGCAAGTTCCTGGGCACCTTCTTTTATGCCATTGCCTTGCTGGCGGTTATCATCATTATTTTCGACATTTCCGAGAAAATAGATGACTTTCTCGAACGCAAGCCCCCGCTCGAGGCAATCATCTTCCAGTATTACGCCAATTTCATCCCCTATTTTATCAACCTTTTCAGCGCGCTGTTCACCTTTATAGCCGTTATTTTCTTTACTTCAAAACTGGCGGCCAACACCGAGATTATTGCCATACTCAACAGCGGCGTCAGTTTCAGGCGCATGCTCAGGCCCTACCTGATCTCCTCACTTTTCCTTGCCCTGATGTCGTTCGGCCTGACCAATTTTGTGATCCCGGAAACCAGCAAGAACATGCAGGAGTTTCAGAAAAAATACCTGAAAAGCCAGCGCAAGGCGAATATGAACAATATCCATATGCAGATCAGCCCGGGTGTTTTTGCCTATGTCGAAAGCTTTGACATGAAGAATAAGTCGGGATACCGCTTTACGCTGGAAGGTTACCACGAAGGTGGCATGGATTACAAGCTCAGCAGCGATTACCTGAGGTGGGACAGCATCACAGGCATGTGGAAAATCGAGAACTGGACCAAAAGACAGATACTTGATAGCAGGGAAATAATCACCCGCGGACAGCAGTTTGATACCCTGCTGAATTTAAGGCCCGACGATTTTGCCGTTGATGTGGATGATGCCATTTATATGAATTACAGGGAATTACGCGATTTTATCGATGCCGAAAAGATGCGGGGGTCCGGAAACCTGATGAAATTCCAGATTGAAAAGCACAAAAGAATCGCCTTTCCTTTTGCGACCATTGTCCTGACCCTGATCGGAGTTTCTCTTTCGAGCCGGAAAGTGAGGGGAGGCATAGGCTTCAACCTCGGGGTGGGCATCACCATCTGTTTCGCCTTTATCCTGTTTATGCAGGTAACCACCGTATTTGCCACTTTCGGGAATCTGCCGCCCGTGGTGGCCGTCTGGATTCCCAATTTCATCTTCGGCCTGCTGGGCATCTACCTGCTCAGGGTGGCGCCCAAATAGCATGAATATCAGGCTGAACAGCGGTTCAGCTGCCTGACTGATTCCCTCAGTATCAAAAACTGTGATTTTATTCCACGATTCTGTGGTATACAGCATCTTCAGCACCGGTGGATTCAGCGCAATTCCTGCCAGACAAACATCCCGCTGAAATCTTCTCTTTTCACAACAGGCGGGTTGTTGAACAATCCGAAAACTGCAGAACCGCTGCCACTCATGGCGGTATAAAATGCGCCCAGGCCCCGGATCTTGTCGCGGACCTCCCTGATCACAGGATAAGCTTTCATCACTGCCGGCTCAAAGTCATTGACAAGCATTGCATCCCAGGCGTCCGGGCTTTGCACCAACTGATCAGGGGCCGGAAGCGACATTCCGGACGGGGTAATACTGTTGTACGCCCAGAGCGTGGAAACACTGACATCCGGTTTAACCAGCAATAGATGATATCCGTTCAGCGACAGGGGAAACGGCTGAAGTACCTCTCCCCTTCCGGAGGCAACTGAAGTTATGTTTTCGATAAAAAAGGGACAGTCGCTGCCAAGGGCAGCCGCCATCTCGTGCAATTCATTTCCGCAAACCTTAATACTGAACAACCGCCGGGTCAGCTTAAGGGCGAAGGCGGCATCCGACGAACCCCCGCCCAGCCCGGCGCCGGCAGGAATCACTTTATGCAGGTGTATTTTCACTTCCGGAAGCCCGTACTTACGCTGCATCATCCTGAAGGCCTTCACGCAGAGGTTTTCTTCAGGTTCACCCTGAATCGCGATCCCTGATGTGGTGAATGCAAATTCTCCGTCAGCGGAGGGAACGATCTCCAGTGCATCTGACAAACCAACGGGAACCATGATGGTTTCAATGTCATGAAATCCATCGGCTCTTTTTCTCAGAATCCTGAGGCCCAGATTAATCTTTGCGTTTGGAAATACAATCATAAGACAACCGTTTCTCCGCGTAAATGCAAATATACATGCAATCATTCATAAACTGCCGGCCAACGTAAACTTTCAACGGACCCGGCCTCACTTTTCCGTTCACGACCGCAGCCGGAAAATACTTTTTCCAAAAAAGGGTCATTCGCATTGAAAGCCCGTGGTGGTTACCGATTAAAAATTAATTTTGTAATGACAAAACAGGCCCAGATGACGATAATCAATTCCGTGATTTCATGGTTCATGAAAAAGCGCATGCATCAGCTTGAGCTTTTCATGAAATACCCCCACGATGTCCAGGAAGAATGGTTCAGGCGGCTGATCCTTTCGGCACGGAACACGGAATGGGGGAAAAAATACGGGTATGCCGGCATTGAAAACTATGAAGCCTTTGCCAGGCGTGTTCCGTTAAACGAGTACGAGGACCTTAAGCCATATATTGACCGTCTCCGGAAGGGCGAACAGAACCTTCTCTGGAATTCGGAAGTTAAATGGTTTGCCAAATCATCAGGAACAACCAGCGACAAAAGCAAATTTATTCCTGTAAGTCAGGAAGCGCTGGAAGAATGCCATTTCAAGGGCGGAAAAGACCTGTTATCCATTTACTGCAACAACAATCCCGATACCCGGATCTTCACCGGCAAGTTGCTGGGAATGGGCGGTTCACATTTTCCAGACAACCCGGAGGCGGGGACGATGGTGGGTGATGTTTCAGCAATCCTGATGGAAAACCTGCCCACCTGGATAGAGCTGATCCGCACCCCGGAACTTTCCGTTGCCCTGATGAGTGAATGGGAGCAAAAGATAGAAAAGATAGCATCCATTACCAGTAAGG
>CAZDBX010000113.1:0-3883 GCA_964503805.1 uncultured Lentimicrobium sp. | reverse complement strand
CTGATGAGTGAATGGGAGCAAAAGATAGAAAAGATAGCATCCATTACCAGTAAGGAAGACGTAACAAATATCACGGGTGTCCCTTCGTGGACCCTGGTGCTCCTGAAACGCATATTAGAGATTACAGGTAAACCGGATATCAGGGAAGTCTGGCCCAACCTTGAGCTATTTATCCACGGAGGTGTAAGTTTTACCCCTTACCGCAGTCAGTTTAAAAAACTGATTCCGGAACCCATGAACTATCTTGAAACCTATAACGCCTCCGAAGGCTTTTTCGGGATACAGGACCGGACTATTGCCGATGATATGCTGCTGATGCTGGATTACGGCATTTTTTACGAATTTCTGCCGCTGGATGATGAAGGCACCGGGCAGGGCAAACCGGTTGTGCTCGGGGATGTGAAACCCGGCATCAATTATGCCATGATCATCAGTACCAATGCAGGTTTGTGGCGGTATAAGATCGGCGACACCGTAACCTTTACCTCTGTCGACCCATACCGCATCAGGATCACCGGCAGAACAAAAAATTACATCAATGCCTTCGGGGAGGAACTGATCATCGACAACGCGTTGAAAGCCCTTGACTGCGCCTGTGCAAAAACCGGCGCCATGCTGAATGAATATACTGCTGCTCCGGTTTATTTCGGGGATACGGGCAGCGGGGCGCATGAATGGCTGATTGAGTTCGCCACCCCGCCCGAAGATCTCCAATATTTTGCCGAAGTGCTGGATAACGCGCTGAAATCGCTGAACTCCGATTATGAAGCCAAACGATACCATAACATGATCCTTGGCAACCCCATTGTAAGGGCAATGCCGCAGGGCACCTTTTATCAGTGGCTTAAACTCAGGGACAGGCTCGGGGGACAATACAAGGTTCCCAGGCTCTCCAACGACCGTAAATATGTGGATGAGATCCTGGAAATGAGCCGTCAGGGCTGAAAATTAATCTCAATCAGACACAACACAAAACAAATATAATGCATATAGCCATCGCCGGAAATATCGGTTCAGGGAAAACCACCCTCTGCGGGTTACTCGCCAAGCATTTTGGCTGGCAGGCCCATTTCGAAGATGTTGAAACCAATCCGTATCTCCCCAGTTTCTATGAGGATATGCAGCGCTGGTCGTTCAACCTGCAGGTCTACTTCCTCAACAGCAGGTTCAGGCAGATTATTGAAATCAGGAACAGTGGGAAAACGGTGGTTCAGGACAGGACCATTTATGAAGACGCATACATCTTCGCCCCGAACCTGCACTCGATGAACCTGATGACTACCCGCGACTTTCAGAATTACTCCTCCCTGTTCGAGCTGATGAGCACCTTTGTTAAGCCGCCCGACCTGCTGATCTATCTGAAGGCAAGTGTACCTACCCTGGTTTCCCAGATTCAGAAGCGCGGCAGGGATTATGAGAACTCAATCAGGCTGGATTACCTGAAAAGCCTGAACGACCGCTACGAAGCATGGATAGGCGGATACAAACTGGGTAAATTGCTGATCGTTGAGGTGGATAACCTTAATTTTTCGGAAAAACCCGAAGATCTGGCGGTGGTAATCGACAAAATCAATGCCGAAATCCATGGACTTTTCTGATACCGGCCTGACAGCAGTTGGTGTGATCCCGGCCAGGTACGCCTCCACCCGTTTTCCGGGGAAACCCCTGGTGATGATCAAGGGTATGAGCATGATTGAGCGGGTCTACCGGCAGGCCTCCCGCTGCACGTTGCTCAGCGCCGTGATCGTGGCCACTGACGATGCCAGGATTGCCGACCATGTCACCGGTTTCGGGGGAAGGGTTATTATGACCAGCCCACACCACCCCAGTGGCACCGACCGCATTGCAGAAACAATGCGAATACTCGCAGGAAACGGCGAGCACTATGATATTGCAGTGAATATACAGGGCGATGAGCCAACCATACAACCGGAGCAGATCGAAAGAGTGGTAAGCTTATTCAGCAATAACAAAACCCGGATAGCCACCCTGATCAAGGTTATTATAAATACGGAAGACCTTTTCAATCC
Organism: uncultured Lentimicrobium sp.; assembly: GCA_964503805.1. GTDB lineage: Bacteria > Bacteroidota > Bacteroidia > Bacteroidales > Lentimicrobiaceae > Lentimicrobium. The sequence continues at coordinate 1,853 of CAZDBX010000113.1, read as the reverse complement.
CAACGTGGTGAAGGTGGTTACTGACAAAACCGGCAGGGCTTTGCTGTTCAGCCGGTCGCCCATTCCGCATATCAGGCAGCATCCTGATGATGAATGGACATCGGTATTCACATTTTACAGGCACATCGGCATCTATGCCTACCGTATACAAACGCTTCAGGATATTTCCGGGCTTCCGCCCGCCCCGCCCGAAACCGCTGAATCGCTGGAGCAGTTGCGCTGGCTATGGAACGGATATCCCATTCAAACAGATATCACTGATTTTGAAACCATTGGGATAGACACTCCCGAAGACTTATCAAAACTTACCAACATCTCTTGAAAAAGCGGTTTCAACCTTTTATCTTAGCGCTGCCTTTGAAAGGGCAAAGCCTTTGATCAGCCGGGAACCGGAATTCATTCAGCACAAATTGTTTAACCCGGTCCCATTGAAGCAAAACCGTTGTTATGGATCTTGAAAAGTATATCTGCCGCCTGCTGTTTGAGCACGATTGCGTGATCATCCCCGGTCTTGGAGGGTTTATCGCCAATTACACCCCGGCCACCATCCATCCGGTAACGCACACCTTTATGCCCCCTTCGAGGCAACTTGCCTTCAATGCCAGGTTATGCAACAACGACGGTATCCTGGCCAACGCCATTGCTTCCGGTGAAGAAATCTCCTATGCTGAAGCCAACAGGCTGATAGAGTCAGCGGTGAACGGGCTATTGGGCATACTGGGCAAAAAAGGCGAAATCATACTGGCAGGAATCGGGCGCCTTTATGCCGACCGTGAGAACAACCTGAGTTTTATTCCTGAAAAGGGATCAAACTTTCTTGATAATGCATTCGGGCTTGTTTCCTTTACTTCCGAGCCTGTTAACCGTGAAGGCTATCAGGAAAAGATCAGCCGCAGCCTGACCGGAAGCCGCGCAGTACCTACCATGCGTAAACTTCCTTCTACGCTCAGGTGGGCCGCCATACTGCTGCCCCTTGCCGCCATTTCACTCTGGAGCGCGCTGAATACGGGAGGTTTGTCAGGCCTGAAGAATAACTATGCATCCCTGATTCCTGCTCAAACCGAATCGCCGGTGCAGGTAAATACCGGAACCCCTGAGGTGGAAACCTATACGGTAAACCCGGCCGAAACTGCTCCGGAGCCGGTTGCTACTCCTGAGCCTGCCGAAGCCGTAAAACCTGACATTTACTTTGTAATTGCCGGGGCTTTCAGCATTCATGAAAATGCCGAGAAACTGGTCAACGAGCTCAGGGCGGAAGGTTATGAAGCCTCCATTGAAGGGCAAAACAGCCGGGGCCTTTACCATGTAAGTGTGGCCGGATTCAGTAACAAAGATCTGGCAATCAGCAAGATGAATGAAGTACGCCACAGCAGATTTCCCGATGCCTGGCTGCTGACGCGCAGGTAATCCTTAAAAAATTTTCACATCTGATTCACGTTTTACCGCAGTTAAGATGCTGTTTGCTATTTTTGCAGGCCATTAATCCCGGACAACCACGGTCCGGTTATAATCATCCCATCGTTGAGTAAGAGAAAATTAGACCGATTTGCGGAAAATGCCACCTTTCCGCACCTTTTCCAGCCGTCATTTGAGGAACTGGTCCGGGGTTTCGATCAGAAAGGCAAGTGGCACGGTTTTTTCGGAAATGAAAACCCCATCATTCTGGAACTCGGATGTGGCAAAGGGGAGTACACCGTTACCCTTGCAGAAAAATATCCGGAAAATAATTATATCGGCGTTGATATCAAGGGGGCCAGAATATGGCGTGGCGCCAGGACATCATTCGAAAACGGCTACTCCAATGTGGCCTTTCTGCGCATGCGTATCGACATGATACTTAACGCCTTTGCCCC
>CAZDBX010000112.1:0-9646 GCA_964503805.1 uncultured Lentimicrobium sp. | reverse complement strand
GATGCTGATGAATTCCTTTAATTCACGCTAGAAAACCTCCTTTGCGATCGCGCGGATATTGTCGCTTTTTCCCATTGAATAAAAATGCAGTACTGGTACCCCATGCCGGATCAGTTCGCGGCTCTGGCTGATGGCCCATTCTACTCCGAGTTGCCTGACCTGCTGATTGCTGACGCATTTTTCAGCTTCTCTGACCAGGGCTTCAGGCAGGTCGATGGAGAAGGTCCTGGGAAGGGCCGAAAGCTGCGATTTCAGTGAGAGCGGTTTAATCCCCGGAATAATCGGCACCGTAATGCCGGCTTCACGACATGCCTTTTCGAACCGGAAAAAATCCGCATTGTCGAAAAACATCTGCGTAACGATGTAATCGGCGCCGGCGTCCACCTTCTCTTTCAGATGAACAATATCGGCAACCATATTCGGCGATTCGGCATGCTTCTCCGGATAACCTGCCACCCCGATGCAGAAGTTCGTAGGATTCGCATTGATGATTTCCTCTCCGAGGTAGATGCCCCGGTTCATATTTACCGCTTGTTTTACCAGTTCGAGGGCGTAAAAATTGCCGCCGGGTTCGGCCCGGAAAACCTTTTCGCCGGCCGGGTTGTCACCCCGCACAAGCAAAATATTGTCGATGCCCAGGAAATACAGGTCTATCAAAGCGTTCTCAGTTTCCTCCCGGGTAAATCCACCGCATATCAGGTGGGGCACCACGTCAATATTGTACTTGAATTTGATTGCGGCAGAGATTCCCACGGTTCCTGGGCGTTTCCGTATGGTTCTTTTTTCAATCAGGCCGTCGGGCCGCTCCTTGTAAACAATCTCCTCGCGGTGATAGGTTACATCCACCGCCACGGGATTGAATTCCACCAACGGGTCTATTGCCTGACTGATGCATTCGAAGTTTTCACCTTTAAGCGGGGGCAGCAGTTCGAAACTGAAAAGCGTTTTGCCCCGGCGGTTTGCAATATGTTCGGTAATTTTCATTGTTATGTCACCTATGTTGGATGACTCAGTTTATGTTTCGTATCCGGAAGTCTGAACTGTAAATCAGATAGACTCAAATGGTTGATTTGCAAAAGTTTTTACTCCCCGGGTCTGCTTCCCGGTTTATCCCCTGAATCAGAGAAGTCAGAGTCTTCAATAATTCAGGTTCTGGGCCAGCAGTTTTTCGGCTTCCGCAGGAGTCAGGCCTTTGCGCGAAGCATAGGCTTCAATCTGATCCCTGCTGATCCGGCCTACATTGAAGTACTGAGATCCGGGATGCGAAAAATAATATCCACATACTGAGGCCACAGGCATCATGGCATAGTTTTCCGTAAGCTGAATTCCTGACTCCTCAGCCTTTAAAAGATCGAAGATCCTGCGCTTTTCGCTGTGTTCGGGGCAGGCGGGATATCCCGGGGCGGGCCGGGTTCCCTGGTATTTTTCAGTCAGTATTTCCGGCAGGGCCATGTTTTCATCAGGGGCATATCCCCAGTATTCCTTGCGGACATAAAGATGCAGCACCTCGGCGAATGCTTCGGCCAGACGGTCGGCAAGTATCTTGACCATGATCGCATTGTAATCGTCATTTTCATCGGTAAACCGTTGGGCGTGTTTTTCCACGCCCAGTCCTGCCGTTATGGCGAAGAATCCTGCATAATCACGGATTCCGCTGCCGGAAGGCGCCACAAAGTCTGAAAGGCAGAGGTTTGGCCTGCCCGCTTCTTTCTCTTCCTGGTTTCTGAGGAAGTGGAAGGTTTCTATCGTCCTGCCCGTGTGGTCATCATATATTTCAATGCTTTCATCAAGCGAACGCGCCGGAAAGATGCCGATAACCCCGTCGACCTGAACCATCTTCTCCTCAATCATCCGGCGGAGAATTACCTGCGCGTCATCATACAGTTTACGCGCTTCTGTCCCTTTTTCTGGATCATCAAAAATTTCGGGGAATTTAGCGCCGATTTTCCAGGCATAAAAAAAGTAAGTCCAGTCGATATAGCGGCTGATTTCTTCCAAAGGCCATCCGGAAAAGCGGGTGACGCCCGTTTTGGCAGGAACGGGTGGCTGATAACCTTCCCACCCGGGATTAAAGCGGTTGGCCCTGGCGGCTTCCAGCGTGATATAAGTAACGCCGGCTTTTGTGTTCAGGTGTTTGGTTCTGAGGCTGCTGTAACGCTCATTCAGCGATGCGGTGAAAGCGGGTTGCTGATCTGCTGAAAGCAGGCTCGCCACCACGGAAGTTGCCCGGCTTGCATCTCGAACATGAACTACAGGATGCGAATATTCCGGGGCTATTTTAACTGCTGTATGCATTTCGCTGGTGGTGGCCCCGCCGATCAACAGGGGTGTGGTAAAGCCTGATTTTTCAAGCTCGCGTGCAACATGGGCCATCTCCTCAAGCGAGGGGGTAATCAGTCCGCTGAGTCCGATGATGTCCGCCTTATGCCGCTTCGCCTCGTCCAGAATCCTGGCGGCCGGAACCATCACCCCCAGGTCGATCACTTCGTAATTGTTGCAGCCCAGCACCACACCCACGATGTTCTTTCCGATGTCATGCACATCGCCTTTCACGGTGGCCATCAGCACACGGCCGGCAGAGCGGTTTTCGCCGGCAGTCTTTTCCGCTTCAAGGTAGGGCAAAAGCACAGCCACGGCCTTTTTCATCACCCGTGCACTTTTCACCACCTGGGGCAGAAACATCTTTCCCGATCCGAATAAATCCCCCACGATATTCATCCCTGCCATCAACGGACCTTCGATCACTTCCAGCGCTTTGTCATAGCCCTGTCTGGCCAGCTCCACATCACCGGCAATGTGATTGTCGATGCCGTGCACCAGGGCATAAGAGAGGCGTTCGTTCAGCGGCAGACTGCGCCAGTTCTCTGTTTTGTCTTCTTTCTTTTCCGTTTTGTCCATGCCGGCTGCATAAGCCGTTAGGCGTTCCGTGGCATCAGGCCGCCGGTTAAAAAGCACATCCTCAATAAGTTCAAGCTCTGCAGGGTCAATGTCGTCGTATACCGGGAGGTTGCCCGCATTTACGATGCCCATGTCAAGCCCGGCTTTCACGGCATGATAGAGAAAAGCCGAATGCATGGCTTCGCGCAGCTTTTCATTTCCCCTGAACGAAAACGAGAGGTTGCTGATGCCGCCGCTTACCCGCGCATCAGGCAGATGTTGTTTAATCCATTTTACGGCCTCCAGAAAGTCGATCGCGTAGTTGTTGTGCTCTTCAATGCCTGTGGCTATCGTGAGGATATTCGGGTCAAAGATGATGTCTTCGGCAGGGAAACCGACTTCATTCGTCAGGATATCATAAGCCCTGCGGCAAATTTCTATGCGCCTTTCCAGAGAGGCGGCCTGCCCTTTCTCGTCGAAAGCCATCACCACCACAGCGGCTCCATAAGCCCTCACCAGGCGGGCGTGCTCCCTGAATACCGCTGCCCCCTCTTTCATGCTGATGGAGTTCACAATGGCTTTTCCCTGAACACATTTCAGTCCGGCCTCTATCACCTCCCAGCGGGAGGAGTCAATCATCACCGGTACTTTCGCGATCTCCGGCTCGGCCATCACGAGGTTAAGAAAGCGCACCATCGCTTTTTCAGCATCGAGCAGGGCATCGTCCATATTAATATCGATGACCTGTGCACCGTTTTCGACCTGTTGCCGGGCAATGGCCAGCGCTTCGTCATATTTCTCTTCACGGATAAGGCGGGCGAATTTCTTCGAACCGGAGACATTGGTGCGTTCACCGATGTTGATAAAATTGCTGCCTGCAAACACCTGCAGGGGCTCCAACCCGCTTAGTTTAAGGCTTCTGGGCAATACGGGACGTTTTCTGACCTTCGCATGTGAAGCAAGCCTGCTCAGTTCGCGGATATGGTCCGGTGTGGTGCCGCAGCAGCCGCCGATGATGTTGACCGCCCGGCCGTCAATGATCGGCCTGACATGCGCTGCCATCTCGGTCGGGGTTTCGTCATATTCGCCGAATTGGTTGGGCAGGCCGGCATTGGGGTAAGCGCTTACATAAAAGGGCGATTTACCGGCCAGCTCTTCAATAAAAGGGCGCAATTGTTCTGCCCCCAGTGAACAGTTGAAGCCGATGCTCAGCATATCGATGTGCGATACGGAATTCAGAAAAGCCTCAAGCGTTTGTCCGGAGAGTGTGCGGCCGCTGAGATCGGTAATGGTTCCCGATACCATCACCGGCATACGGATGCCGCGCCGGCGCAGCAACTCATTGATGGCAAACAGGGCGGCTTTGGCATTCAGGGTGTCGAAAATGGTCTCTACCAGCAGCAGATCCACCCCGCCGTCGATCAGCCCGCGGGCCTGTTCAGTGTAGGCTGCCACCAGGTCATCGTAATGCACTGCCCGGTAGCCGGGGTCATTGACGTCGGGAGACATGGACGCCGTTTTATTGGTGGGTCCCATGGCCCCGGCTACAAACCGGGGCTTGTCAGGATTGCGGAGGGTAAAGGCGTCGGCAGCCTTGCGCGCGATCTCCGCGGCGGCTTTGTTGATTTCGTAAACCAGCGGCTCCATCCGGTAATCGGCCATCGAAATAGAGGTGGCGTTAAAGGTATTGGTTTCAATGATGTCGGCGCCCGCTTCAAGGTAAGCGGTGTGGATTTCATGGATAATGTCGGGTCGCGTGAGGCAGAGCAGGTCGTTGTTGCCTTTCAGGTCGCAGGGGTGGTCAGGGAAACGGTCTCCGCGGAAGTCCCGCTCCTCAAGATTGTAACGCTGTATCATGGTACCCATGGCGCCATCGAGCACCAGTACCCGCTGCTCCAGTTCACGGGCTATCGATTTTGTCATCGTTGTCAGTTTTTAGCAGGATTCAGCAGCAGGGCCGCACAATCCGCAGGTTACACATGGCAAAACACATTCAGGAAGGCCGGAAAGCGCAACGCAGGTGTGTTTCAATTATAAGCTTCCCCTTCCGGGGAACAGGTATTGGCACCGTTTCCGCCACACGGCGGAGGGTTGCCAGAGGTTCACTGAGCCTGTTCTCTCCCCTCTTCTCTATAACTCAAACATCTTTTCCGGAATGGAAGGAGTCCGTTTGAAGATGCAAAGATAAACCTATCTTTAATTTCTATAACAGACTCAGCCCTGATTTGTTGAAAAGCCCCCGTTTCAGCGGGCGATTATTTGCTTCATCTGATCCTTGCAAAATGAATTTACTTCAATGAGGGCAGGGTTTATTCAACGTGAATTTCAGGAATGTTTCACGAATCCCCTTATTTCTTCGTATCTTTATACACCGTAAACCGGTCGGTTTAATTAAAGAAAAATTGCCTCAGTAAATCCAGATACTGCACTTAAAACCAGGATCCATGAAAAGCAACTTTATCAGAAGAATTCTCGGTGGATTAAGCTTTACCTCTGCGTTGTTTGTCTTCCAGGCATGTTATGGTACTCCCCAGGATTTTGGAAATGATTTCTTTGTCGAAGGTCAGGTAAAAGCAAAAACTTCAGGATTGCCCATTAAAGGGATTAAAGTTTCAGTCGCGGATAATCTGCAATACGAAATTACTGATGACGATGGAAAATTCTCGTTTTATACAGAAACAATCCGGAATCTGGCGCTGAAATTTCAGGATATTGACTCAACAGAAAATGGTCGGTATGTTAATAAGGATACTTTGGTGGCCGCTACAAGTGAGAGTGTTTATCTGGATATAACCCTGGAAGATAAATAGATGATCTCATCGCTGAAAAAGTATGCTTTCAGAAAGTTCAGGGAATCGGAAGTCAGACTGCATGAATTAAATTACTTATTCTGGGAGTGCACCACACGTTGTAATCTGAACTGCAGGCACTGCGGCAGCGATTGCTCGAAGGATTTTAGTTTTCCCGACATGCCTGTGGATGATTTTCTGGCAGCGGTTGATACAATAAAGGAGAAACCTGAAAATTTTATCGTTGTTTTTACCGGAGGCGAACCCCTGCTGAGGAAAGACTTAGAGTTGTGTGGCCGTGCGCTGAGGGAAAGAGGATTACGGTGGTCACTGGTCACCAACGGCACCCTTTACGATGAGCAAAGGCATATCTCTCTGTTGAATGCAGGCCTTGGCGCGCTGACAATCAGTCTTGACGGTCTTGAAGCTTCTCATAACTGGCTTCGGAACAGCGCCGGGAGTTTTGCAAGAGTCATTCAAGCCATTGAACTGGCCGCTTCTTCCGGTAGGCTCAGCTTCGATGTTGTTACCTGCGTGAATCAGCAAAACATCAATGAACTGGCCCGGATCAGGGATTTGCTTGTTTCCTTGAAAGTAAAGTCATGGAGGTTGTTCACCATCATCCCGATAGGCCGGGCAGCCGGCGACCGGGAGTTGCAACTGACGGACACACAGTTTGTTGAACTAATGGATTTTATTGCCTTACAGCGAAAAGGAAAACAGATTGATGTGAAATTCAGTTGTGAGGGATATGTCGGTAAGTATGAACCATTGGTCAGGGACAGCTATTTTTTCTGCAGGGCGGGGATCAATATCGGATCTGTCCTGATTGACGGATCTATTTCCGCCTGCCCGAATATTGACCGGTCATTTGCGCAGGGAAATATCTATCAGGATATCTTTTATGAAGTCTGGCAGCAAAAATTCCTACCTTTCAGAAACCGGGAATGGACGAAAAAGGGTAAATGCTCATCTTGTAAAGATTACAGGGATTGTCTGGGAAATGGATTTCATAACTGGCACGGAGTTAAAACCGGTGTTTTGGTTTGCCACAAGGAAAAAATCGAAAATGCTTCAAAAATTCCTGTTGGTTTTGAAGGCGATCAACGATGATGCACTCTGCCCGGGATTGCAGCGCGGTTCAGGATAGTGGCGCTTTAATGAGCCTCGCAATTGGGAATAGATCAGGTTTAGTGCGGATGCCTGGTCACTTCTGATTTTCACTAAGCAGTCGCGGCCCTGGTATTTCAGTTTCTTTTCCGTTGTTTCCGAAAGCAGGTATCGGCAGGGTTTGTTTTATCGGCGTTACCTCATTATCCGTATTTTTTAAGCAGTTTTGCAGCCGTCAGCATTATTTCCTGCCCTTTCAGGGTTGGCGCGCCAAGGGCTGCTGATCCGGAAATAATCAATTATCTCTGTAATGAGTTCAATTTACTTTGTATTCCTATACTTACTTTTGATGCTGGTGATACAGTATCACGGATACATTTTATTCCTGATCACAGGCGATTATTTTGACCGATACAGTGTAAAACGGAGATTCCGCAAAAACCGGCAGTCGATTGACGTCCTGTTGAATGACAGGTTTCTCTACTATCGTCACCTTTCACCTTTGGCGAGAAACCTGTTTATGGCTCACCTGTGCAAGGTGATGGGAAAGGTTGCATTTACAGGCCATGCAGGGCTTGTAGTCACTGAAGAGTTGAAAATCTGTGTAATATTTGCGCAGATTCAGCTTACTTTCGGGATGAAGTTGTTCTTTTTTGAAAGGTTCAGGCGCTACATTCTATATCCCGAAACTTTTTATTCGCGGTTTTTTAACAGCGACCTTAAGGGATTAACCTCCGGCGCCGGTTTCATGACTTTGTCCTGGGCCGACTTTCAGGAAGGGTACCTTGTGCATAACGACAACTATATCCTGGGGCTGCACGAGATGGCCCATGCCTTACGCCTTGAACTGGAGACTACCCGCGAAACCGGACTGATGGTGCAGTTGCGGAGTGATGAAATGGACCGGAGATTTTTGGAAGAAAGAGTACTGGCAGCAGGAGGTATTCCCGGCCTGTTGAGGGATTACGCTTATGTCAATGACGAAGAGTTCTTTTCGGTCTGTGTGGAGTATTTTTTCGAAGTGCCTGAACTGCTGAAGCAACACAAACCGGAAATTTACGGATTGCTCAGCAGGATGCTGAACCAGGATCCGTTGAACAGGGAGCGTGACTACTTGTTGTCTGCAACAGCATGATTACAAAGTACTCCATTGATTTATCCGTTCCTCCCGGACACTAAAAGGAGTGATGATAGCAGAATTGTTTACAATGTTTGTGTTTTCACCACGCTGAACTTCCCGCTGATGGTCATTCCTTCATAAATATCCGAATCACATTGCTGCATACCATTATTGGCGCTGATCACTGAAGTATAATCAGGGTCAAGCAGAACGACATCAGCGGTCGGACCCGGACGGAGGGACCCCTTATCAGGAAAGAGTCCGAAGATCTTTGCTGCGTTGGCCGATGTGAGTTTCACAAACTGCTGCAGGCTGATTTTTTTTGTCAGCACACCATAGGTATAAAGCAGTGCCAGACGGTGCTCAACGCCGCCGGCCCCGTTCGGGATCAGCGTGAAGTTGTCAGCTCCCCTGTCTTTCTGCCCGAAAGTATTAAACGGACAATGATCCGTTGCAACCACATCCACGGTGCCGTCCCTGAGGGCAATCCAGAGCGCTTCCCGGTCCTCCCTGCCACGGATTGGCGGACTGATCACATATTTGAGTGAAGCGGGCAATGGCTTGCGGTAAACGTTTTCATCAAGCAGAAGGTATTGGGGACAGGTTTCGCAATAGAGCGGCAAACCTTCGGCTTTGGCAGCCCGGATATACTGCAGAGACTCCGCTGCAGAGGTATGCACGATATAAGTGCGGCATCCGGTTTTCCGGCAGAGGTCAATGACCTTTTTTACCGCATTGGCTTCCGTTTCCGGGGGGCGCGACAGTGCATGACAGAGCGGGCTGGTTTTGCCTGCGGCAATAAATTCCTGTTGCTTTTTCAGAATAAGGTCACCCTCCTCGCAATGCACAAGCACAATGGCATTGAGTGACGCTGCAGCCTGCATTACCTGTTCCAGTTCATGGTATTCTATACCGATACTGCCTTTGTAAGCCAGGTAAGCCTTGAAGGAGGTAATGCCTTCTTCTTCCACACAGCGTCGCATCTGGTCCGGAATGGTATGATCGTACCAGGTTATACCAACATGAAGCTTGTATGGCAACAGGCAGATTTCCGCTTCCTGCCGTCTTAGTATAAGTGCTTCAACCAGGTCCTGACCGGGCGCAGGCGTTACAAAATCCATGATGAAAGTAGTGCCACCAGCCATTGCGGCCAGGCTTCCTGTTCTGAAATCGTCGCACGAGGGCCCCGCCGGGGTTGGCAAGGCAAAATGAACATGGGGGTCAATACCACCCGGAATGATATATTTTCCCGCGGCATCAATGATAGTGGTTTCGCGGGGTGGCGCAGGCATGCTTATGCCGGTGGAAATAATTCTACCGCTCCCGGTCAGGATATTTTCCTGCTTTACGGATTCATCCGAAATCAGGGTTCCGTTGACGATTAATACCGACTGCATGAAAACAACAGGATATGATTGTTAGCGTAGTAAAGTTACGTAAAAATAAGCTGTGGTCAACTGAGTCCGGAAGTTATAATACACGGAACCTGCGGCAAATCATTGTATTGCATTCAACCTGTTAGCGTCATGCGAATGATTTTTCATACAATCCTTCAGGTCCGGGCGCGAATCCCAGCTTCCTCAGATAGGCCGAGTATTTCTCACTTTTCCCTTCTGAGATCACTTTTTTATAGCCCTCCTCCACAAACCGGTTATTTAACCTGAAGTATATGAATTTTCCGTTTTTGAAATCCCGGTATTCGGGCAGTACATAATCCAACCCCACCACCAGGCAATGGTCTTTTTCCCGG
>CAZDBX010000111.1:0-9819 GCA_964503805.1 uncultured Lentimicrobium sp. | reverse complement strand
TTGCTGTTCAGATAAGCCCTGAGCAACTCTGTTCTCCAGATACTGAAGGCCTTGGCCTGCTTCCAGTTTACACCGACTACGGGATAATTATCGTAGGCCGGATGCCAGAAATACCGCTCAGTCATAGGATCATTGTATGAATAAGCATAATCATGAATCCATGCAAGGGTGTCGGGATAAACATTAATGATTTCTTTACGCACATAAAGAGAGCGGTCCTTCAGTCCCTGCGGGCGGTTTGCAAGACCTGCATTCACAGGGTCTCCGGCTGAATAATCCTTCCCGGCGGCAGCTTTGAAATCAACCCAGTAATACTCATAGAACAACTTCCTGGTATCGATCTCCTTGCGGCGGAAATAGCGTTCATGCTCAGGGAGAAACATATCTTCCAGCGCTTCACGCTCCTCTTCACCGTTCCATTTGATATCTGCTTTCCAGTTAAGGAAAGGAGGATCATAGGTTTCTCCGGTTTTCTTATTCTCTTCAACAAGATAAACCTCGGGATTAATCTCGCCCAGCTTGCGTCTTGCAATGGAGTCCCTGACCCAGTAAACAAACTGCCGGTACTCATTATTGGTGATCTCAGTTTCATCCATGTAGAATGCACTTACGGAAACAGTCCGCGGATCATTGATATGCGCATATGGCACATCCTGATCACCAACTCCCATGGTAAAACTTCCCATCGGGATATAAGCCATTCCGAATGGATCGGGCTGATAAAATTTCTCACGCTTTTTTACACCCACCAGTTCCCCGTTACCTGAATTTCCGCAACTGCTCAGGATAAGGGCAGCAATGATGTAGTTGAAGAGTCTTTTCATGTTTGTACCTGATTTTAATGCAAATAACGAGCGTTACTCTGATTTTATTATCCCTGCCCGTTTTTTAGACCGACAAAAATAGTAATATAATTTATTAAACCAACTTTTTTAAAAATTAAAGGAAGCGGGTATTCCTGAAACTTCTCCTGGCCTTTTCCAACTCAAGCTTAAAACTGTACCTCACCATTATTTCATGACTTCCGGCTCCGCCAATCCGCGAAAGCGGTATGTCATAGGCATAGCCGAAACTCAGATCCTTTACACTCATTCCAAGCATTACCGCCGCTGTTTCCTGAAACCTGTATGTCAGCCCGCCCCAGAATTTTTCATTGTACTGAAGCCTTGCATTGATGTCGACCTGTGCAGTTGTTCCGTCAAATTTTGCAAAGATTCCCGGAATAAACACATAGGCCGGATTCCTGATCCAGGTAATTTCATAGCCGGCAGCTGCATAATAATGCCTGCGCAACTGAAAATCAAGGCCGCCGCTTCCCAGCTCCCTGGCACCTTCCAATAACTGGGTGGCTGAAAGACCCAGATACAATCCGCCGGGCTGCTGATAAAAAGCCCCGACAGCCAGATCTGTAAACATGGTACTCTCCGTTCCACCTTTAAGAATCGGGTCATCATCAACAGGCTTAAGCTTGCCGATATCCAGCGACTTATTCAGAAACCCGACATTGAACCCGATTCCGAGCTCACCATCACCCACAGGACGATTATAGGCATAACCCAGCCTGACATAAATGTCTTTGAAATAACCGATCTTATCCTGCATTACCGATGCTGACACTCCTCCCCTCAGTATCCTGACAGGTGCATCACCGGAGATAACGAAACTCTCAGGTGAAACCCTGTTCCCTTCATCATCCTCTATCCCTATCCATTGCTGCCGCATTAATCCGGTAACCGTAATGGCGTCCCTCAACCCGGCATAACCGGGGTTTACAGCCATATGGTTAAACATATTCAGGGTAAACTGAGGCTCCTGCTGAGCATAAACAAATGACGAAATGAACAGGCCGGCGAGCGACATCGTCATCGCTAACCTCCGGCTGAATCGTGGCTTCGAAAAAATCTCAACTATTTTTCTTCCTGTCATCCTGGGAAAATATCATATCAGATTCAGGTCACAGCTATCCCGCTCCGGGTCAATTAATAACAAACAACTAACTCTTCAGCTGAATTCCCTGATTTTTCAGTCTGCAGCATTAATAACACCGGAACAGCTGAATTATTATACAGCCTCATCCTTGATTAATCATTGAATGCAACAAAAGTAACATTTTCCTTAAAAATACACATACATGCCCTTAAAAAAAGCCTGTAACAATTATTTAATTCACTAATGATGAAGACTGCTTTTCAGGTGTATTTCTTCAGGAAAATCTATATACCTTTGCCACGCCTTAAGGTTTTGGTAAATATTATTGATTAACAACTACTTAACATGGCATTTGTTCAAAACGAGAAACTTTTTTCGAAAAAATGGTTTATCGCCTACGCGCTGATCGTCATCGGATCGTTCATACTTGCGGCAGGTTTTGTGTTTTTCATCAACCCGTACAACATTGTTCCCGGAGGCGTTTATGGTATCGGGATCGTGGTACACCATCTTACCAAAGGGCTGTTTTCGTTCTGGCCAACGGGTATTCCGGTAGGGCTGTTCGGGCTTGTGCTGAATGTTCCGCTTACCATCATCGGCATAAAAGTTCTGGGGCCCCGGTTTGGGGTTAAAACTGTGATCGGCTTTGTGCTGACATCGGTTTTTATGGACATGCTGACCATGATCGTAGGGGAAAACGATCCCCTGGGCCTTGCCGGAGACGTGCTGATGGCCTGTGTGTTCGGAGGTGTTCTGATCGGGTTCGGACTTGGTCTTATTTTCAAATCCAAAGCCACTTCCGGCGGTTCGGATATTGTTGCCATGATTATCGCAAAGTATACCCGTCTCCCCTTGGGGCAGCTGATGATCTACGTGGATTCGGTAATTGTGCTCTTCGGGCTCGTGGTATTTCAGGATTGGAAAATACCCCTCTATTCATGGATTGTAATTTTTGTTACCGGAAAGGTAATTGACATTACCATGCAGGGTGTCAGCTATGACAAGACACTCTTCATCATCTCAAAAGAATTCGCGCAGATCCGCGATAAAATCATCAATGACCTGAACCGCGGCGGCACCTATATTCCGGGCAAAGGAATGTATAACGATGCCGACAAAACCATCATTTTTACCGTTCTTAACCGGAGGGAGCTTGCAATACTGGAGGAGTATATCCACCAGATTGACCCCAAAGCGTTTGTAACCGTTGTGGATGCCAATGAAATCCTTGGCGAAGGATTTAAATCGCTGCGCGACAAAATTTCAGAGTAGCCCTGCATCGTCTTCAGTCGTCTTTTTAAATCATTAAAATCCGGCTAAAATGGCTTTTTTACAGAAGGAAAAACGGTTCACCCGGAAGTGGTTTATCTCCTACGGCCTGATCACCGTGGGAACCCTTCTGGTATCCGCCGGTTATGTGTTTTTTATCACACCTTACAAAATAGTCCCGGGAGGAATTTACGGCATTTCCATCGTGATTCATCACCTGCTCGGGTGGCCGGTAGGTCTTACGGCACTGGCCTTTAACATTCCGCTTACAATTCTTGGCACAAAGATCCTCGGGCCCCGCTTCGGAGCAAAAACGGTCACCGGATTCGTCCTGACTTCCATATTTGTGGATTTATTCTCTTATTTCTCAGAATTCAAACCATTGGTCGACAGCGATCCGCTGCTCTCATCCATTTTCGGCGGTGCCCTGGTGGGTGTGGGGGTCGGCCTTATCTTCAAGGCAAAAGCTACCTCAGGAGGTTCAGATGTCATCGCCATGATCATTGCAAGGTACACCCGTCTTCCGCTTGGCCAGCTGATGATGGGCGTTGATTCCGTGATTGTACTGCTGGGATTTGTTGCGTTCGGCGACTGGCATATCCCGCTGTATTCATGGATTACGATTTTTGTGATGGGCAAAGTGATTGATGCTGTGCTGGAAGGGGTTTCCTATGAGAAAACCATTTTCATCGTTTCGGATCAGCACGAAGCCATCCGTGATAAAATCATCAACGACCTGAACCGCGGAGGCACTTTTCTGTCCGGTGAAGGCATGTATAACGGAAATGAAAAGAAGGTGATCTTTACGGTGGTAAACCGCCGCGAGCTGGCCATGCTTGAGGAATTCATCAATAAAATTGATCCGAAAGCATTCCTTACGGTCATGGATGCCAATGAGATACTCGGACAGGGATTCAAATCGCTGAAGGATAAACTTGAAGATTGATCAGGCCTTAAAGCCTTCCCCCTTGATGCCATTGCTATCTATCCTGCCTGTACCGGAAGAATGCCCGTTCAGCTACGGCACCCATATCAGCATTGTCATTAACTCTCCATACCAGAACTGAATCCAGGCAATGGTTTCTCTGAATAAATAAAGGAATACAGGGAAAGCCTGTTTCTAATGTTATCTGAACAATTTCACGATATCATTTCCGTTGGCAAAGATCAGCAAGCCGAAAAGCAGCACCATTCCAACGATCTGCGCATATTCCAAGAATTTATCGGAGGGTTTCCGCCCGGTTATGATTTCATAAAACAGGAACATTACATGCCCGCCGTCGAGGGCAGGAATCGGAAGTACGTTCAGGATTGCCAGCATGATGGAAAGAAAGGCCGTAAGGCTCCAGAATGCCTGCCAGTCCCAGGTAGAAGGGAAAATATTTCCGATTGTAATAAAACCTCCGACAGATTCATACGCCTTCGCTTCCGGGGAAAAGATCAGTTTAAGCTGTTTCAGGTAATTCCCGACACCTTTCCATGTCCGGTTAAACCCTGCCGGAATAGCGGCTAAAAAGGAATATTGCTTATCCTTGAAAGAAAAATAATCGGCAGGATTGGTCATTGCACCTATCAGGCCTGATTCGGGTAATCTGAGGTTAAAAGTAAGGGTATCAGCCTGTCGCAATACTTTAAGGCTGATATCCTGATTTCTGTATTCCGGGATTACTTCCCTGAACTGATCAAAATACAACACTTCAAGATCGTTGATCCCAACAATACGGTCACCTTCGAGCACGCCGGCCGCTTTGGCGGCAGATTCAGCAGAAAACCCCGCGATGACAAATGGCATACGGGCGTTGATAAAATCGGGGGACTGATGCTTGAGCAAACGGGCAAGGAAACCTTCAGGAATCAGAACATTGAAAGGCTGTCCGTCGCGCTCAACCTGTATGGTCTTTGCTTTGTCAAGAATGATTTTGCCGGGGATCTTAAAGAAATCTTCAACAGGCTCATTATCCACCGAAAGGATTTTGTCGCCGTTGCGCAGCCCCATCTCCTGGGCCACAGAGTCAGCAACAATACCATATTTATTAACTTCGGACGTCGGCAGATACTGTTCACCCCAGATCCAGAGCATCCCTATATAAATTGCAATGGCAAGCAGGATGTTGACAGTAACTCCTCCCAGCATGATGATCAGCCTTTGCCAGGCAGGCTTGCTCCTGAATTCGAAAGGTTGGGGAGGCAGTTGCATCTGCTCCTTGTCCATCGACTCGTCAATCATTCCGGAGATCTTGACGTATCCGCCAAGCGGCAGCCAACCCAGGCCATACTCCGTTTCGCCCTTTTTGAATTTAAAGAGGGAAAACCAGGGATTGAAGAAAAGGTAAAATTTCTCCACACGGGTTTTAAAGATCTTGGCAGAAATAAAATGTCCGAATTCATGAAAGATAACGAGAATTGACAGGCTTAAAAGTAACTGAGCAGCTTTAACGAGGATTTCCATACTTTGAGGTCAGAATAAAAAATGAATGAGTTTAACAAAAATACATGTTTTAGGTTCAGCCAGACACCAACTGATTGCCGATTATTTCCCGGGCAATCTGCCTTGCTTCCTGATCAGTTCCGGAATATACCGAAAAATCCGGATTACGGTCAAAACCAACCCGGAGCATGCAGGCTTCGATTATGTCAGGTATCTGAAGAAATTTTATCTGGTCTTTCAGAAAAGCATTTACGGCTACCTCATTGGCTGCATTTAAAATGCAGGGAATATTACCACCTGACTTCATTGCATGGTAAGCCAGATCGAGACAGCGGAAATTTTCCCGGTCAGGTTGTTCAAAAGTAAGTTCGGGATGACTTAGAAAATCAAAACGGGGATACGCTGACCTTAAGCGATGCGGATAGGAAAGGGCATACTGAATTGGCAGGCGCATATCCGGAAGCCCCATCTGGGCCTTTATGGAGCCATCGCCGAACTGCACCATGCTGTGGATAATGGACTGCGGGTGAACAACCACATCGATCTGGTCCGCACCAAGACCGAAGAGCCATTTTGCTTCAATAACTTCCAGTCCCTTATTCATCAGGGTCGCTGAATCAATGGTTATTTTGCATCCCATTGTCCAGTTGGGATGCTTCAGGGCTTCGGCTTTCGTAACCTGTTGTAAGTATTGTTTATTTTTCCCCCTGAATGGCCCGCCTGAAGCTGTCAGAAAAATTTTTTCCACTGGATTGTGAAATTCCCCGGCCAGACACTGGAATATCGCCGAGTGCTCAGAATCTACCGGATAAAGGTTAACCCCCTTTTCCCTTGCCAGTGTGGTCACCAGTTCACCGGCTACCACAAAAGTTTCCTTATTGGCAATGGCAATTTGTTTTCCGGCTTCAATGGCGGCAAGTGTGGGGCGGAGGCCTGCATATCCGACCAGGGCGATCAGTACCATATCTATGGATTCCATCGCAATCACCTGCACCAGCGCCTCTTCTCCGGTATATACCTTGATATCAAGAGGCTGAAGCGCCGAAGCAACTTTCTGGTAAAGGTGCTCAGCGCCGATAACAACGGCGTTGGGCCTGAACTCAACCGCCTGCTCGATCAGCAGGGAGGCATTGTTCTGCGCTGAAAGCACTTCAACACTAAAATGCCCGGATTGCTTCCTCACCACATCCAGGGCCTGCGACCCAATGGAACCGGTCGAACCCAGAATGGCCAGACTTTTCTTTTTGGTAATTGCCGACATCAGCTTCTCAGAAAGTAAGATATTTTTCAGGATCAACCGGAGAACTGTTGATCCACAATTCAAAATGCAAATGAGGCCCGGTTGAATATTCGCCGGTATTCCCTATGATCGCAATGGATTCTCCGGCCCGCACGTATGCACCCTGCTTGCGCAAAAGTACGGAGTTGTGCTTGTAAACAGTGATTACCGCCCCTGTATGCTGTATCGCGATAACATTTCCGGTTTCTGCCGTCCATTCCGAGAAAAACACCACGCCATCGTATGCCGCCTTTACTGCTTCGTTTTGCCGGGTAGCGATGTCAATGCCGTAATGCCTCCTGGAAGCATCAAACCGGTTTGTAACAATCCCCTTTACGGGCGCATAAAAATTAAGTTTACTGACAGGCGTATTCTGCCGCGGCGAAGACCTGGAATCAAGATTCAGGTTATAAAGATTCTCCTGTTCATATTCTTTCCTCAATAAGGAATCTTCTTTAGACCTGAGGTTGCTGATTCTGGAATATCCGGGCCTGACCAATGAATCAGTCTGAATCGCTGGCTGATCCGGCAACGGAATTACTTCACCGGAAAGCAGCCTTTTAAGGTTTAAAATATAAAGATCACGGTTTTTCAGGGCTTCCCCGATTGAATCGGTTCTCACCTGCAGTTCATAAAGGTCTTTCTGCAGATTAGCATTACTGTATCCGGGAATATACTCGCGCAAGGGGGTAAAGGCAATAAGATATGTGGTCAGGAAAATCAGAATGATGGCAAGTGTCCCTGTTACAACAAATACATTCAGGCGCGAAAGCTTGAATGACAATTTCTCTTCGAAAGTATCTTCATTGAGAATTACCAACCTGTATTTATCCCTCAGCTTATGATACCAGCGGACTTTCCGCTCGTCATTACTATCGGAGGTTCTCCTGAAGGATGCCATAACCGGGATTTAATCATCTTGAAATTGAGGGCACAAATATCGGAAAAAACCAGATACCCGGCCAATTTATTCCCGGATTCATGGATGAATACTTCTGTGAAAGTATCGCCGGCTTAAAGGCAAGGCAAAGGCAGAAACCGGTCATGCAGAAAAAAGGAAACGGTTTATTTACTGAGTTTTGGGGCCGTTTCAAAAAAATAAAATATTTTTGCAAATTATCAGTTATTTATAGTGAAACTGAAAACCCGCATATCCTTGACTACAAATACCGTAAACCTGCGACAAATTGCCTTCTGGGCATTGCTGCTTTCCGTTTTGATTTCCGCCTGTTCTACAAAAAAGAATACATTCACCAGGAGGGCCTATCATAACCTTACCGCTCATTATAATGCCTACTGGAATGGGAATGAAAGCCTGAAGGAAGGCGCCGCCGAATTGCGGAAAAACGCCAAGGACAATTATGCTTCCGTTTTGCAGATATATAATTATGGTACTGAAACCAATGCCCAGACAATCAATCCGAATATGGACAGGGCTATTGAAAAAGCTTCAAAGGTAATCCAGCGCCATTCGATGTTTTTCGACAAAAAGGAGCATGTTAAGTGGGTTATCCGGAGTTATATGCTGATTGGCAAGGCCAATTTTTACAAACAGGACTATAATGCTGCACGCAGGGCTTTCGAATATGTTACCCGTCAGTACAACTACGATCCGGTAAGTTTCGAAGCCAGGCTCTGGCTGGGGAAAACCTACAAGCAGCAGAAGCAATACGACAAGGCTGTGACCATCCTGGATGAACTGAACAAAGAGTCGGCCCAGACACTGCTGCCCTGGGTGGTTCGCAAGGAACTGCCGCTGGTCTATGCCGACATGTACATTGCTCAGGGCAAGCTGAACCTGGCCAGGGAACAGATAGAAAAAGCCATTCCGTTAAACAGCAATGCAAAACTTAAAACACGGCTGAACTATATTCTGGCACAGATATATCAGGCCGAAGGCAAAGACAGCCGGGCCGGAGAATATTTTACCAAAGTCCTGAAAAGCCCTGCTTCCTTTGAAATGGCATTTAATGCCCGCATCAACCTGGCCAGGGTTTACAACGCCAATACGGGCGACAAGAAACTCATCATCCGTGAACTTGAAAAAATGCTCAGGGATATGAAAAACAAGGACTTCCAGGATCAGATTTACTATGCACTGGCCGACATCGCCCTTAAGGACAAGAATGACACCCTCGGAATCAGCCACTTAAGGAAATCCGTTGCCAGTAGTTTCTCCAATGACTACCAGAAATCAATTTCCTCGCTGCGGCTTGCTGATATATACTTCGCCGCAAAAGATTACCGGAACGCCCAGGCTTATTACGACACAACGCTGATGTCCCTGCCAAAGGACTTCCCGGATGCCGAAAAAATCGAAACCAAAACCGAAATCCTTACCCGCCTCGTTGAGAACCTGCAGATCGTATATATTCAGGATAGTTTGCAGCACCTGGCCGCGTTACCCGAAGCCGAACGACTTGCCATCATTGACAAGGCAATCGCGGAATACACAAGAAAAGAAGAGGAAAGAAAAAAACGTGAAGAGGAAGAGCGTTTGCAGGAAATGGCGGGCGCCAGTCTTCAGACCAGGCAGATCGTTGACCCCACACGCGGCACTTCCGCGCTTGGCGGAGGCGGGTGGTATTTTTACAACCCTACTGCCATCAGCATGGGATTCAGTGAATTTACACGAAAATGGGGCAGGCGCAGGCTCGAAGACAACTGGAGGCTCAGCAACAAGCGGGAGGTAATGTCCGATCAGTTTGCCGAAGACGGCAGTGAACTCATGCCTTCAGATTCACTTGCGGGTGGCAAGGATGGGGGAAAAGGCGGGGCTGATTTCAAAAGCCGCGACACTTACCTGAAAGGCCTCCCTTTTACACCGGAGAGTATCGAAGCAAGTAATCAGCAGATAGCCACTGCTTTGTTTAATGCCGGTATTATTTAACTCGAGGAGCTGTTTGATAAAAAC
>CAZDBX010000110.1:4952-9845 GCA_964503805.1 uncultured Lentimicrobium sp. | reverse complement strand
TGGGGCAGAATGTGGTGGTATCGCCGGGTGTTGTACTCGGAAATAATGTGAAGGTGCAGAACAATGTCTCTGTTTATACCGGCGTTATTTGTGAAGATGATGTTTTTCTCGGGCCTTCCATGGTTTTTACCAATATCGTAAACCCAAGGAGTGCGGTGGTCAGAAAAGGACAATATGCGGTGACAAAAGTTCATAAAGGGGCATCCATAGGTGCGAATGCCACCATTGTTTGCGGACATGATATCGGCGAGTATGCATTTATCGGAGCCGGTGCAGTGGTAACGCGTTCGGTGCCCGCTTATGCACTGGTGGTCGGAAATCCTGCCCGGCAGATCGGATGGATGAGTGAGTACGGTCACCGGCTTAACTTTGATGCCGGCGGTGTCGCCGTTTGTCCCGAAAGCGGTGAAAAATACCGGCTCCAGAGCAATAAAGTCTCTAAAATGCATGAAAATAAATAGTCAGGTATGAGGATACTCGTAACAGGCGGAACTGGTTATATCGGCTCGCATACTGTTGTGGAACTGCTG
The DNA here is from genome assembly GCA_964503805.1 of uncultured Lentimicrobium sp. Taxonomy (GTDB): domain Bacteria; phylum Bacteroidota; class Bacteroidia; order Bacteroidales; family Lentimicrobiaceae; genus Lentimicrobium. Next base: position 9,315 of record CAZDBX010000110.1, on the reverse strand, counting down.
GAGCGGGGTTGTGAAGTAATCATTGCGGATAACCTTTCCAATTCCCGTGCAGAAGTGGTTGACCGGATTGCCGATATTTGCGGTAAGCGACCTGAATTCAGTAAAGTTGATCTTGCCGACCGGGATGAAAGCAGGGATTTCTTTGCGGCACAGCAGAAACTTGACGGAATTATACATTTTGCCGCTTTCAAAGCTGTAGGCGAGTCCATGCTGGAGCCCCTGAAGTATTACCGCAACAACCTTGATTCGCTGCTTAATGTCCTGGAAGGAATGAAGGAGCATCATATCCCCAACCTGGTTTTTTCTTCGTCGTGCACGGTTTACGGACAACCCGACGCGTTGCCGGTACGCGAAACTTCCCCTGTGAAAGAAGCCTGGTCGCCATATGGGAATACCAAGCAGATGTCGGAACAGATTCTGCGTTTTGCGGTGGAAGCCCACGGACTCAAAACCATTGCACTCAGGTACTTTAATCCCATCGGGGCGCATGCCTCTGCCCTGATTGGTGAGCTGCCGCTGGGCGTTCCCAACAACCTGGTGCCCTTTATAACCCAGACAGCAATCGGGTTGAGGCCGGTGCTGAACGTATTCGGGAGTGATTACAATACCCCCGACGGAACAGCCATACGCGATTATATTCACGTGGTTGACCTTGCCAAAGCCCATGTGGTCGCCGTTGACAGAATGATCTCCGGTACGTCAGCGTCAGCCTTCGAAGTTTTTAATCTGGGAACAGGCAACGGTTTCAGTGTGCTGGAAGTGATACAATCTTTCGAGAAAGTGAGCGGTGAAAAGCTCAATTATCAGATCGTTGACCGCCGGCCGGGCGATGTGGAAAAAGTATGGGCAGATACTTCTTTGGCCAACAGGGAACTGGGGTGGAAAGCCGGAAAGTCACTGGATGAAATGATGCTTTCTGCCTGGAACTGGGAAAAAGCCCTGGCAAATAAAAAATAACTTTAAAATTATAATTATGAAAACCATCCTGATCACGGGAGGAGCCGGCTTTATCGGTTCTCATGTTGTCCGACTGTTTGTAAAAAAGTATCCTGACTACAGGATTGTTAATCTTGATAAGCTAACCTATGCCGGCAACCTTGCCAACCTGAAGGATGTTGAAGACTGTCCCAATTATATTTTTGAGAAGGCCGATATTACTGACGGCGGGCGAATGCTTGAATTGTTCTCGGCATACAGGTTCGACGGGGTAATCCATCTGGCGGCCGAATCGCATGTTGACCGTTCTATTTTAAACCCGATGGAATTTATCCTGACCAATATTGTCGGAACTGTTAATCTTCTGAATGCCGCGAAGGCTACCTGGGGGGAGGATAGTTCGGGAAAACGGTTTTACCATATTTCCACGGATGAAGTTTATGGTTCCCTTGAAGATGAAGGAAAGTTCCTTGAAACCACCCCTTACGACCCGCGAAGCCCCTACTCTGCGAGCAAGGCAAGCAGCGATCACCTGGTAAGGGCTTATTTTCATACCTATCACTTGCCGGTAGTGCTTTCAAACTGTTCCAACAACTACGGCCCTTACCAGTTTCCCGAAAAGCTTATTCCGTTGTTTATTCATAACATCCGTAACAAAAAGCCCCTGCCGGTTTACGGAAAAGGCGAAAATGTCCGCGACTGGCTGTATGTGGTTGATCATGCCAAAGCCATTGATTTAATTTTTCATAATGGAAGGCTGGGGGAGACCTATAACATCGGCGGTAACAACGAGTGGCAGAACATTCAGCTGATCAGGAAACTATGTGAGATCATGGACCACAAACTCGGACGTGGAACCGGGGAGTCGGAAAAACTGATAACCTTTGTTAAAGATCGTGCCGGACACGATCTCCGCTATGCCATTGATGCTTCAAAAATTAAAAATGAGTTGGGGTGGGAGCCTTCTGTCAGATTTACTGAAGGATTTGAAACCACCGTTGACTGGTATCTGAATAATGAGGGATGGCTTAACGACGTTACTTCGGGCGATTACCTGAAATATTACGAAGAGCAATACGGGAGAAGAGTCTGAAGATTATTAATGGTTTGAAAACAGTATGCTCAGGTATGGGTACGGCAGGAGGGGCAATGATTCCGGCTGTCCCACTTTCAGATGAAAGTCATATCGCTATGATAAAAGAGGGTAATCTGGTATTTATCGAAGCAAGTGCTGAGGACGCGTTTGAAACAGGGATCTGCTGCAGCAAGGATAGTAAATCAGCGGGCTATCAATGCAAAGTGGCCTGGCTTCGGTTGCCATATAACAAAGAGGTCCGGCTTCTTTTGGTAAACAAGGACGTTGATGGCATAATCGGCTTTGCCGAATACATGCCTTCCGGAGCGGCATGGCGGCCGGTTTCAGCAGAGAATTACATGTTTATTCAATGCATTGCCATGTACCGGAAAGCATCCCGAAGCCAGGGCACTGCCGGTAAAATGCTTGCTATTCTCGAAGAAAAGGCTTTGTCACAAGGTATGAACGGGGTTTGCACGATGTGCAGCAGCGGTACCTGGATGGCCGGCAAGCGTCTTTTTGAGAAAAATGGATATGTAGTTTGTGATCAGCTCGGCCGCTTTGAACTGCTTTATAAAGCCTTCCGGCCCGGTGCGCCGGCCCCTTCGCTGATTGACCGGACTTCGCAACTTGATAATTATCAGGGCTGGCACCTGCTCTATGCCGATCAGTGCCCCTGGCATCAGAAAGCCGTCAGCGACCTGAAGGAGGCTGCCGCCGAAAATCATCTGGAACTTAACATTACGAGGCTGGAAACCCCGGAACAAGCCAGGCATGCGCCAACCGGTTACGGAACCTTCGGGTTGATCAAAGACGGAAAATTGCTTGCCGATCACTACATCAGTAAAACACGGTTTCTGAATATCCTGCGAAAGGAATTATAATAATAAGAAACCGGACTAAGGCATAAAACCCGTTGTCCGGTTTTGATCCGGGAGAAAAAACCTTCCGGATGAGGCAAAACACACTATAAGCTGCCGCTTACTTCACCGGTATCGAAATTATAAACATTGCCCGAAGGGTTGCCTGAGAACGAGACATTGGTATGTGTTATGATGCTGTCATCGTGTAGTCCGATCCCGTAGTATTTCGAATTTCTGAGTGTCACATTGTTCATGGAGAGGGCTGCATTATATTCAACCGCCACATTGCATTTAAAAGTGCTGTTTGAGCCTGCATACTCAATGATGCAATTGCTGAGTGAGTTTTCGTGATCAGTTGAAATGTATAGCCCTTCCCAGTTAGATGCACTGGCAGTCAGTTTTGAGAAAAGCACCGGCTCCGAGGCTGTTCCGTTCACCTGCAGCCTCCCCGAATTGATTACATTCATCCAGGTATCAGCGCTGAACAAAATCTGAACTCCTTTGTCAATACTCAGATTTTTTTCAACATAAGCGCTGTTTTCAAAAGCGTAGGGAACCGTGGTTTTATTCAGGGTAAAATCCTCGCTCATGCTCAGACCGTTAACCCAGACCATCGGACGGTTGTTGAGGGCGAGCTGTGAGGTTTCATTCAGCACGCTGCAATGTGAAAGGTCAGCCATTCTGATGGGATACCTTTCGCAGTTTTTGATGGTGTTGTTATCAAAGCCCGTGAATTTCTGTGACACATCGGAAGTCATGGCTCCACTGCCAAGTGATCCGTCAATCAGGCAGTTATTCATTTTAAGTTTTGCATTGTATAACAAAACTACCACCGCCCAGTCTTCGTCGCTGCCGCCGTTGATAAACTCCACATATTCAAACTGATTGTCGCTGCGGCTCGAATAGATACTTACCTGATCCCATGAACCTTTATTCTGGTTGTTCACAGGTCCGGTCAGGATAATGGGTTGCTGGGCTGTTCCCACCATTCTTAATCCGGCATTTTCGCCGACACTGATGCCACTGCCCACGCCGGTAAATGCGATTTTTACTCCCGGCTCCACGGTTAACAGTGCATTCCCTTCGATGTAGAAATTTCCGTCAATAATATAATCAATTCCATCATTGCGGTTGACAAGGGTGCGGTTTGCCGACATACTTCCTGTAAGGGTTTCTGAACCCATGCCGCCGCCTTCGGAGGTAACGGTAACCACATACGCTGAACTGCTCCCGTCTTCGGCAGTAACCGTAAATGCCACCGGAGCGGTGAAATCCACAACCGTTCCGGAAGCCGGGTTTACGGTTGCACCGCTTGAAACTGTGATGGTCGGAATAAGTGCTGTGATGTTCCCGTTTGCAGGAATTACCGCAGTCACGGTCTTGTTATCCTGATCAACGGTTGCGACCACTGCAGGAGTAAACTGATTGAATACGATGCCCAGAATCTGTTTTTCGCTTTTGAGGGAAGGCTTATCATCATCTTTTGTGC
>CAZDBX010000110.1:0-4942 GCA_964503805.1 uncultured Lentimicrobium sp. | reverse complement strand
GCAGGAGGTTGAAAGCAGAACCATTGTGGTAAAGAAGGCAATCAATACAGATAATTTTTTCATAGTAATATTTTTAAGTTTGAAACTGGTGCAAAACTATTCAGCCCTTCCATCAGAAAATACCCCCTTTTGGGGGTTTTTGAATGCAGGAAATGATTGATACATTTGCATAAACTCAAATTATTCCTTTTTCAGATGTTAAGCTTTTGGTTTGGTCAAAGCAATTATGTGACATTTTTCCGCAGGATCTGCATCATCTTATTGGTGGGGGGGTGGTGTCTCACTTTTTCGTTTCAGGGATATGCGGCATCCTGTACCGACTCTCTTTTAAATGTGATATCACGGGCTAAAGGAGTTGAAAAATTCAATGCCTACAATCAGCTGTTCGATTATTATGAAGCGAACGATCATCAGTCAGCATTGCAGACAGTGCGGCAGCAAATGGATTTCAGCAGGCAATCAGATAACCGGGAGTGGGTAGGTGGTGCTTTTGCAAACCTCGGGTCCTTGTACCTGGCCCGGGGGATGGCCGACAGCGCCGGTTACTTTTTTACCAGGGCTTATGAGGAATATAAAGAGGCAGGCAATGAAGATGCAACCATGAACCAGCTTTGTAATATCAGTACAGCCTGCAGGCTGATGTTTAAATTTGAGGAGGCGCTGGCAAAGCTTCAGAAAGTGCTTGATTATTATACAGGACAGAAAGATGATTTCAGGATTGCGCAGACACTTGCCAATATGGGTACCATTTATAATGAAATGGGCAATAACGGAAAGCATGATGAATACATGAGAAAAGCCCTTGAGATTCAGTACCGGCTTCCCGTCGACCGTTCAAGGGGTATCAGCCTCATAAACCTCTGCCTGAGTTTGTCATCGCAAAGGAAATTTGAAGAAGCTTTTGGCTACGGCAAGGAGGCTGTAGGGGTTTTCAGGCAACTGAATGATCTTTTTTTTACCGGAGCTTGCCTGGTACGGGCCGGAAGTGCCGCCATCGGGCTTAACAATGACGGCGAAGCACTGAAATATGCCCGCGAAGCTTATGAAATCAGTGAGCAAACCGGAAATGATCATCTCAGGGCGGAAGCATTGAGGCTGCTGGCAGATTATTATATGAAACACAGTGACTTTGAGAAAGCCCGTGAAGTGGCTTTCGAGGCTTTTTCTCTTGCAGATACCTCAAATAAATCAGATATGATTTATCATTATGATCTGCTGACTACCCTGAGCATTCAGGCCGGTGACAAACAGCATGCGCTGAAGTTTTATACAGCCTATGTCAAACTTAAAAACGAAGCCCAGGAAGATGAATTCAGGGATAAGATATCCGAGATGGAGGTGAAATATGAAAGTGAGAAAAAAGAACTGATTATCAATAACCTAAGGAACAGACAGAAGTTACAATGGATTGGGATTCTGACCGGTACATTAATCTTTTTTATAGCATTGTTGTTACTGGTACTGAGGCAAAAATACCTGAAACAGCGCCGGTCCCTGGCCGAACAGAAGGTCAAACAGCTCGAGCAGGAGAAACTTACCATAGCCACACAGTCAGTCCTTGATGGCGAAACTGCAGAGCGAAGCCGCCTGGCACGCGACCTGCACGACGGTCTCGGGGGTATGTTGTCGGCGGTGAAACTCAACCTGTTTGATGTAAAAAACGGGGTAATACTTGAATCCGATGATGTTCAGAAATTCAACAGGGTTGTTGGTTTGCTTGATGAGTCCATGAAGGAGCTTCGGAGAGTAGCCCATAACATGATGCCGGAATCGCTTTCACGTTACGGACTAAAAGTTGCCATCAACGATTTCTGCAGCAGTATACCCAATCTGATATTTCATTTCTTCGGTGAGGAGAAAAGACTTGAACCCCGGCTTGAAGTCATGATTTACCGCACCATTCACGAATTGGTGAACAATGCCCTGAAACATGCTTCGGCTGCTGGAATCAATGTACAACTGGTACAGCAGATGGATTCGGTTACCCTCACGGTTCATGACGATGGTAAAGGCTTTAATCCGGCTGATGCTGTCACGGGCACAGGGTTGGATAACATCAGGAGCCGGGCCGGAATGTTCCGGGGAACAGTGGATATTGTCTCTGCACCCGGCAAAGGGACGGAAGTGAGTGTGAGTTTTATGATTTAAGGTGTTAATATGGAACCCATTAAAGTTGTCATCGTTGACGATCACAAAATGGTTGTGGAAGGCCTGCGCAAGCTGATTGATGAGTCGAAGGTAGCCGTGGTTTGCGATGTTGCCTATTCCGGTCAGGAAGCTGTTTCCGTTATTGTCCGCTGCGATCCTCAGGTGGTGCTGCTCGACATCAACCTGCCCGATGCCAGCGGGCTTGATTTGTGTAAACAGATCAAATCCACATGCCCTGATGTGAGAATTGTAGCCCTCACAAGTTATTGCGACTATTCTGTGGTCAAACGCATGTTGTCTAACGGAGCATCTGGTTACGTGATTAAAAATGCCATGCCCGATGAAATCATACTGAGTATTGAAACGGTGTATAAGAACCAGTTGTTTCTATGTGAAGAGATCGATGTAATGCTCCACCGTCGCAGTGAACCGCAGATATGGCTAACCAACCGTGAAACCGAACTGCTGAAGTACATTGTTGATGGATTTACCAACCCCGAAATAGCTGAACGGATGTTTCTGGGTGTAGAAACCATTAACAGCTACCGCAAAAATCTGCTTTGTAAGCTGGGTGCCCGGAATACTGCGATGCTGGTAAAGATCGCCATGGAAAGGCTGCTGGTATAAGCCGGTTGTTTCAGCACACATTCCGGTGCAGTTTTCCGGTTTCCTGTCAGGGTATTCCTGATATCTCCGCAATGAAGAATTGATTCTTTCAACAGTTTAGCGCGTTTGTGTGAACTTTATGGACAGTGAAATGTTAAACCTGTCGGCCAAAATGTGAAGCATCATGAAAATCAGTGCACGAAATCAGATTAAAGGGGTCATTACGGAAATCAAGCCCGGTGTGGTTACCGCGCGTGTAATTCTTGACATCGGCGGGGGCAATCGGCTGAGTTCGGTTATCACCATGGAAAGTGTGCAGGAGCTGAACCTGAAGCCGGGTGATGAGGTGTATGCCATCATTAAGTCGACCGAGGTAATGATCGGAAAAGAATAAAAAAAGCCGGGTGACCGGCTTTTTTTTATCACTTGCTAAAGTTTATGCACTTACCGCTTCCACATCGGGAGCTATTTTTTTTACAAGTCCCTGAAGAACGGTGCCCGGTCCTACTTCCACAAAATGGGAAGCGCCGCCGGCAACCATATTTTGAACGCTCTGGGTCCACCGGACCGGGGCAGTAAGCTGCGCGATGAGGTTTTCGCGGATCTGAGTCGGGTCGGTATTCGGCTTGCCGCTTACATTCTGATAAACGGGGCAAACAGGTGTATTAAAGTTGGTTGCATTGATTGCCGCCGCAAGTTCAACGCGGGCAGGTTCCATCAGCGGAGAATGGAAGGCGCCTCCCACTTTGAGCGGAAGTGCGCGTTTGGCGCCGGCCGCTTTCAACTGTTCGCAGGCAACTTCAATACCTTTCACCGAGCCGCTGATCACCAGTTGTCCCGGACTGTTGTAATTTGCGGGAACTACTATTTCGTCAATTCCTGATAAAACTTCTTCAACTTTTTCGTCGGCCAGTCCAAGAATGGCGGCCATGGTTGACGGCTCGGCTTCGCAGGCTTTCTGCATGGCCATGGCGCGGGCATAAACCAGCCTGAGTCCGTCTTCGAACGACAATGCACCGGCAGCCACCAATGCCGAAAATTCACCCAATGAATGACCGGCGGTCATATCGGGCTGAAACGATTCGCCCAGGGTTTTGGCAAGGATTACCGAATGCAGGAATATGGCTGGCTGTGTCACCCTGGTCTGGCGAAGGTCTTCGTCGGTGCCGGCGAACATCAGGTCGGTGATGCGAAAGCCAAGAATTTCGTTGGCTTTTTCAAACATCTCTTTCGCCATGGCATTGTTGTCGTAGAGATCTTTGCCCATGCCCACAAACTGGGCTCCCTGTCCGGGAAATACGTATGCTTTCATAAGGTATGGTTTTTCAAAGTTTCAGCCGGCAAAGTTACAAAATACCCGTTAAAGCCAGTCGTTGCGTATTGTACTAATATGCAGGCAGTTAATCGGATCAGTCTCTGAATATCCTCAAATTTGCGGGCTTTTCTCCGGGTGCAACAAGTACGGTATCGCTGATAAAGAAATGATCCAGCAACTGGGTGGAGAGTATCCCTGCAATGGCCATGTTTTCGACTTCTGTTGCCTGATTGCCGGGCTGTCCTAGTTTATCAACGAGTTTATTTACTTTTTCGGGGTCGAAGATTCCGGTCGACCGGATCGCACTTTCATTGAGCATTTCTTTAGCATAATCCGGAGCCTGCGCGCCTGCAAGACTTGAAGAAACCGGAGCCCTGTAGGCTTGTTTATGCCTGTGAAGTATGGATTCCGGGATTTTGCCCTGCATCATCTTTTTCAGGATAAACTTCTCGTTGAGGCTGTTCAGTTTGTAGCTTTCAGGCAGTCCGGCGGCAAATTCAATCACCCTGTGATCCAGAAACGGATACCGGCCTTCCACTGAATTGGCCATGGCCATACGGTCTCCCTGGGATGAAAGCAGATATCCGGACATAAAGATGGTTGATTCCAGGTATTGCGATTTGGCAAGGTCTCCCCATTGGCTGAAGTTCTCCGCAAGGTTTTTACCTATTTCATCCAGCGGATCATATCCGTTGAGGCCGTTGGTAACCGATTCACTGAAATAATTCTGAATGCGCGAAGTGTTGTGCCAGCGCAACAGGTGAGAGTAGTATGGATTGTCAGTTTCAGTGAGTTTGTAACCGAAGAACATCTTGAGTATAGATGTCTTCGCTTCCTTCATCATGGGGAGGTAGGGGTAAAGTTTCTTCAGCA
>CAZDBX010000109.1:0-9911 GCA_964503805.1 uncultured Lentimicrobium sp. | reverse complement strand
GAAATCTCATAAAGGTTCGACAATTCGAAGCCAAAGGTGTACTGTGGCGCCAGCAGCTGCCGGCCTTTCAGGTAAGCGCGGATGGCGTAATCGTTCTCGCGTCTCGAGATAAACGAGTTGGCCAGCTCGGCAACCTTGCGCTGTTCGGCGGGCAGGTCCCTGATGGCCTGTTCGAAGATTTTCGCGGCCTTATTGCCCTGATTGGTGCGCAGCAGCAAGTAACCCTGATCCACCACGTAGCGGGCATCATCCGGGAAACGCCTGGCCTGTTTTTTCACTATTTTCTCGGCCTGGTCAAAATCGTTGAGTTCAAGCAGGCTCTGCATCAGGTAAGTGTAGTTAAAAAGGTTGGGCTTTTCGTTGAAAAGCCGGTCGAAGAGGGCGGCAGCTTTGTCGAACTCCTTGTTGTTGTAATACATCAGCCCAAGCTGCTCATCGGTTACCGCCTGTGCCGATACCTGAATCCTGACAAGGGACAGACTGAGGATGCACAGTAGGATGAAAAGCTTTTTCATAATGCAGAAGATAATTTCTCTTGCCGTTTCAGGCTATATTGAGAACGGTAAAAGCGGGCAAATGTTTTACCTGCCGCCGTTTACGGTAATCTTTGATTACCGGATGTTATCGAATCCCGTGTATTTTGCGAGTGCAGCCGGGATGCGGATTCCTTCCGGAGTCTGATTGTTTTCAAGCAGTGCAGCCACAATGCGGGGCAGGGCCAGGGCGCTTCCATTGAGGGTGTGACACAAGCGGGTCTTCCCGTTTTCATCCTTAAACCTCAGTTTCATGCGGTTGGCCTGGAATGACTCAAAATTGGAAACAGAACTCACTTCAAGCCAGCGTTGCTGGGCAGCGGAGTAAACTTCAAAGTCATACGTAAGGGCAGAGGTAAAGCTCATATCACCTCCGCAGAGTTTCAGAATCCGGAAAGGCAGTTCCAGTTTGCGGAGCAGACCAGCGACGTAGCTGCGCATTTCCTCCAGTGTTTCATAAGATTTTTCGGGGTGCTGTATCTGCACAATCTCCACCTTGTCGAACTGGTGCAGGCGGTTCAGGCCGCGCACATCCTTTCCGTAAGAACCGGCTTCACGGCGGAAGCAATTTGAATAAGCCACATTCTTCACCGGAAAGTCGCTGCCCTTCAGGATCACATCACGATAGATGTTGGTGACAGGTACTTCGGCGGTGGGGATGAGGTAAAGCTTGTCGAGGTCGCAGAAGTACATTTGTCCGTCCTTATCTGGCAGCTGGCCGGTGCCGTATCCCGAAGCTTCGTTCACTACCAGCGGGGGCTGAATTTCATAATATCCGGCTTCAATGGCGTTGTCGAGGAAGAAGTTGATCAGTGCCCGCTGCAACCGGGCGCCCTGTCCTTTGTAAAAGGGGAAACCGGCTCCGGTTACCTTGTTGCCCAGTTCAAAGTCGATGATGTCGTATTTCGAAGCCAGGTCCCAATGAGGAACAGCGCCTTCGTAAAGAGTTGGCATCGCTCCTTCGCTGTGTACGATTTCGTTGTCTTCGGCGCTTTTTCCACGGGGAACTGTGGGATGGGGAACATTCGGAAGTTGCACCAGCAGGTTGTTTTGCTCCTGAAGCAGTCCGTCGAATTTCTCCTGAAGCTCTTTGGCCAGCACTTTTAATGTTGCGGTGCGGGCCTTCAGGTCGTTTGCTTCAGCGGCTTTGCCCGATTTAAAAAGGTCTCCGATCTGCCGGGCCAGGGCATTGGATTCGGCCAGGTTGTCGTCAAGCTCTTTCTGGGCTTCGCGCCGGCGAACATCAATTTCAAGAATCTGTTTCAGGATGCCTTCCGCATCAATGTTTTTGATGGACAGCCGCGCTGCAGCCTCAGCGGTATTTTCACGGATATAATTCAGTTCAAGCATGGGTAAGATTTAAAACGGGTGCAAAGGTAATGAGAAAATGAGTTAATGTAATGATGTGATGATTTGTTGATCACCATTGTCCGGATAAAATGAAGAAAGAATTTGCCACAAAGACACGAAGACACTAAGTATCACTAAATGAGAAAAATAATTTTGTGCAACCTGGTGCCTTTGTGCCACTTCGGCATGCTCAGTGCATCGCTTAGTGGCGAAATATTTAAAAGTAAGTTGTATGCTGTTACAATCTTCTGAAACCAGCACCTATAAAGCATTCTGGTCTAATTATAATAATTTCCCCGGACAACAATGATTCGTTGATTTGAGAATGAGGGAATTGGTAATTTGTTGATGTGGAAATCTGTGGTTGCAGACTATGGAGGTCTGGTTGTCACGTTGTTGAAATCCGGCCATTGCCGGGGGGGTGAGGCAGAACCGGGTAGCTTTGATGCATTAAAGGCAAAGCAAATGCTTGTATAATTTCAGGGTTTTGTTACGGTTGATTTTTCCGCTTTCCGTTTCTGAAAAGGCCGGGACTGCAATAATACGAAGGGGCATTTCTTCGCGGTTCAATGCCGCAGCGATGCTGTTTTGTAGCAGTTGCACATTTTCATGGGGAATATCAGCCGATTCGATCAGCAGTACCGGCGCCTCCCCGTATTTTTCATGGGGCAGACCGGCTATGAAAAACCGTTGTATAATAAACGGGAACAGCTTTTTCTCGATGGATTCGGGCATCAGCTTTTTCCCTCCGCGGTTGATGATGTTGTCGTACCTGCCCAGCCATCTGAAGCGGTTGTTGTCTTCAGTTTCAACGAGGTCGTTGGTGGTGATTGTCTGTTTGCTGATCCCCGGGGCATCAATCACCAGGCATCCCCTTGAGTCGGTCATGATGCGGATGCCCGGAAGGGTCGTGTAAAAATCACTCCTTTCAGGTCCGTTGAGGCGGCGCAGGGCGATGTGACTAATGGTTTCCGTCATGCCATAGGTTGCGTACAGGGCGTTGGGCAGCTCCCTGAGCTGTACTTCAAGCATCGGGCTGATTTCTCCGCCTCCTATGATGACTGTTCCAATTGTCAGGAATGTTTCCCTGCTTTCTTCATCATTCAGGCAGTTGAATACCTGTGCGGGAACCATTGCTGCAAAATCAGCCCGGAGCTTTTTTCCGGTGCCTTTCAGCGGATTGCCCGACGGTGGTAGCATGATCAGGTTCATTTCCGCTGCCATTGAACGCACCACCATCATCATCCCGGCAATGGTTCTGCCGGAAAGACATAGTAATGCCTGATGGGCTGAATTGAGGTTCAACGCTTTTATCGTGGCTTCGGCCGAGGCGATCATGGCTTTTTTATCCAGTTGTATGGCTTTGGCAGGACCTGTGGAGCCGGATGTATAAACAGTGATGCTGTCATCTCCCGAAGTCCATTGATGCAGGAATTCGCCCAACTCTTTTTCCCATTGAACTGATGAAGCGCACAACCGTCCGGCCTCTGTTATAAGTGCTTTACCGGAGTAAATCCGGCCATTGATGGAAAGGCTGTCCGGAATCTTCATGAACCTGCAGGATGAGGATTGTAAATTCCGGTGAAAGCAAGTTCCCATGGTTTTCCGGGCAGGAAACGAAGCACGCCGTTTGCTGCTTCCAGCGGCCCCGGGATATTGTTGGTGTAGAGCGATCCGGTTCCCAGTCCCTGCGGCAGGTCGTTGCCGAGGGTGGCTGTCCATTGGGCGATGGCGTTCAGGCCGATATTGGATTCCAGGGCGGAGGTAATCCACCAGCCAATGCCTCCTTCCGAAGCGAGGTCAATCCATTCACGGCAGGCATCAAAACCGCCCAGCAGGGATGGCTTCAGGATTATATACTGCGGTTTGATCTGCTCCAGCAGTTTCTTTTTATTGTCACTTCCGGAGATGCCGATCAGTTCTTCATCCAGGGCCACCGGGATGGGTGAAGTACGGCAGATTTCCGCCATGGTTGCGGGATCCCCCTGTTTTATGGGCTGCTCAATACTGTGAATGGCAAAGTCCGACAAGCGTTTCAGCTTTTCATCCGCCTCTCCGGGTGAAAAAGCGCCGTTCGCGTCAAGTCGTATCGTTATCCGATCTTCACTGAAACGTTTTCTGATGCCGGCGATCATCTTCAGCTCGGTATCAAAATCGATGGCGCCTACTTTGATCTTAATAACCTTGTATCCTGAAGCCACTTTCTCCTCTATCTGCCGCAGCATAAAGGACTCATCACCCATCCAGATCAGCCCGTTGATATTGATGGGCTTTTCGCCTGAAGTGAATGCACTTTCGAACAGTATTCTTTTTCCTCCTCCGGTAAGGTCGAAGAGGGCGGTTTCCAGCGCGAAGCGGATGGATGGCCAGTCTCCCAGTGAGTTGGTATTTAAGGTTGAGGTTTTGTTGATTTCAATGCAAAGGCTGACGATTCTCTCTTCAAAACCGGGCCGGTCATCGGGACTCAGACCAGGGATTACTCCGCACTCCCCGATGCCGGTTGTTTCGGGGTTCAGGGTGTCGCGCAGCAGCAGAAAATAACTGTCGCGGTGATGCAGCACGCCACGGGAAGTACCTGCCGGTTGCCTGAAGATCAGTCTGTGCTTGTGGTAGGTGGCGCTGAGCATGGTTAAATCAGGATGCTTAAACCGAAAATAATCACTGTGGCAAAGGTAGCCAGGGCCAGCCGCTTCAGTTGCGGATCAAGCTCTGCGGGGATTCTGTTACGGAACACAATGGCAAGATGCCGGGTAAAGAAAAGGGCCATAAACAGAAAAATGAACTGAAGCGGGTGGTGGTAGTTCAGAATGGTCCACAGGGCAAGGGCCATAAGGGCGCCAAGCACAAGCAAAGCGTGGTAATATTTAGCCCAGCCGCTGCCCATAATGACTACCAGTGTGCGCTTCCCCGAAAGGGCATCCCCTTTTACATCGCGCATATTGTTAAGGTTAAGCACCGCGGTACTCAGGAATCCCAGCGCAGTTGCAGGCAGCCACAAAGCAGCGTTGATGCTGTGGGTGTGCAGGTAATAGGTGCCAATCACTCCGGTAAGGCCGAAGAAAATAAATACAAAGAGGTCGCCAAGTCCTATATACCCGTAAGGTTTTGATCCGGCGGTGTACATAACGGCTGCGGCAACCGCGGTAATTCCCAGTCCGAGAAATGCCAGCCATCCGCCTGAAAGGGTAAAGCCGATCCCGGAGCCGATAAGCAGAATCCCCGATATCAGTGCCAGGGCCGCCGTAATGATTACAGCCGTTTTCATTTCCCTGAGCGAAATCGCCCCGCTTTGCACTGTGCGGGCAGGACCGACCCTTTCGGGATTGTCGGCGCCGTTCACCGAGTCGCCGTAATCGTTGGCCAGGTTGCTGAGTATCTGCAGAAACAGGGTTGTCAGCAGGGCCAGCCCAAACACTGCCCACCTGAAAATACCGTCGTGCCATGCTACAAAACTCCCCATCAGCGAGCTCGAGAATGCCAGGGGCAGCGTGCGCGGCCGGGCGGCGTGTACCCATGCCTTGTATTTTTCTTTTGTCATATCTTCTCTTTAGCCTTCGATTGCCCTGATATCAGGGGAATTTGGGAAATTTCTGAAAATCGGGCTCCCGTTTTTCAAGAAAAGCCCTTTTCCCTTCCTGCGCCTCTTCGGTGAGGTAATAAAGCAGGGTGGCATTTCCGGCCAGCTCCTGTAATCCCGCCTGACCGTCCAGTTCGGCGTTCATGGCCAGCTTGAGCATGCGCAGGGCCAGCGGGCTGCGTTTCATCATGGTCTTGCACCAGTCAACCACTTCATCTTCCAGCTGATCAAAGGGCACCACCTTGTTCACCAGGCCCATCTCCAGCGCTTCCTGCGCCGAATACTGCCGGCAGAGGAACCATATTTCGCGGGCCTTTTTCTGCCCCACGATGCGAGCCAGGTAAGATGATCCGAAGCCGCCGTCGAAACTGCCGACCTTGGGTCCGGTTTGCCCGAAAATCGCGTTGTCGGAGGCAATGCTCAGGTCGCAAACCACATGCAGTACATGCCCGCCGCCTATCGCGTAACCGTTAACCATGGCCACCACGGGCTTGGGCAGTGAGCGGATCAGCTTCTGCAGATCCAGCACATTCAGACGGGGAATCCCATCCTTGCCGATGTAGCCGCCGTGTCCCTTGATATTCTGGTCGCCACCGCTGCAAAAGGCCTTGTCGCCTTCCCCGGTTATCACCACCACGCCTACATTGTCGGCTTCACGGCAGTAATGCATGGCATCGATCATCTCTTTGATCGTATCCGGCGTAAAGGCGTTGCGGTAACGGGGCCGGTTGATGGTGATGCGGGCGATGCCTTCAAAAAAATCAAATCTGATCTCTTCGTACTCTTTTATGGTGGTCCAGTTTCTTTTTGTCATGATCCGATGAATTTAAAATAGTTCCTTAATGTTTCAGCACTTGTCACTGCCGGTGTAAAAACCTCCAGCAGGGCAGGCTGGTTGTCAGGTTGTGCGCCGTAGAAAGCAGGGAGGATTTTCAGCAGGGAAGCCTTGTCATTGACAGAATAATAGTTAACACCGAAGTTCTTTGCGATGCCTTCGGCATTGAAGCGGTGACTGGTTTCAATGTATGGTTCAAGTTCCTCAAAACGGTCTGGGCCGGGAATAACCCTGAAGATATTTCCGCCGCCGTTGTTGATCAGGATGATCCTCAGGGAAGGGTGAAGGTGATTGTTCCACAGGGCATTGCTGTCGTAGAAGAATCCAATGTCACCCGTGATCACTGTTACAGGATGTTTGCCAATGGCTGCAGCGCCCGCGGCTGTCGAAACGCAACCGTCAATGCCGGAGGTGCCGCGGTTCGACCAGGTCGCATACCGTGAAGCTTCTTCAAAAAGCTGGGCATAGCGGATAGGAGTGCTGTTGCCAAAATGAAGATGTGTATCCTCAGGTAACAGCCGGAAGAGGGTTTCAAATACCGTTAGGTCTGAGAAGGATGCGTTTGCCAGATAATTATCGTGTTTTTCGAGGTGGCGCTGCGATAGCAATTGCCAGCGTGCGCTGTAATCGCTTTGGACAGGCGTAACAGCTTCTGTAAGCTGCCTGATAAAGATCGCGGCCTCCGACGGACTGGTAAGCGTAAGCGACTGGTAGGTGTCCAGGTGGAAGTCGTCAGGGTCCGGATTGATGTGCCAGTGCTGTGCAGGTTTCATCTTCCTGAGCATGGCTTTCACCTTTTTTGAGACCACCGCTCCTCCGAAGGTCAGAAGGATTTCAGGGGCATAATCAGGCAGTTGATCATCGGTGATACCTTCAATGGTGCGGTCGATGCAGCGGATGCTGCCGGGGACATGCAGGTTGGAGGTGGTTTCGGTGAATACGGCTACCGAGGGATCGTCGGCGAGTTGGCAGAGCCAGGGCTCGAGTCCGTTACCTGGCGGCAACTGTCCGGCAATGATCAGCTTTGCCCCGGCTTTGTTCCATCGGGCAGCCAGTTCCTGCAGCGTGGATTCCGGGATGCGGTGTTTCACTTCAATCAATTTATTGATTCTTATATCCCCTGGTTCCGGATTTAGCTGCAGATCGTAGAGGGGTTCAGCCAGGGGCAGGTTCAGATGTACAGGACCGCGGGCAGGGAAAAGGGTACGGTCAACCGCTTCGTTCACCATACGGCTGAAATGCCATTCGTTTGATTTGTTATCAATATTATGAGGAAGCTGAAAGTTCTTGCGGATATAATTGGCGTATAGCTGCTGTTGTCTGATGGTCTGTCCGTCGCCCTGGTCAATCCATTCCGCCGGCCTGTCGGCGGTAATCACCAGCAGGGGCACTTTCTGATAATAGGCTTCGGCCACAGCGGGGGCATAATTCAGGGCAGCCGAACCCGAAGTACAGAGCAGGGCAACCGCACGACCAAGTTGCTGGGCCATACCCATGGCGTAGAAACCGGCGCTCCGCTCGTCGGGAATGCTGGTTAGCTGCAGCCTGCCGCTTCTGCTGAAGGCGATGATGGCCGGGGCATTGCGCGAGCCAGGCGATACCACTGCATGGGTAATTCCTTTTTCAGCGATGATGGCAGCCAATAAACTCAGATGTTCCTGACTCATTTCCGGAAATGGATTAAAAGTATGCTAAATTCTGTATTTTTCCGATAGCAGTCAACATGGTCCGGCTTTTAAGCACGGTTTCCTCCCATTCCGCTTCCGGATCAGAAGCTGCTGTAATGCCCCCGCCCGCATAAACAATGGCTTTTTCCTGAAATATCTGCATGCAACGGAGGTTAACATAAAAGGAAGCCTGTTCCACTGACTTCACAGGGCCGAGGAACCCGGTATAAAAACTCCGGTCATAATTTTCGGTGTTCCTTATCATGTCAAGCGCTGCGTTTTCGGGCCAGCCGCATACAGCTGGAGTGGGGTGCAGGGCTTCGAGCAGTTTGCCCTTGTTGTTGTCTTCAATAATTGCTTTGAACCCGGTTTTCAGGTGACCAGCCATCCCTGCAGTGATGGTTTCGGTTTCTGAACGGGAGATTTCATTGCATCCGGAAGCGGCTAATTTTTCTTCAATATGCCTGCAAACCCATTCATGTTCATCGATTTCTTTAGTTCCCCAGGCACCTGAACCGGCAGCAGGCCGGGTTCCTGCCAGTGCCATGGTAATGACTTTGTTGGTTTCAATATTCAGCAGCAGTTCGGGAGAGGCGCCGGTCCACAGCCCGTAGCCGGGCATCCAGGCCAGGTAAACGAAGGCTGAAGGGTAATCAAGGCACAACTGCTCAAACAGCGGGATGGAGAGCCCGGCTTCCCGGAACGGAATCTCAATGCGTCGCGAAATCACAACTTTATCCGCCCTTCCTGTACCAATTCCGGAGATCACCTGTCTGAGTTTTTCAATATATTCTTCCTTGCCCGGCGCTGTGATCCTGCATTCAGGAACCGGAGACGCTTCCTGACGTCCGATCCCGGGGTTAGTGAATTGTGTTCCGCTGAGGGTAAGCTCAGCATCCAGAAACAGCGGGGGTTGCGATTTCAGAAATGGGGCCATGATAAACCCGGGTTTACCATTGAATACTTCCCGGATTCGCGGAATTATATAAAAACCTCCGGCGCTGATGATTGTTTCAGGGTCCGTTTTATCCGGAAGCCTGTAGGAAACAAAAGCCGTTTGAGTACCCAGCAGTTGCTGCTGCAGCGCTTTCAGCGTTATCAATCCTCCGTTCATTCCCCGTTATTTTCTTGCTGTTCAATCACCATAATGGTGAGTCTGGAGAGGCAGACCAGCGCCCCGGCATCGTTGTGAATTTTAACTTCCCAGATGTGCAGCCGCCGGGAACGCATCACCAGGGTGGCTTTGCCATGCACAAGGCCATCTTTCACCTTGCGGATATGGTTGGCATTGATTTCGATGCCAACGATGGCGTGCTTCCGGCCCATAATCGCCACCGACCCCATGCTGCCCAGTGTTTCGGCAAGCGCTGCAGAAGCGCCGCCATGCAAAAGACCTGCCGGCTGCACTGTACGGTGATCGACAGGCATGGTGCCACAGATGTAATCAGGGCCCACTTCCGTGTAAACAATTCCTAGCTGCTCCATCAGCGTTCCGGCCGACATGGCATTCATGGCTTCAAGACTCATGTTGGTAAGCATAGGCTGTGAAATGTGAATCTATTAACAATCCATTAATCCATTGGTTTGCGAAGTTGGGAATTATGCGTTTAGATTGCAAGCTGCGCAGAGATATTTTTTAGCAGTAAACAGATGCGGTTTATGTTCTTCAGGATAGATATGTCCTGTTCATATCGTTCCTGAACAGTTCAGCCGTATTTTGAAAAGTCATGACAAAAAAAATAAATACTCAGGAATTCTGAATATACATTTGTTAAATCTGAACATGCTGGTTTATACATCTCTTTAACTTTTCGTTAGTCGGTTAAGATAAAAGGCTTATCTTTGCCCAACGATACTCCCTCCCATCGCAATAATCAATTACTCCGCCAATGCGAAGCAATTGTTTGTTGCCGGGAGTTTTTTTTGAACTCTTAATTACTCACTTATCT
>CAZDBX010000108.1:0-9921 GCA_964503805.1 uncultured Lentimicrobium sp. | reverse complement strand
GCTGATTATCTTCTCACAAACCATTTCTTCATTGCCTGAACACCATCCCGGATGTTTACACACCAATCGCATGCCGGTGTCGTACAAAACAGTGCTTGGAATGACACTTATGCCAAGCGACCTCCTGAAATCACCATTCACATCAATATAGACGTCAAAGTCCCAGTCCTTACCCGCGACCAGCGGCTTAACATGACTCCAGGATCCGGAGCAGTCCTCGCAGACAGCAACAAACCGCACTCCCCGGCCTTTGAGCCTGGTCATCCAGGCCGATTGAAGCGTTTCAAGGTTCTCACAGCATTTTGAACTGCCTGATTTCCAGAAAACCATAACCAGGGGATGACCTTCCTCAATAATTGCTGATACCGGAACCATCCTGCCGTTCAGATCACGCAATTCACCGCCTGAATGGGGCAAAGACTGTGCGGGGAGCTTGCAGGCAAGCAACAAAAGGACTGAAATAATGCTGAATTTTCCCATGGCAGTGTAATATGTTAAATGTTTAAAAGAGGCCTTTTCAAAACAGATCCATGACATTCAATTATGCGGGCAATTGTGCTTCACAATCTGTGATTCCGTGTTTCATTGCAAATTCATCCTTTTCCAATTAATCAGCCCGAAGCACTAAAAATGCACACAACATATTTAAGACAGCCGTTGAAAACCTTATTGTTTGATCAGCTTACCTCCGACTACCGTCTCTCCTGCCTGAATGCGGTACATGTAAACACCCGGACCTGCTTCCGTTGAATTCCAGCGAACCAGATACTGCCCGGCTTTCTGGTTTGCATCGGCCAATACAGCAATCTGCTTACCCAACTGATTGTAAATGACAATATTTATCCTGCTCCCAGCCGAAAGGGTATAACTGAAAAAAACCACGTCCCTGCATGGATTCGGGTAAACAGAAAATCCGGATTTACCGTCTGTTCCGGCGATCAAATGCTTTGGCTCAACGGGATTGTTTTCGAATTCATAAGCACCCATATCCACAATGGCCAGACTGTTCTGGTCACCATCCAGGATGCGCTCATTCCCGCTGATATCGTAAGGCGGCAGGTCGAGCCAATCCGGATTCCGCGGGCCTGCATCAATACACGGTGAATGGAAAGCCAGACTGAAGGGATAAGGTCCTGATCCGGCGAAAAGGGGATCGGCATCCAGGCTTCCGGCGCCCCAATCCAACACGCCAGGACCATGGACATCAATCCCATCCCGGCCGTCCATGACATCGGAGTAATAGATTCCCAGCTGGCTGGGAGAGCCGCTAGTACTGAAATGAACAATTTCCTCAGGAGGATTTCCCCACAATACACTGTTCCATAAACTCAGATTGGTCCGGTAATTGAATATTGCACCCCCGCTGACCTTCGCAACATTCTCCGCAATGGTTACCTGCTTCAGCAGGCCTTCCGACTCGCGAAAATATATGCCTGCTCCGGCTCCGGCGGTATTGCCTGTTACCAGCACATTGGTCAGCTCCGTCTCCGATCGCTTGATGTAAGCGCCACCGGCCATATTTGCGGAATTGCCCGAAACTTCCACATTCAGCAGGGTAATCTCCGTCTGATCCAGAAACAGGCCTCCTCCTACGGCACCCTTATTCCCATTAATTTCAGATTTCGCAATATAAAGTGTGGATCCAGCACAGTAAATTCCGCCGCCATCCTTTCCGGACACATTATTACTGATTGCAGATTCAATAAAGACCGGATCGGAATTTATACTATAGACTCCTCCGCCTGTACCGGAATACCACCCCCCCGGGGTTACATTCTCCATGATATTTACATTCCTGAAGTAGGCACCGGAGTTACTGAGATAGACCCCTGCTCCGGAATAGGATTTATTGTTCCCGATCCCGGAATTAAATACCCTGATGGAGGCGTTGAGGCAATAAACACCGCCATTAAGGTTATTATTGATGTTTACACTGTTCAAAACCGGAGCTGAGTTATTGCAGCAATAAAAACCGGTTCCATCATTCCTTGAGATTACCACATTCCTGATGGAAGGCGAAGAGTTATCGCAGTAAACGGCCCTTTGCGATGCCCCTGTAATGGTAAGACCGGAAATGGTAACCTGGTTTGCATGACTGATCCTGATGGCTTCTGATTTGCCCGTGGCATCCAGGACTGTGGCAAATTCAGGATGGCCTTCAAGACTGACACGATCCGGCAAAATTACCGGAAACCTTTCGCCATTCGAATTCACACTGTATTCACCCTTATCGAGGTAAAGGGTATGCTGCTTTTGGGTGGATAGGATTGATAAAGCCCCGGAAATGGTCTTTTTGGGCATGTCAGGCGATAACCCGCTGTTGTGGTTATCACCACGGGGCGAAATGAACATATCTGCATCCACCTGGGCATTCACCCCGTGAAGGATATCAAAGGTGAAATTTTCGAATGGGCTGGCGTGGAAATAGTTGGGATACAACACGGTAAACCTGTCAACAACTACATCCACCCGGGTTTGGGCATACAGATCGCTGCCATCCGGGGCTTCATTGTCAAAGATGTCGCAACGTGCAGTGCAGCAAAATTCCGGGTTGCTGTCATATCCGAAACTGATTCCGCCTCCCCTGCCATTGGAAATATTTTTGCTGATCACGCTGTTTTCAAGCACGATGCTGCCGTATTCCGTATATATGCCACCCCCTGCGCCTTCAGGCCCGTCAACTGTATTTGAAACAACGGATAAATTTTTGGCAGAAACTTCTCCGTTGTAGAGGTAAAGGCCACCACCGTAGTACTGCGAATGATTGGAGCCGATCATGATGTCGCGCAATTCAAGGATATTGGAGGAACTGTAAACTGCCCCGCCGCTGTAATTAGCGGTATTATCTGTAAAGACCATATTATGCATTGAGGCTTCCCCACAATACTGCAAATACACGCCCCCCCTTCGTTTGCGGTATTTCCGGAGAATACCAGATCCGTCATCACCGGATTCGTACCATATCCCGCATATATACCGCCGCCACTTTGCACGGCGCTGTTGCCTGAAAAACTGCAGTTGCTGAATACAGGCGAGGATCCTTCCATACACTCGACTCCACCGCCGTTGTATCCATGCCCATGCAAAATGTCAATAAATTCAAACTTCGGGGAGTAGTATTCCCTGACAATGAATACCTGACACTCATCATTCCCCGAAATAACCACCGGCATGTCATCAGAACCCCGGATGGTGATGTTCTTGCTGATCTCAAGCGGAGATTCCAGCACGATGGGAGCCGGATTGACCATCTGAAAGGTGATGGTTCCGTTGAAATCAACATGTGCAATGGCCGAACGCAGGGAACCAAGACCATGGTCGCTGTTGCCGGTAACCACCACATGATCAGGCAAACCAACAGTAATGGAATGACCGTCGGAGCGCCTGAAGTTAAGCCCTCCATAACCATAATAAACATAATCATGCCCCAGCATATAGTCCAGCGAAAAATTCCCGCTCAGGTCTCCTGTATGAATAACCGGATTCAGCAGGTAAGTATCGCCGTAATTATATAAAACCTGATCAATTACCTGACTGACCCACCAATAATAACCGGGCTGCGGAGGGTCAATGGCACTCATGGCCTGAGACAGGGAATCGCTGTAAACAAACCATCCGATGGTTGTTCCGTATGAGAAGACAACACTGTCATCAACCTGCCAGCCTTCCGGAAGTTTGATTCCAAAATAGGGCGTGTAATACTGACCGTCCCCATCGGTTGTATAAACACTGATCTGCACCTGAAAGGTGCTGTTAATTTCCGCACTGCCCGGTTGATTCACAAAACTGAATTCATAGCATGCTGTAAAAAACAGCATTAAAATCAGTTCGTACAGGAACTTCTTTTGCAAAATGAATAAATTTCTTTTCATGGCTTCAGGGTTTAAAATGATCACAATTAATCCAAATTTACGACCCATGAAAACGAGATATGAAACCGATTGATGATCGCCGGAAACGGGTTTATATACGCCCGGATATTTCAGATAAACGCAGGGAGACAAATACAAACCCGGATAACCGGTCAACAGTGCCTTTGAGTACTTATATTATAATACTATTTTTCTGTATATTTTCATCATCGATTTTATATCTGATGATATTGTATTCTTATGTTCAGGATGCAAACCGCCGGATAAAACGAGCATACCTGATGCACGATAAACCAATCAGGCTGCAAAGGGCTGACAGGTAATCCTGCCCGCGAAAAACCGGGTATCCGTTTTGGCCGGAATGATGAAGTCTGCTCACCGGAATAATAATGCGAAAAATAAAAAGCCCTCCTGTAAAACAGCGATCATGCCGTTTTGCAAAAGGGCTCTCATCAACAGGCAGGAAAAGCCTGTATGAAGCGGCTATATGTTAATATTCAAAAGAAATCTTAAAGTCGTCGAAGTAGGCAGTTTTCCTGGCGCCTGAAGCAAAAATCTTTAGCTGATACTCCGGTTTAAGGGGAGCATCAATGGTAAAACGGGCAGCGAAAGGCTTCCATTCATTAAGGGTGGAAATTACCTCCGACAATGCGTAGGATTTCCAGATTACCGTATTGTTATTATCATTGATATCCATGATAATTCCCAGTGAAGGATTGACCTCAGGGCTGTAAACATATCCTTCTACAATAACGGCGACCGGTAGCTTCTGATTGATATTTGCAAAGATCTCCTTGAAAGCGTAGGAGTATTGATTCTCAGCATCCACACGGGAGACAAACTGGCCGCTGTGCGCAGCAATTCCTTCCGGCATTTTAACGATGGTCTTCTCATTGCTCCACGAAGGCACTCCGGCCAGCGCATTTTCCAGGTCATTCACAATAGCAACCGGTGAATCGTCAGCCACTGCTTCAGGTGCAGGTGCTTTGGGGCTGTTTCCTGAGCATCCGTACAACAGCAATCCGGAGAGCATTAAAATAAGAAACTGTTTCATAATTTTTTGAGATTAAACATTGACGTTTCCGTTTTTTGTGCGAAATTAGAAATTTTTACAATGCCGGAACAGACCATAGAGAAAAGAAATCTGCCGGTCCGGATTAAAACCGGAAAAAAATCCCATCCTAAAAATTGTTTAATACTTTATTGATACTATTAAACAAATCGACCGTCAACCTGTTAATCATTGAGAAACAAAAAAATTCCGGCATCCCGGCTCATTCCCGGATGATCTAAGCATGAAAAAAGAAAATGTAATCGTTATAGGGGCAGGATTTTCAGGGTTGGCAGCCGCCGCAACCCTAGCCAGCAATGGGCTGAATGTGACTGTGCTCGAAAAAAATCCTATCGCCGGCGGACGGGCCCGGAAGTTTTCGGCAAACGGGTTCACTTTCGATATGGGTCCCAGTTGGTATTGGATGCCAGATATTTTTGAAGAATACTTTGCCTCCTTCGGCCGGAAAGTATCCGACTACTATCAGCTCGACCGCCTTGACCCCTCATACAAAATTTATTTCGGCCCCGGGGATGAAGTGATCCTGCCGGCATCTATCGAGGGTATTTTCGCGCTCTATGAATCCATTGAACCGGGAAGCACGCCCGCTCTGAAAAAATTCCTGAAGGAATCCGAATACAAATACCGCATCGGTATCGGCGAATTCGTGCGCAAACCAAGCCATTCTATCACCGAATACCTCCATTGGAAGATTTTCTCA
Organism: uncultured Lentimicrobium sp.; assembly: GCA_964503805.1. GTDB lineage: Bacteria > Bacteroidota > Bacteroidia > Bacteroidales > Lentimicrobiaceae > Lentimicrobium. The sequence goes on along the minus strand of CAZDBX010000108.1, from coordinate 4,277 downwards.
GCAGGTTTGAAGCTGAATATGTTAAGTTCCTTCGGTGACTATACCCGCCGGTATTTCAGGAGCGAAAAAATCAATCGCATGCTTGAATTTCCTGTGCTTTTCCTAGGCGGTACAGCCAAATCGACTCCGGCCCTTTACAGCCTGATGAATTATTCCGATATGGTTCAGGGTACCTGGTACCCCAGGGGCGGCATGTACCGGGTAGTAGAAGGGATGGAAGCACTTGCCCGGGAAAAGGGAGTAAGTTTTGTTTTCGACGCGGAGGTCAGCTCTATCAGCACCTCAGACGGAAAAGTCAACGCGGTAAACACCGCCTCCCAAAAATATTCAGCCGATTATGTGATTGCCGCAGCAGATTATCACCATGTTGAACAGCAACTGCTGCCTGAAAACGCCCGCAGGTACACGCAAAAGTACTGGGACTCCAGGGTACTTTCCCCGTCTTCACTGATATTTTACCTTGGTTTCAATACCCGGATACAGCGCCTGGATCACCATACCCTTTTGTTCGACGAGGATTTTGAAGGTCATGCGGATTCTATCTATAAAAAACCGGAATGGCCCGAAAATCCATCGGTTTACATCAGCTGCACGTCTAAAACGGACGCTACGGTTGCCCCTGAAGGGCATGAGAATGTGATGGTGCTGATTCCGGTGGCGCCCGGCCTGAAAGACACTCCTGAAATCCGCGAAAAGTATCTTGACCATGTGCTGATGCGGATGGAACGTTATACCGGCCAGCCGTTGCGCGAACACCTTGTTTACCGGAGATCATACGCCCACGCCGACTTCGAAAGTGATTACCACGCCTATAAAGGGAATGCCTACGGACTAGCTAACACATTGATGCAGACCGCTTTCCTGAAACCAAAAATCAGGAATAACAAACTCAGCAACCTGTATTATGCCGGCCAGCTTACCGTGCCCGGCCCGGGTGTCCCGCCGGCCATCATATCGGGACAAATCGCCGCAAACGAAATTATTAAACAGCTTTAAACCATTTACGATGAAAGAGCTATTTGATATGATCTCTAAAAAATCGAGCAAGCTGACCACGGTAACTTACTCGACCTCCTTTTCGCTGGGCATAAGGTTCTTCAGCCGGCGTTTCCACGATCCGATTTATGCCATTTACGGATTTGTAAGGTTTGCCGATGAGATTGTGGATTCATTCCACGGCTTCGACAAAGCCAGGCTGCTGGAAAGGTTCAGAACGGACACCTATCTCGCCATAGAAGAAAAAATCAGCCTCAACCCTATCCTGAACAACTTTCAATGGGTTGTCAATAAATACGGGATAGAAAAAGAGCTGATCGATCTGTTTCTCGACAGCATGGAAATGGATCTGAAAGACATCTCCTATGATCAGGAAAAATTCGAAAAATATATTCTGGGATCGGCCGAAGTGGTGGGCCTGATGTGCCTGCGCGTTTTCTGCGAAGGCGATGACGAAAAATACAAAAAGTTGAAACCACCGGCTATGCGGCTGGGTTCCGCATTTCAGAAAATCAATTTCCTGCGCGATCTGCATGCTGATTTCGAAGGCCTGGGACGATCATACTTTCCCGGGATCGACCTTTCGAAGTTTGACGATGAAACCAAGCAAAAGATTGAAGATGACATAGCCCTCGATTTTGCCGATGGACTGGAAGGCATCAGAATGCTGCCCCATGGCGCCAGGTTCGGCGTTTACATGGCTTATGTCTATTTCCACAAGCTCTTTCTGAAAATCAAACGTACACGTTCTTCCCGCATCATGAAAGAGCGCATCAGGATTCCCAACCGGACCAAATACAAATTGCTGGTAACCTCATACCTGAAACACCAGCTAAACTTATTATAAAATGAAGATACGGCATCTTATCCTGTTTTTTCTGATCATCTCCGGACAAACCGCTTTTGCACAGGTTAGTCTTGACCAGGCCCGTAAAATGTATTTCGGCATGGACAAGGACGAATGCGGGGCGTTGAAGCTGAGCGAAAGTTTCGGGAATAAGACTCCCACTGACGTTGTGCTTCTTGCCTATTATGGAGCTTCCACAGCGGCAGCCCCCAACTGCATCGGCAACCCGGCAAAAAAAATAGCCTATTTTCGCAGGGGCAAACAAATGCTCGAGGATGCCGTCGCAAAAAAGCCCGGCCAGCTTGAAATCAGGTTCCTGCGGTTTGCCACACAAACCAAAGCCCCTTCTTTTCTGGGGTACAACGCGAACATTCAGGATGATAAAAAGTTTATTCTGGAAAATATCAAGCAGTTTGGCAGCCAGCCGGCCAACCGTGAAATTGCAGTTAAAATCGCAGGTTTCATGGTTAACTCCGGCCAGCTTACCAGCAATGAATCTGCCAGGATAAAAACACTGGCTAATTAATAAAACACCTGACATGGAAGAATATGTGATACTCGTGGACGCCAGCGACATGGAAACCGGAATAATGGAGAAAATGCAGGCGCACCGGGAGGCAAAGCTCCACCGGGCATTCTCCGTTTTTATCTTTAACACGGAAGGCCGGCTTCTGCTTCAGCAGCGCGCCCTTTCAAAATACCATTCCCCGGGCCTCTGGACCAATACCTGCTGCAGTCACCCGCGACCGGGCGAAACCACTGCCGGTGCAGCCCACCGGCGCATGCGCGAAGAAATGGGATTCGACTGCGAAATGGAAGAAGCTTTCAGCTTTACCTATAAGGCTGAATTCGACAACAACCTTACCGAACACGAAGTAGACCACGTCTTTATCGGCACTTCTGACCTACTTCCGGTTATCAATCCTGAAGAGGTTGAATCTTATCGCTATGCTTCCCTCGGAGATATCCGGAAGGAGATGAACCTCAACCCGGAATTATTCACCGTCTGGTTCCGGATCGCTTTCGACAGGGTGGAAGAATATTACAGGCAAAAACTGCCGGCACGGAATTAAGGAAATGTGCTTGAATACAATAGTCCGTTAAATTTAAGAATCACGCAAGGACGCAAAGACGCAACGACTTGATTATGAATGATTTGTTACCTTAAACAAGTTTTTATAATCCACTGTAAGTCAATTCATTAAAAATTCTTAACGGCCTACTGTAAAAAACAACAAAATGGATTTCTTATTTGTTTACCGCAGAAACAATTAACCATCAGATTAACAAACCTTTAAACACAATTTTAACATGAACATCCTGATTTATATACTGATTGTGCTGGCCCTGTTCTTATTTATGGAATTTATGGCCTGGTTCACCCACAAATACGTAATGCACGGCTTTCTGTGGGTACTCCACAAGGATCATCACATCCGCGACGGACGGAAAGTGGAATGGAACGATGTCTTTGCAGTGATTTTTGCTGTGCCGAGCATCCTGCTGATCTACTTTGGCGTGGTGAATCCGAACAATTACCTGTTGAGTGCGGGCATTGGTATCCTTCTTTACGGACTTGCGTATTTTATGTTTCATGATGTTTACGTACACCAGCGCGTTCCCATCCTCCGCAATTTCTCGAACCGCTACCTGCGGGCTACCGTGAAGGCGCATCTGGAGCATCATAATCCGCATGCCCACTACAATTATGGTTTCCTCATCGCGCCGATGAAGTATTACCTGGAAGAATTTTCAAGGAAAAAGTCCGCACAGAAATAAATCCCTTTTATCGTGTCATACTATTTCTGGATCAACCTGCTGGCCATTTCGGTTCCCTTCATTGCCGGTTTCGATAAGCGGCTGAAATTTTACCGCAACTGGAAGTATCTTTTTCCGGCAATGCTGGGGACTATGCTGGTTTTTATCCCCTGGGACATGCTGAAAACCTCCCTGGAAGTGTGGGGGTTTAATCCCGTTCATCTCCAGGGCATTTACCTGGCCAACCTGCCGGTGGAGGAATGGCTCTTTTTCATTGCCATCCCCTATGCCTGTCTTTTTACCTATCATGCATTTGAATACCTGATCCCCAATGACTACCTCGGACCTTACGCCAACCGGCTTACCGGCGTTATCGCCCTTACCCTGCTGATTATTGCCGCGATCAACCCCGACCGCTGGTACACCTTTATCACATTTGTACTCACCTCTATATTCCTTACCCTGCACCTGCTGGTTTTCAAATCGCGCTACCTGGGCCGGTTCTATGTAATGTATTTTGCTACCCTGATCCCGTTTTTTATCGTTAACGGCGCACTTACCGGCCTGTTTACCGCCGAACCGGTGGTATGGTACGACGACACGCGCAACCTGGGCATCCGCATGGGTACCATCCCCGTGGAAGATGCCGTATACGGACTCTTTATGCTGCTGATGA
>CAZDBX010000107.1:0-10040 GCA_964503805.1 uncultured Lentimicrobium sp. | reverse complement strand
AGCAGACAGAACAGATGCTTCAGATTCTCAGTTCAAGCAAAATCCGTGATAAGGTCGTTGAAAAGTTTGACCTGATGAAGCACTACAGGATCAATCCAAGGTCAAAATATAAGAATACCGAGCTTCACAGACAATACGAGAGCAACATTACTTTCAGAAGAACGGAATTCATGGCAGTCAGGATATCGGTGCTCGACCGCGACCCCCAGATGGCAGCCGATATAGCCAATACGATCTCCGAACTGCTCGATTCTACGAAGAATGCCATGCAACGCGAACGGGCAATGAAAGGCTTTGCCATAGTCGAACAGGAATACTTGAAGTTGCGTGATGATATCGCAAAAATGGAAGATTCGCTGCGGGTGATACGTGAAATGGGTGTTTACGATTATGAATCCCAATCGGAAATGTTCAATCAGCAGCTTGCCATTGAAATCGCCAGGGGAAACGAAAGGGGGATAGCCTCGCTTGAGAGTAAGCTGAACCTGCTTGCAAAGTATGGCGGTGCTTATGTTTCCTTACGCGACATGCTTGAACATGAGAAAAAGCAATTGAGTTATCTCAAAGCTAGATATGAAGAGGCTAAAGTAGATGCCACAGAGACCCTGCCGCAAAAATTTGTTGTTGAGTCAGCATACAAAGCTGAAAAGAAGTCTTATCCTGTCCGGTGGATTATCGTTCTCGTTTCAACCCTTGCTGCATTTCTGATCTCGGTGATTGTGATCATCACTATCGAAAAAATGCCGGCATTCAATGCCTTAAAAAAAAACTCCTTTTCAAAAAAATAAGCTTTAATTTCAACATAATGGACAACATCAGGCCCACTACGGAGAACTATTTCAGTAACATCCACATGATGAAGATCTTCTTCAGGTGGAAATGGCATCTCCTTTCCATAGCGGTTGTTGCGGCATTGCTCGCTGCTGTATTTTCGGGTTCTTTCTTTATTAAACCGAAATTCAAATCCTATGCATTGGTCTATCCTTCGAACATAGCACCATATTCAGACGAGAGTGAAAGTGAACAGATGTTACAGTGGCTTCAGTCCCAGGATATCAGAGACAGTATTATCCGGAAATTCAATCTGGCAGAGCATTACCGCATCGATAGTTCTTACAAATATTTCCAGTCAACAATGCAGCATCTTTACAATAAGAATGTAAAGATCAGTAAAACACAGTATGAGTCAATAGAAATTGTGGTGATGGATACAGATCCGGTGATTGCACGGGATATGGTCCTGGCAATCATTGATTTCTGCAATCTTAAAATCCGGAAAATCCATCGCGACAAATATACCGAGGTGGTCAGCAGCATGGAAAAAACCATGCAAGAGAAAAAGGCGCAACTCGACAGTGTTGAAAAAGCGCTTTCGGAACTCCGTCAGAATTATGAACTGATTGATTATGAAGCGCAGGCAAGGGAAATTACCCGTGGTTATCTCCGGACAGTCGATGGTTCAAACAGTACCAATATCAATATGAAGGATGTGCTCCGCATGAAGGAGAACTTCGAGAGCAAAGCAGGTCAGATGGCGATTCTCACCCAGCGTCGCAATGATATCCTCCGAATCTATTCCGAGTTTGAACTGGTTTATGACAGGGCAGTGTATGATGCGGATAAAGTATTCACATTTACCAATGTGGTTACTCCCCCGGTGATTGCGGATAAAAAGTCTTCCCCGGTACGCTGGCTTATCGTACTTTATTCGGTGGCAGCCGCTTTATTTTTCTCCATTGTCGTGATTTCCGTTATTGAAAACAAAAGGATCAATCAGGAAATGAAAGACCTGATTAATTCCTGATTCAGTATTTTTTAACATATTACCATGCTCAAGGCGCTGGCTGACCCTAAATTAAGATGGTTTTACCTTCTCAGCGGATTGTTTATCCTGCTGAACTCCCTGCTTTTGGTAAAGGAGTTTTATTGGGGTATTGCCATTCCGGTTGCCATCGTAGTTGCCCTGATGTACCTTTTCTGGCTGGATAAGCTGTTGCTGCTTATAGTCCTCGTAACTCCGCTGGCTGTCAACATTGCCGACAGCGAACTGGGTATAGGAATATCTTTACCATCAGAACCGCTGATGGTAGGCGTGCTGGTAATATTTATCCTTAAAACGCTCTTCAACGGCCAGTACGACAGGAAAATACTTACGCATCCCCTTACCATCGCCGTTTTTTTTAACCTGGTGTGGCTGCTGATAACGAGCATTACCAGTGAGATGCCTTTGGTTTCTTTCAAATTCCTGGCCGCCAGGCTCTGGTTCGTAGTTCCCTTTTATTTTCTTGGTATTTTACTGTTTAAGGATGTAAAGAATATCTCCCGGTTTAAATGGTTGTATGTTGCCACCCTGATTGTTGTGATTATCTATACAACTGTTCATCATTCTTCCTATGGATTTGCTGAAAAGCAGGGCCACTGGGTAATGAAGCCCTTTTACAACGACCATACTGCCTATGGTGCCATATTGGCCTTTTTTGTGCCTGTTTTTGTGGGATTTATTTTTAATTATGAACGGTCAAGGACATACAGGCTATATGCAGCCATTGTATCCCTGATACTTTTGGGAGCTCTTTACCTTTCGTTCAGCCGGGCTGCCTGGGTGAGCCTTGCTGCCTCCGTCGGTGTTGCTGTTCTTGTTGTTTATAAAATCAGGTTCAGATGGATTTTTACAGGTCTGGTGATTCTGATTGCATCGTTTTATATGTTTAAGGCTGAGATTCTGTATGTATTGGAGAAGAATAAGCAGGATTCGTCTGCCAATTTTATTGAGCACGTCCAGTCTATCTATAATATCTCTTCAGATGCTTCTAATCTGGAGCGTATCAATCGCTGGCAGTCTGCGATCAGGATGTTTGAGGAAAGGCCGGTGTTAGGCTGGGGGCCGGGAACATACCAGTTTATTTATGCACCTTTTCAGCGTTCGAAAGAGCGTACCATTATCAGTACCAACGCGGGCGACCTGGGTAATGCACATAGTGAGTATATCGGCCCGCTTTCAGAGCAGGGCTTTCCCGGATTACTCAGCATCCTGTGGATTGGAATTGCTGCCATTGTAACGGGTATCAGGGTTTACCGCAAGGCCAGAAACCGTGAAATCCGCCTTTACAGCCTTGTTTCTGTGCTTGCACTTGTAACCTATTTTATTCATGGCTTCCTGAATAATTTTCTGGATACCGATAAGGCCTCCGTGCCCTTCTGGGGCTTTATGGCTATGATCGTTGCAATGGATATCTACCACAAGAATACCGAAAGGGTGGATACCTCAATGACAAAAGGCCAGGCTTAGCCAACGCCTTCATCCCGTTTTCCTGCTTTATTCTTTTTCTAAGCGTAACTTTTTATGAACTCCGGCGTCATAAAAACAGTTGCCGGTACCGGGGCATTGTCTGTTTCCGGACAAAGGCTGAACATCACCGGACAGGATGAGGTGATTTTGAATTGCCCCTGTCGGGTAAAATATTGAAAAACAACGTAATATTCATATGGCATATGTTTTGCTTAATGAATATACTAATTGAAAAGGAGGAAAAAATGAAGATAGATCTGAAAGCCAATGAAGTAGTTATAAAGGCCGGAAATACCCTGCATACGTCAGGAGTAAAGGTGTCACGCGGAAAACTCATCATTACGAATCAGCGGATTTATTTCAAATCAACCGGGGATGCCACGGATGCTGATGATTTTGAAATTCTGCCCAAAGAGATCAGTGAGGTACTATTTTACAACAAACTGATGATAATTCCACAGGGACTTGATCTTAAAACTACAGACGGCCGGATGCTCCGGTTTACCCTGAAAGGTCGGAACGACTGGTGCCGCCTGATCACATCAATGAATTAGCGGGCAGATGCTGTTCATGCTGAAGCGGTTGAGACCGGGAATACGCGTCAAAGTGTTTCTGCAGGCTAACCCACATCAGGAAATCACGTTTCAGAAACAGTTGACTTTTATTGCTGCTCTATACCGCTGAGGTTAGCAGCGTTAAGGATAGCGGGCAGTTGCCTGAGGGCTGCCAGTTCACGCCACTTTTTACGGGCGTCATCGGCGGGAACTCCAAAATAGGTTTTGCCGCCTTCCAGGTTCTTGTCAACTGCTGAAGTTGCCAGAATAATGGCTCCTTTACCGATAACCAGGTCTTTATTGATGGCGACTTTTCCCCAGAGAATTACATCATCTTCGATGCGGGTAACTCCGGCTATGGCACAATGTGAACCAATAAGGCAGTTGTTACCGATATAACTGTCGTGGCCAACCTGTACGTGGTTATCAAACTTTGTGCCTTTGCCCACAAAAGTATCTCCGGAAACGCCTATATCAATGGCACAGAGCGCTCCTACTTCCACATTGTCGCTGATGACGACCCGGCCACAGGATTCAAATTTCCGGTATCCGGCCGGTTTTCGCTGGAAGTAAAATGCATCGGCGCCAATCACGCTTCCCGAATGGATAATTACATTATCCCCTATTACAACATGATCATAAATACTGACATTGGAATGAATTATGCAGTTTTTGCCGATTACCACATGATTTCCGACAAAGGCACCGGGCTGAATTACTGTGCCTTCTCCGATTTTTGCCGAAGGGCTTATGGCGGAAACTGCTTTTTCAAATGGCCTGAACTTTTTCACCAGCGAAACATAGGCACCAAAGGGGTCATCGTGAAATATCAGCGCCTTGCCATCGGGACAAGAAACTTCTTTGTTGATGATGATGGTAGTCGCTTTTGAATGAAGTGCTTTATCGTAATACTTGGGGTGGTCAACAAATGTAAGATCACCGGGTTGTACCATGTGAATCTCATTCAGACCGGTAATCTGAAAATCAGGGGATCCCTGAAAGTCTGCCCCGATGAGGCCGGCTACAGTCTGCAGTGTCAGTGATGGGTCAAGTTGCATTGTTTTGCTATTGGCTTTTGTAAAAAAACCGGGCTTGTTTGATTGCCCGGTTCCTCAATTCTTCTGATGTTTATGATTTAACCCTCTCCGAATAGTCGCCTGTGCGGGTATCGACCTTTATGCGTTCTCCTTCGTTGATAAATAGAGGAACATTGACCACAGCGCCGGTATCAACGGTTGCCTGTTTCAGGGTATTGGTGGCGGTGTCGCCGCGCAACCCCGGTTCTGTATAAGTTACGGTCAGTTCAACAAACGGGGGAAGATCACAACTGAGCGGAGTTTCAGTTTCGGCGTGGAACATGATCTCAACCGATTGTCCTTCCTTGAGAAACTGTGGAGCGCTGATCAGGGCTTCTTCAATGGAAACCTGTTCAAATGTTTCATTGTGCATGAAGTTATACCCTGAGTCATCCTTGTAAAGGAACTGATAAGGTCTGCGTTCAACGCGGGCTACATCAATCTTTACCCCTGCACTGAAAGTGTTGGGGATTACTTTTCCGGTCTTGAGGTTTCTCAGTTTGGTGCGGACAAATGCAGCCCCTTTGCCGGGTTTTACATGCTGAAATTCTACAAGGGAGTATAATTCACCATTAAATTCGATGCATAAGCCATTCTTAAAGTCAGCGGTAGTTGCCATAAAATCTGATACTTAGTTTTTTTTCGTGCGCAAAGGTAATGTTTTTATAACAGTTTTTCCAAACTGTTATCAGACAATTTGGGATCAGGGGAAGGGAAAACGGGAGGTGTTGCTTCAAAGGAACATTGGAGCCGGTTCCGTGTTTACCCGGCTTTTGTAATCCTCCATCCTGATTGTGTTGGCACAGAAATCATGTTCTGCAGCAACGGAATTGGAGCTGATTACAATTAACCGCTCTCCTTTGTATGAACTGATAAGCTCCCGGAACCACTCAACGGCTTTCTGATCTAAGTTCGATACCGGTTCGTCGAGCAGCAGCGCCGGTGTGTCGCTCATGATGGCTAGGGCGAGTTTTACCCGCTGCTTCATTCCGGATGAAAAGTATCGGATGGGCTTGTTCGCGTTTTCCTCCAGTTGCATTATCCTGATCAGTTCAGCGGTTGTCATGTTTCGCATCAGGGGTTTGAGCCTGCGGTGGAAACAGATCATTTCGGTAAGGGTAAAATCCTCGATCAGTTCCATATAGGGTGCAGCGATTGACATCAGCCTGAAGGCATGTTCAGCCCTGATTATATTGCCTTTAAGGGAATAGCTGACGGTGCCGCTGCTGGGCATTATAGCGGAAGCAATCATCTGAAGCAAAGTGGATTTTCCGGAACCGTTGGCTCCCAGGATAGCCGTCGACTGCCCTGAAGAGAGCGTGGCGTTAATATCTGAAAAGATCCAGGTGTGGTTATATTGTTTACCGGCGTTTTCGAGCGAAATGTTCAGCATGGTACGAAAGGGGCATTCATAGTTTTTCAGGCAAAGAGCCGGAATCAGGATTTTTGTCGGGAGTCGCTTCTGTAAACCTAAGCCTGTTTGGCATAACCTTTCATAATTCCCCTGCTTGATCTGGAGATGAAAGAGATGATTTCATCGCGTTCGGAGGTGGCGGGCAGGTTTGCTTCAATGTATTCCAACGCCTGGCTTACATTGTTTCCCCGCAAATAGATGTACCGGTATATATCCTGTATCTCATTGATTTTTTCTGCGGAAAATCCCCTGCGACGAAGACCGATTGAATTGATCCCGACATAAGAAAGTGGTTCGCGGGCTGCCTTTGTAAAGGGCGGAACATCTTTACGGACCAGTGAGCCGCCCGAAATCATCACATGGGCGCCGATATTGACAAACTGATGCACAGCACTCAATCCGCCGATAATGGCATAATCGTCAATGGTGATATGTCCGGCAAGGGTGGCCGCGTTGGCAAGAATTACATTGTTGCCCACAATGCAGTCGTGTGCTACATGCACATAGGCCATCAGCAGGCAGTTATTGCCGACTACCGTTTCCCAGTTGGCCTTGGTGCCGCGGTTGATGGTGACAAACTCTCGGATAACGGTATTGTCGCCTATCCTGACAATGGTATCTTCTCCATCGAATTTAAGGTCCTGTGGAATGGCGGAAATAACAGCACCGGGAAATATTTTGCAGTTCTTCCCGATGCGTGCACCTTCCATAATAGTGACATTGGAGCCAATCCAGGTGCCTTCGCCTATCTCGACGTTTTTCTCGATATTGACAAAGGGTTCAATTACGGCATTTTTGGCAACTTTAGCCTGGGGGTGGACGTATGCTAAAGGTTGATTCATATCAGGATACGGTTTTTTTAGTGATTTGGGCCATCAGTTCAGCTTCGGCAACAATTTTGTTCCCGACATAGGCTACACCGCGCATGTGGCTGATACCTCTGCGGAATGGTGACATCAGTTCAAGGTGAAAGATCAGGGTATCGCCCGGAACCACCTTTTGCCTGAAACGTACATTGTCTATTTTCATAAAATAGGTAATGTAATTTTCGGGATCCGGAACTGAGCTAAGGACAAAGATCCCTCCTGTCTGAGCCATGGCTTCAATAATCAGCACGCCGGGCATAACCGGTTCATCAGGGAAGTGCCCGACGAAGAAGCCCTCATTCATGGTCACATTTTTTAATCCGGTGACATCATGGTCGCTCATCTCGAGTATTTTATCGACCAGCAGAAACGGAGGCCTGTGGGGGAGCAGCCGCTTGATGTCGTTAATGTCGTACAACGGAGGTTTGCCAAAGTCGGACTTTGGTTGTTGTGGTTGAGAGGTTTCGTGCTTGATGTGTTGTTTGATGATGCGCGCAAAGTGTGTATTGGCCAGGTGGCCGGGCCTGCTGGCAATCACATGTCCCTTGATGCGGGTTCCAACCAGGGAAAGGTCGCCGACAACATCCAGCAACTTGTGCCTGGCCGGCTCATTGTTGAAATATAGTTCCAGGTTGTTGAGAATGCCTTCTTTCAGGACCTCAACCCGGGGTTTGTTGAAGAACTTTGCCAGGCGGTCAAGTTCCTCCTGACTGATGAGGCGGTTAACAAACACAATGGCATTGCTGAGGTCGCCCCCTTTGATCAGGTTGTTCTGGATCAGGAATTCAAGTTCGTGCAGAAAGACAAATGTCCGGCACGGGCTGATTTCTTCGGCGAAATCATTCAGGTGACTGAGATGGGCGTTTTGCGTTCCGAGTACTTTGGTGTCGTAGTCGATCATTACGGACACCTTAAAAGTGTCATCGGGAAGGATGAGCAGCTCCGTTTTTTTCTCAGGATCTGAATACCTGAGTACCTCATTGATCCTGAAATACTGCCTTTCTGCGTTCTGTTCAACGATCCCGGCTTTTTTGATACCCTCAATATAAAATTTTGAACTCCCGTCCAGGATGGGGGTTTCGGGGCAGTCAAGGTCTATCAGGATATTGTCAAGGTCCATACCGGTAAGTGCAGCCAGGGCATGCTCGATCGTGCTTACTCTGGCTCCGTTATACTCAATGGTTGTGCCGCGGGAAGTATCGGTTACCAGGTCGGCATCGGCATCGATCACCGGCTGGCCGGGCAGATCGGTACGGCGAAATTTGAATCCGTGATTTTCCGGGGCTGGTCTGAAAGTCAGGTTGACTTCCCTGCCTGTATGAAGGCCGGCTCCTGAGATGGTTACAGCCTCTTTTAGGGTTTTCTGTTTTTCTGACATAGGGCTGGCAAAGTTACTACATTTTTTATTTGATCAGCGTATAATTAATGCGCTGAAAAACAATATAATAAATCTAAAGCTTAGCTTGTAAAGCTATTTTTCACCCTTAAAATTCTTCTCCAGGGCTGAGATCCGGTCGGCCAGTTTGGGAAGGCTCCTGAAGTAAACGTAGGCTTTCCGGTAGTTAGAAATTTCGAAAGCCGGGCTGCCCATTACAATGTTTCCGTCAGGCACGTTGGTGGAAATCCCGGATTGCGCTGCAATTTTTACATCATTTCCAATCTCAAGATGGCCAATGATGCCGACCTGGCCGGCAATCATGCAGTTTCTGCCGATACGGGTGGAGCCTGCAATCCCGGTTTGCGCAGCAATCACAGTGTTTTCACCGATCTCCACATTGTGGGCGATCTGAATCAGATTGTCCAGTTTTACTCCTTTCCGGATAATTGTGGAGCCAAGTGTAGCCCGGTCGATGGTGGTATTGGCGCCAATCTCCACATTATCCTCCAGAATTACGTTTCCGATCTGCGCCACTTTTGCATATTGGTTATCGCTTTGCGGTGCGAAACCAAATCCGTCGGCACCGATTACGACACCTGAATGCAGGGTGCAGTTATTTCCGATATGACAGTCATTATAAATCTTCACTCCGGCATACAGGATGGTATTGTCGCCGATTACAACATTGTCGCCAATGCTGGTGTTGGCGTATATCTTTACATTGCTGCCTATTTTCACGTGTTCGCCGATGCTCACAAAATCACCGATAAAGCAGTTGTCTCCCGTCGCCGCACTCTCTGCAATGGCTGCAAATTTTGAGATGCCTGATTTTTTCCGTTTCAGGTTATCGTATGCTTCCAACATCATTGCAAAAGCATTGTAGGCGTTTTCAACCCGTATAAGGGTACAGTTTATTGCCTGCTCAGGGACAAAATCGTGGTTGACAATAACAGCAGAAGCCCTGGTCTGGTATATGTAATGTGTGTATTTAGGGTTTCCCAGAAAGGAAATTGAACCGGGTTCGCCCTGCTCGATTTTCGAAAGTTTATGGATTTCTGTTTTCGGGTCACCTTCAACAGTCCCCTTGATCAGGTTGGCAATTTCTTGAACAGTAAACTTCATTTATCCGGATTTATGAAAGCGCTGACTGTGCGCTGGCAATTTGAGTTAAAAAATTGTTTAACAGGCAGATATTGAAAAATGATTACTTACTAAAAAGCCACGCAAGATATTAAAATATCGCGATTAACCGGACAGAATAAACATCAAAATTCCGGGATGGTTTTCGGATAGGTTATAAAATGCTTTGACACGGCGCTGGTTAGCACAGATATGTTTAACTGATCTGAGGCATCGGCGATATCGCTTACCTTGCCATCGCGGTAAAGCAGGTAGATTTTATCGTGCTCGGGGATATATGCGTTGTTGGTGATGGTGCCGGTTGCGAGCAGATAAGCTTCTGC
>CAZDBX010000106.1:0-10154 GCA_964503805.1 uncultured Lentimicrobium sp. | reverse complement strand
CATGAACGATCGCCTTTGTTTAATGCGTGTAAACCATCATGATTTGTATGCCTTTGCCGGCAAAGTAATTGTTATCTGAGGCCTGTGCCGGCATCAGGTAGGTTTCGGGGTTAAAATATACCATCAGAAACAAGTCAAAAGCCCTGATACTCCTTTTATAATTCAGGAAGTTGTATGCGGTGCCGTTCTTCCAGTCAAAATAGAATATCGCGCTGATGTTGCTGAAGATGCTGAGAGGATAAGAAAGCGAAGCGCCTGTAAAATCCAGTGGACTGCCATAACTGAACGCTTTACGCCCGGATGCGGCGATGATATTTTCGGCAATAACCGTGAGGCCGTTTCCGATGGGAAAAGTATAATCTGCGCCGGTTGTCAGCATGCTCTGGTGTGTAAGCGCGTTCAGGGATTTGTTATGGAAGGTGTGGGTCGCTTCAAACCAGATGCCTGCGCCCGGATCCCACTTTCCGTCAATACCAAAACGGTTTTCGTGAACCTTGCCTATTTGCGGAAGCTCGAGCTGGTTATTGCGGGTGTCTGTCACGCGCCAGTGATAACTGAATGCAACTTCACCCCGGGCTGCCGGTATTTGAATCCTGCCGCCCGCCTCAGGGATGTTTTTGTGGGTTTTTGTGAACTCCCATGTTTTGGGCTTATCCGAAGGGTAGAGCATCCAGAGCCAGATATTGGCATTATTCAGAAAGTAGTATCTGCCCAGCAATCCCCAAACACCATCGGTCATCTGCAACGGGTCGCGCGGATCCACCTGGTCGAACCACATCAGCGGCCTGAGTATCTGCGCCGATCCGAAATTGATTTTCTGCAGACCGAACCGCAGTTCGAACTGCCTTCCGGAATAACGCAGCCAGGCGCGGTAAGGTTTTGCATCCGCGTTTCCTGTAAGAGAATCAAAAGGCCTTATTCCAGTGTTAGCATTCAGATTAAGGCTTAATTCAAAGTCTAGTTTCCTGTTTCTGTTGTTAATTGCATAATTCACCTGAGGAATGTAACGTACCCCTGAGTGCAGCGATAATTTCTGATCAGGATTGTAATTGATCCATGCAGAAGCCTGCCCGTCGAAAATCAGTGAATCGCGGTGCTGGGCAGCCAACCCTTTGAGAAGGGAGACAGTTAGTATCGCTATAAGGATCAGCCTGTGCTTATTCATTGGTCCTCAGGTGCTAAAGGATCGGGTGAGATTCCGTAGGTGAATAAACGGGCCAGCTCCATCACCACCCCTGCAGGACCTCCACAGAGACCGGTCAGGTAAGGATCGTTGAAGAGGTCTGTTATCTTTCGCGCAATATATAATAACAACTCAGGCTTCATGTCTTTCCGGAATTCCCCCCGCTGCTGTGCCTGCCTGTATACATCCAGAATGGTTTCCCACGATGATGCCGTCTTTTGTTCAATGTGCGCTTTCAGACCGCTTTCATTGTCTGAATAGAAATCACGGATAAAATCACTGCTTATGTTCTTTACAGATTCTGATTTCATCAGCAATATGTGCTTCATTTTTTCAGGAACAGATATTCCGGATTGCATAATCGTCCGGAACTGCTCCATACTCTTTTCCACTTCGTTGTCAAAAATTTTCTTTGCCAGGGTTGCTTTATCATTAAAATAGCGGTAAAAGGTCATTTTGCTGACACCGGCTGCCTTGCAGATCTCGTCAACCGTAACTTTCCTGAAGCCGTACTTCCAGAAAAGTTCACGCCCTGCACGCAATATCGCTTCTTCTTTTTTGTTGAATTTTTGTACTTTCATTTATTTAAAATACTAAATAAGTACAAAAGTACAAAAATAGTATAGAAATGTCAAGTTGGTATTGGTTTTTTTCTCCTGAAGCAGATTTGCCTGAAAATGGACCATATAGCTTCCGGTTCCAAATGCGCCGGGCGGGAAAATGAAAAAGGGGCCACAGCGCAGGCTGCAACCCCATTTCATTTATAATTAAGACTTATATATGCTATTAGTGCGTATACAGTTATAACCGGTGATCAGAGTTGTTCGAAGAAGTCATTTCCTTTGTCGTCAACAATAATGAACGCGGGGAAATTCTCTACGCTGATTTTGCGCACAGCTTCCATACCCAGATCTTCAAAGTCGATGACTTCAACGGATTTTATGTTGGCTTTGGCCAGGATGGCTGCCGGACCGCCGATGGAGCCGAGATAGAATCCGCCGTTTTGTTTGCATGCTTCGGTTACGGCTTTGCTCCGGTTACCTTTGGCAAGCATAATCATGGAGCCGCCCAGTTTCTGAAACTGATCAACGTACACGTCCATCCGGCCTGCCGTAGTAGGGCCGAAACTTCCCGAAGCCATTCCTTTGGGAGTTTTGGCCGGACCGGCATAATAGACAGGGTGGTTCTTGAAATAGTCGGGCATGGGTTTGCCCTCATCGATCATTTGTTTGATGCGGGCGTGGGCAATATCGCGGGCTACCACGAGGGTTCCGTTGAGGCTCAACCGGGTTTTTACGGGGTATTTCGACAACTCGGCCAGCACTTCCTCCATCGGCCGGTCGAGGTTGATCTCAACGGCTGGTTTCATGTGCGGGGCTGAAGCCGGAACATACTTTGCAGGATTTTTTTCCAGTTCTTCCAAAAAGATACCCTCTTCGGTGATCTTTGCCCTGATGTTGCGGTCGGCGCTGCAGCTGACCCCTATGCCCACCGGACAGGAAGCAGCATGCCGCGGCAAGCGGATCACCCTGACATCATGTACAAAATATTTGCCGCCAAACTGCGCCCCTATGCCGACTTCCTGACAGATACGGGTAATCTTTTCTTCCCATTCCAGGTCGCGGAAAGCCTGACCACCCTCGTTACCACTGGTGGGCAGATGATCGTAATACCCTGCTGAAGCCTTTTTTACGGCTGTAAGTGTGGCTTCGGCCGAAGTGCCCCCGATGACCACGGCCAGGTGGTAAGGCGGACAGGCGGAAGTGCCTAGGTCCATGATCTTTTCGCGGATGAATTTTTTCAGCGATTCCTCGTTAAGCAGGGATTTGGTTTGCTGATACAGGAATGATTTATTCGCGGAACCGCCGCCTTTGGTAATGATCAGAAATTCATATTTATTCCCCGGCTCCGAATAAATATCGATCTGGGCCGGAAGGTTGGTCCCGGTATTTTTTTCTTCGGTCATGCTTAACGGAACCACCATGGAATAGCGGAGATTCCGGTCGCGGTAGGTTTCAAAAATGCCTTTCGACAGATATTCGGCATCATCCGCACCGGTATAAACATTTTCGCCCTTTTTACCGATTACAATGGCCGTTCCGGTATCCTGGCAGGTGGGCAGTTCGCCCTCTGCCGACACCACCTGGTTCATCAGCATGGTGTGGGCCACAAACCGGTCGTTGTCGGTGGCCTCGGGATCAGCCAGAATATCTGCCAGTTTCTGCAGGTGCCCCGGCCTCAGATAGAAGGAAACATCTGAAATGGCTTCCCGGGCCAGAAGGGAAAGCCCCTCGGGGTCGACTTTCAGGATTTTCCGGCCATTGAACTCAACAGTTGAAACATACCCGGCGGTAAGCAACCTGTAAGGAGTAGGGTCCTTCGTTACCGGAAAAGGTTTCTGATAGCTGAAATCTGTCATAATGAAAATATTAAGTTATGTGATTGAAAATCAGTAAATCGATAAAAAAGATTTGTACTGTAATTGTAAAGATAAAGATAAGAATAAACAGGCAAAAGTGAACTACTTTTCAGTAACACGATATCTTTCGGTAACTGTATCAGGTGGCAAAAATCACGTAAATAATTTAATATCAATTAAATAGCATCAGTAAGTCCAGGTTTCGGCCCTGATCCTCCGTTGGAGAACCGGTAATCATGGTTGGCTGTATAAAGGGTGTTACGTTTGATTCAGACTGCTCCGGCAGATTTGCAAGGGGTTTCCTGCTTATTTTTTATCATCACCAGGCATAGAAGAATTTATTATTTGATTAATGATGGATGCTGAATCTATATATATTTGCCTTCAGGGATTTGCTGAATTTTTTATTTCAGTTTCCGGCAATATTTTAGTATCAGCAAGATCAAAAACCTTTTTCCAGTGTTAATATTCATATCAACTAAAAATGGAGGATGCATGAAAAAAATTACACTTTTTTTTCTGTTTGTTTCAGCCATGACCATTGCGTTTGCCCAGCAGGTACGCTATTATAACTTCGAAAACACACTGAATGAAGTTAACGGGCTGAGTCCTGCGCTTGCGGTATTGGGAGAGCAGGGCAGTTATGTACTTGATACGCTGAACGAGGTAAACCAAAACACAAAAACTGTTTACCGTTTTACCAAAAACAGCGGTTTGCAGTTTAACAATGTTGCCGCCGGCAACTTTCTGGGTGACAATTATACCATTGAAATATACTTTGTTTTTGATGAATTGAGCAGCTGGAAACGGGTGGTTGACTGGAAAAACAGGAAAACGGACTGGGGCGCCTATGTTTATTACGGAGAGTTGAATTTTTATAACATTCTCTATAGCCAGGAAGCTCCGGTTGAAGCCGGGGAATATACTTACTATGTTATTACCCGGACGGCCGCCTCGGGGCAGGTATTGATCTATACCGACGCTGAGGTAGAAATTGATTTTATTGATAATGGCGGACATGCTTTAATTGACGGGGACGGGGTCCTTAACTTTTTCCACGACGATCTTGTTGTGCCCAACGAAGCTTCAGCCGGTGCGGTAGCGATGATCAAACTCTATGATTATCCGCTGACTGATACTGAGATAACCCAGAACTGGGAACGTCTTGGTAGTCAGGTTTTTGGTATTAACAGTCCTGTTGAACGCGTAACTGCCCCGGTTTATCCCAATCCGGCGCAGCAGGGTTTTACGGCTGATTTATCCCGTTTCAGGCAGGAAAAACCTGTTGAGTTGAAGTTGTATAACGGTGACGGGCGATTGGTTTACACAACCAAATCTGCATCCGGAACCGACAGGATTGAGATCGGAACAGGAATACTGCCTCCGGGCCTCTACCTGTTGAAAGCCACACAGGATAATATGGAAGCAGTTTCAAGGGTGGTCATCCGTTGATCTTAACCTGCGGTTGCCGCGCATGCTGTTTCGGATACCGGCTTATAATGGTTCAGTCCTTCAATAGATTTTATGGTTGTTCCGGCCAGTTGATCAGTCTGTGCAGAAGGTTGAAAAGGTCCTTGCCATGAAATGGCTTGGCGATGTAGTCGTCGCATCCGGCCTCCAGACATTTTTCACGGTCTTCCACACTGCCATAAGCCGTTACAGCGGCAATTTTTATTTCAGGGTTAATTTGCCGTATAAGCTTTACAGCCTCGGTGCCATCCATACCTGGCATTTTTATATCCATCAGAATTAAATCTATCTGATCTTTGTCTCTGACCAATGCAATGGCTTCGGGCCCGCCTGTTGCAGTGAAAAGGCGGCAGTCATGCTTGCTTAACAGCTTTTTGATAAAAAGTCTGTTGATGGCTTCGTCTTCAACAATCAGGATCGAAGGCTTGAAACCGGCATTTCTCCTGACCTCCGGTTTTGCCTCTGCAGGCTGAAACTCCTTTCCCGGAATTCTTACCGGTAGTGAAAGGTTAATGGTAGTGCCTGTCCCCTGAACTGACGAAACTTTAATTTCACCCCCAAGCAGCAGGGTAGAGCCATGTACAATTGACAATCCGAGGCCTGTACTGTTTTTTACCCTGGTTGAATAGACATTTTCCTGCATAAACGGTTCGAAAATCAGGGGAAGATACTCTTCGGATATTCCGATGCCGGTATCAGTAATTTCAATACTTACCCTGGTGTCAGTAATTGCATATTTTATTTCAACTTCTCCTTTTTCAGTAAATTTTACGGCATTATCCGTTATTTCTTCCAAAATTCTTTTTAGAATTACTTTGTCGGTAATTACCAGGGAGGTTTGTTCATCCCCATTCATCAGAAGGCTTAATTCAATTCCTTTTTTCTGAGCGATGGGTTTATAATGACGGTATACTTCCCTGATCAGGTCTGTAAACCGGAAAACTCCTTCATTTTTGACCATGTTCCCTGACATCAGGAGCGAGATCTCCATGATGTTGTCAATGGTTTTGGTAAGTCTGGTTACGCTTTTATCCAGAAAGCTGATAAATTCAAGATTCTCCTTTTCGCTGTATTCTCCTGAACCGATCAGTTGAGCGAATCCGAATATCCCGTTAAGCGGGGTACGTATCTCGTGAGAGATATTTTTCATAAAGGTGGTCTTCAGCCGGTTGCTGGCTTCCGCTTTCTCCTTTGCCCTGATCAGTTCATGCTGAATTTCAATCAGTTCGGTAATGTCTGTAATGGTTCCGATAAAGCCTTTCACCTGCCCGTCAACCACCTCGGGTACCACCTGGCCCTGCACCCAGATTACAGTCCCGTTGGGCCTTACAAAGCGGTATTCCGAAATCACGGGAATTTTTTGTTTAACTGCTTTTTTCCATTCGCACATCCGCTCATTTCTGTCATCTGGATGGATTGCGGCCAGGTACTTATCCTGCAGGGCTTCATTGAACGAAAGGCCCGACAGTGCCGACCACTTCGGATTCACAAAGGTTGTTTTGCCTGCGGCATCTGTTCTGAATATTCCGACAGGCGCCATACGTGTCAGTGCTTCAAACAGGCGGCGGCTTTCGTTCAGTGCTTCTTCGGTTTTTTTTCGTTGGGTGATATCCGAGAATGTAGCTACCATTTTCCCGGGGGCGGTCTGGAATGCTTTTACTTCAAATGCCCCGGAAATCTTATTGTCTTTATATTCGAGCTGCTCTGCTATCCAGGCCCTGTTGCTCAGGGCGGCATTTTTGTAAAACTCAGGAACATCAGTGTCTTTCAGATTGGGAAATGCTTTTCCGATTTCCATTCCGATGTACCGGGAGTTGTCGAGCCCGAGAATCCGGTCAGCGGCGGGATTGGCACCCGTAAAAATCAGCCGGCCGTCATCGTCAAGTTCGTAAAAATGCATGCCTATCGGTGCATTTTCTATCATCTGCCGGTAAAGGTTTTCGCTTCGCTGCAGCGCCTCGCCGGCTTCAAGCCGCTTCGAAATGTCCTGGCCGCTAGTTCTGACACCTGTGAGCTTCCCGTTACTATCAAGGATCTGCGTCCAGGAAATTGAAAGCCAGAACCATGACCCGTCTTTTTTTCTGCATCTGATAACACTGTCTTTGCCGGTCTTTTCCCTGAGTCCCTCACCCAGAATTTTCCTTGCATTTTCATGGTCTTGCTCTGGGAACAGGACGTCAATCACATCGGGCATCGCGATAATCTCTTCCGGGGTATAGCCGGTAAACCGCTCTGCTGCAGGATTGGTCCATATAATTTTTCCTGCCTCATTGTAGAGGGACTCCCAGTTGGCGGTGTAGTTGGCAATATCCCTGAATTTCTGTTCACTTTCCCTGAGCGCCAGTTCAGCCATTTTGCGTTCAGTAATGTCATTGGAGACCGATAATATGCCCCTTTCACCGCCGGGAAGCCGGACGAGTGACTCTGTGAGTAATGAATAATAATAGGAGCCGTCCTTCCGCCTGCTGGTGACTTCATGCTCAAGTGTCTGGCCGCTCAGAATCTTTTTTATATTATGATTTACTAAACCGGCACTTTCGGGCAGTGCCAGCACGCTTACATGCCTGCCTATCAGTTCATCTCTTGTATAGTTGGTCGATCTGCAGGAAGACTGATTGACATCGATGATAATCCCTTCTTCATTCAGCAACAGAATTCCGGAAGGGGATGTTTCGAAGAGGGTCTGGTATAAATCCCGATGTACCGTTTTATTTCCTTTTGATCCGGACTTAAATGGTTCGGGCTTTGCCGGGTGTGCTACCTCCGCGGCTGTCCAGATCCACCCGTTTGATATTTGATTGTCAGTAAATCCGGATATCGAAATATTGAACCATCCGTTTAATTGTTCACTCCGTATCCCTTTGAAATCAAATTTTTGTTGCAAGGCATCTCCGGTCCGTGGAATTTTCAATTTCCAGAAAACAGGTTTGCCTTTAAGGTGCGCCAATTCCGATCCGGCCCTTTTGCACAGGGCTGAATTCGCGTGGACGATTTTTTTCTTATCGTCTGTGATACACACATAAACACCCATCGAATCCAGAATCCCGTAAGCTCCTGATGCTGATTTTATGTTTTCCTGCGTTTTCATGAATTCCCGCCTTTCATGTTTTCGTTTAACCGGCAGGGAGTGTAAAATAAAAACAGCTCCCTTTGCCTACAGTACTTTTAACACCTATTTTCCCTCCGTTTTTTTCGATAAACTCTTTGCAAAGCAGCAGCCCCAGGCCGGTACTGGGTTCGCCGGAAGTGCCGGGCCGGTTGTGCTTTCCTGAAATACTGAAAATAGTTCCGATTATAGATTCAGGGATGCCAATACCTGAATCATCTATTTTGATTTCTATATTTCCGTTTTGCAACTCTGTGGCCGAAATTATTACACTGCCCCCTTTTGCCGTGAACTTAACCGCATTGGAAAAAAGGTTTCTGAATATGGTATCAAGCATTGGCTTATCTGCCATTACCGAAATATCTTCCGGGATATCCAGCGTTACCCTGATCTGTTTGCTTGTGGCAGCTTCGCGCAATGTTTCAGTGCTTTGGCGGGCAACAGACCAGAGGTTGATTTTCTGCGGACTGAAGGGTTTCATATTTCTCTGAACCATTGACCATTCAAGAAGATTCTCCAGCAGATTGTAAAGGTTGGAAGCCGATTTTTTTAATTCGTTGGCAATGAAACGGACCTCTTCTTTGGGCATGGATTCTATCTCCTCGGCCATGAGTTCGGTTAAACCGAGAAACGAAGTGAAGGGACTCCGCAGGTCATGGGCAATTATGGAGAAGAACTTGTCTTTTTCCAGATTGATCTTTCTGAGGGCCTCGTTTTGTCTGTTAATTTCTTCTTCTGCCCGCTTGCGTTCGGTTATATCATGATAAATTGACTGATAGGTGCCATCGGGAAGGATGTGCGTGTGCATTTCGACCTGCAGCAACCTGTTGTCCGCAGTAATAATTGTTCTTTCGCTGGTTACTGTCTTGCCCTGCTTCAGCAGGTCAAACCTGAAAGGTGTGGCTTTCAGGCTCTCTTCTGTAAAAATGCCTTCACTGATGTGCTTCCCCATCAGGAATCCGGGCGTAAAGCCGGTCATTTCAGCAAATGTTGAATTCACCTGTATGATGACTCCGTCCTGCGAACCGATCAATATCCCGCCGGCTGAAGAGTTGAAAAGTTCCTTGTAACGTTCTTCACTTTTCCTGAGTGCAGCTTCAATGGCTTTTATATGAGTTATATCACGCAAATGCTCAATAACCAATCTGATCTCACCATTGTTGTCGAGGATCGGATATGAACGGATATCCAGCCAGATATCTCTCTCAGGGAAATAGCGTTCTATATGCGCAGGTTTCTTTGTTTTGTAACTGATTGAAGTGGCGCAAAGTTCGCATTCCTGGTCCCTGTCAATCAGATGAAAACATTTTTTCCCCCTGATTTGCTCCGGAGAAGTATTCAGAAACTCATACCCTGCTTTATTGTACCGGATAATCTGATGCTTATTGTCCTGTATTCCGATAACATCCGGAATGCTGTTGATAAGGTTCTCCAGGAATTCGGAGCTTTCCCTGTTCTCTTTAAGTGCCGTTTCAAGCTCATCGATCAGATTTTTCTGATGGGTGACATCCCTTGCATTGATTACCGCTTTTTTGATGATGCCCGAGGCATCAGTTACCGGATGAACGGCATACTCAAACCACCTGTCATGAAAAAACGATTCTGACTTAAGGGTTCCCCCTTTTTCAAAAACGACTTTCAGGAGTTCTTCCTGTTTGGGTTTGTAGGATGGGGGAAAAAAATCGAAAAGGCTCTTTCCTGTTATTGATTCGATGGAAAAACCGTAGAATCTTGCATTCGCCTCATTGCTGTCGATAATTATTCCGGTTTTGTCAATGAGCAAAAGCCCTTCGGAAATAGAGTCCATAATTGCCCGCTGGTTCAGATTGCTCTCAATCAATGCCTCTCCGGTAAGTTTATTGCAGGTGACATCACGTACAATAGAAAGGAATTCATCCGGCCCGTTGGGTACAAGCCGGGCTTCATAGCAACATATGCCCTTCATCGGGATAGGAAGCTGATATTCAAAATATTGC
>CAZDBX010000105.1:0-10154 GCA_964503805.1 uncultured Lentimicrobium sp. | reverse complement strand
TTTACCGTAAGGGCAGGATAAATGGTATACGGGTCGGTAAGCACCTGCTGGTTAGCATCAAAACGGTCAACCCTGACCCCTATATTGAAGATAAGGTCATCAAAAGCGAATTTATCCTGAACATAACCGGCCATATAGATGGGTGAGAACGGAGCAATCTCTCTTGTATAATTGCCGTTGGCATCCCTCTTATTGAAGAAATCATCGAAACTGGGGCTGTCTTTCATTTTCACCCGCTCCCCGGTATAGGTGTAACCACTGTAATTGGCAAGATTTTCGCCATTGTTGAACAACTCATCGGGTGAGAACATATCGATGGACAAGGCATTGGCCAGACTGGCAGTATGCCTCTTACCATTGGCATCATAATAATTGATGGTCAATGCATTCACATCATAGGAATCGATGTCAATCCAGTCGGTACCATCCTGTGGCAGGCCGATGCGGCTGCGGAGACTCTTGTCGAAATAACGCTGCGACAAAGCATCGTATCTGCGGTCATAATATATGGTGTCCATGAAAACGCCATCGAGATAAACCATTTTAGGGTTCATCACGTCAAGCTGTTCGATGTGCGCATTGGAAAGTCCGCGCATCAGGCTCCACAATCCTGTCGGAGCATAGGAATAAAATCTGTCAACCCGCTGCTCATAAATAAAACCGAACTGCAGGGCGTGGTTGCCGATATCGGCAGATGCATTGGCATTGATGGCATATTGTTCATTATCAACCCGCTGGTAACCGGTTTGGTTAGCACCGGGAGATCCCCAGAGTCCATAAACGGCCGGAGCAGTCATCCCGTTGAGCAATCCGCCACCTGAAATGATATTGTTCAGGTTGTTGTGATAAAAATCTTCCGGATATAGTTCGTAATACTGCCTGGTATAATTTGAAATAATCGGGTTGGCATTACCGGGAGTAAAGTCAACTGCGATATCCTGGAAACCATTATGGATATAAGCTGTTTTCTGGGTGATGCTATCAAATCCAAATTCATAAGACCGGATTTTACTGGTTTCATACTTTCCAAGATAACCATAATTGAAAAGCTGGTCTTTATGATCTGCATCCTGAACCGTTTGATCATATTTGGTATAGTCGGCCTGAATGGTATAGAATACATTCTTGATCAGCGATTTGCTTTCCTTATCGGCAGGGAAGCGCTGGGTAAAACGGGCAAAAACCCTCCAGGTATTGTCAATTACCTGAATGTTTTTGTCATAGTTGAACATCGACTGGGCGTAGTTGAAGTTTCTTCCATCGCTGAAATTGATCGAACCTCCCAGTGATAGGTTGATATTCGGTCCGGTTTTAACATCCAGTTTTCCGGAAGCATTGATATCAAGATTCGCCGTGTTAGGGGTGGCTTTTACAAATTCAAGGTCGCTCTTGCGGATAAAATTGGTATTGTAATATGTTCCGAATCCGGTACCTGAAAGACGTAGCGGGGTGGCTTCGAGCTGACGTAAAACATCATCCTTTACCTTATAGATGCCGGTAGCGGTAGGCCTGCTATCCTGGTTATAAACCATTTCACCGGCGATAAAATAACCCAGCAAAGAACTGGTTTTATCTTTATTCCAGAGCAGGGGGCCCTGCAAATTCAGACCGGCCCTGTTATAACCGAATGCATCCAGATACTGGGATGTCTGCAATTCGATACCAGCCCCGAATTCACGGCTGGGGCCCTTTGTGGTAACGTTGATAATACCCCCGGTAGCATCCCCGTACTGGGCGGGAACCCCGGAGAGGATCACAGATACCTGTTCAATGGCTGATTCAGGAAGTGATGACGAACCACGTACCCTGATGCCGTCAATATACATAACGGTACCTTCGGAACGCTGGCCACGCACACTGCCGCGCTCACCGTCGGCCGAAAACACACCGCCTACTGTTGTTGCGATGGCATTGGCTGACCTGTTGGGCATCTTGGCAATTTCCTCGGATGTTACTGTTGCACCAACTGAAGTCTTGTCCTTATCAATCAGGGGAACCTTGTAATCCACAACCTCAAAGGTCTGGATTTCAATCATGGTCGATTCCATCTCCACATTCTGGAAAGTAATCTGGTCCGATTTGATGATAAGCCCCTGAATCATCACGGGTTTAAAACCAACAAATGTTGCTTTCAGGTTATACCTGCCCGGAGTAATTGGCTTGATCGTGTAGTTCCCATCGAAGTCAGAGGTCGTGCCGCCAGCCTGTGTTCCTCCAAGTTCCACGACAATATTCACAAAGGGGATGGGTTCCTTTGTTGTTTTATCGATCACTTTCCCCCTGAGGGTTCCCGACTGGGAGAATACAAGCGCGGATGTCGCGAGCACTAACCCAATAGTTAACAGTAGATTTCTGATCATACCATTGAATTTTTATGTTAGATTTTCTGTGTGTGTTGCGTGTGCCGTTAAAAGCGGGTAAAGGTAATAATAAAATATTTTATGCTCCAAAACTTTTTAGAGCACGGTTGAACAAAATTTGATTTCGCTTAAATGTAGCGTGGATTCAGGACTTCTGCGTAGATCACCGCTTTTCGCAGGTCAAAATCCTCATCAACATCTGCTATCGGTTCATCCTCTTCTGCAAATGCAGGATGCACGCGGTCAGGCTTAACAGTATCAACCCTGGCCCTGAGGTTGTATTGTTGCTCAAAATAAGAAGCAGAGACCTCTTCTTCAATCTTCTCGAGGGATTCATTTTCAGGCGTTATATTCTCGGCGCTCCAGGCTTCAACAGTATTGGTGTATTCAGGCACATACTGCTCCTCTGCCGCCTCAGCCACAGGCTCCGGAAGTTTCACCTCCGCATCAAGCAATTCCTCCAGCAGAGACCTGCGCGGAGCGGCCTCAGGGCTCCCGCCCTGCCTGCGCTGCTCCTCCATCATGCGCTTCTTCTGCTGTTTTTGCTTATTGGTATAAAGAGAGTAAACTACCCAGAGTATACCTATTATAATATAAAGAAAATCATCCATCGCAAACCGGTTTAGCGCTTTATAACCCGTAAAATTAGTTAAAAAATCATAAGTTTTCCGATTCAGAATAAATTAGGTTCAAAAATCTTATGTCCTCTCCAAAATGGCAACTATTTGTCTTCATTCCGATTCCGGTTTATGCAAAATATTAACTTTACAGCTCCGTTATTTTTAAGATTCTAATCCTGCTGAAGTGAAAAAAGTGCTGATGTTCTCCGCCGTACTGATGGCAACTTTGCTGTTGGGCTCCTGCGACAAAGAGAATGAAAGGGATGAAATTCCCTATGTTTACGTGAATTTCGTGGTTTACCCCAACACGCTGGACTTTATCCCCGTTGGAGGTTACGCTTATTTCAGCGGCGGATATAAGGGGATAATCATCTACCGTCAGCTCAGCGACGATTTTAAAGTTTATGAAAGGGCCTGTCCCCATGATCCGCTCGTCGAAAATGCAAGGGTATATGTTGAAACATCCGGCATTATAGCTACAGACAGTGTCTGCGGTTCCAGGTTCCTGCTCACTGATGGGTCACCTATTGAAGGTCCGGCAACCATTGGGTTGAAACAATACCGGACACGATACGATGGCTTCTCCCTGCAGGTAATGAATTAGCATGCGATCAGCCCGGCATATTCCGGACAGCGTTCAGCCGGTATCATCGATTAAAAGAAAAAGCTGCCCTTTTGAGACAGCCTTATATTTCTGATATTTATCTGTTATTCTTAATAGCGGTAATGTTCCGGCTTGAATGGTCCTTCCACAGGCACGCCGATATACGCCGATTGTTCCGGTGTCAATCTGGTCAGTTTAACACCCAGTTGCTCCAGGTGCAACCTGGCAACTTCCTCGTCCAGTTTTTTCGGCAGACGGTAAACGCCGGTTTCATAATTGTTCTTCCACAGATCGAGTTGAGCCAGGGTCTGGTTTGAGAATGAATTGCTCATTACAAACGAGGGATGGCCGGTGGCACAACCCAGGTTCACCAGACGTCCTTCTGCCAGCAAAAAGATGGAGTTGCCCGTAGCGAAGGTATATTTATCTACCTGGGGTTTGATGTTGGTGTGTTCAACCCCGGCCGTGGAACTCAGCCTGTCAACCTGTATTTCGTTGTCGAAATGCCCTATATTGCAGACAATGCTCTGATCTTTCATCTGCTGCATATGATCAAAAGTGATCACGTCGCGGTTGCCGGTGGCAGTCACATAAATATTGCCTTCCTTCAAGGCATCTTCAAGGGTGGAGACCTCAAATCCTTCCATGGCTGCCTGCAGGGCACAGATGGGATCGATCTCTGTAACGATCACCCTGGCACCGTATGAGCGCATGGAACGGGCACAACCTTTGCCTACATCGCCAAAGCCCAGTACTACCACAACCTTTCCGGCAATCATCACGTCAGTAGCCCGCTTGATACCGTCGGCTAAGGATTCGTGACAGCCATAAAGATTGTCGAATTTAGACTTGGTCACTGAATCATTCACATTAATGGCCGGGAAAAGTAGTTCGCCCGCTTCCATCATTTGATAAAGCCGGTGGACTCCGGTAGTTGTTTCTTCTGAAACCCCTTTCAATTCCGGAACAACCCGGTGCCAGCGGCGGTTGTCTTCCACATATGCTTCCCTTAAGGTCTTAAGAATGGCCGCTTCTTCGGCATTGGCGGGTTGGGCTTGGAGCAGCGATGGGTTCTTTTCGGAGGCAAATCCTTTGTGAACCAGCAAGGTGGCATCGCCGCCGTCATCCACAATAAGATTCGGCCCCTTGCCTTCAGGAAATGACAAGGCCTGTAATGTACACCACCAATACTCTTCAAGGGTCTCCCCTTTCCAGGCAAAAACGGGAATGCCACGGCTGGCAATGGCTGCAGCCGCATGATCCTGGGTAGAGAATATATTGCAGCTTGCCCAGCGCACATCGGCGCCCAGTTCGGCAAGGGTTTCAATAAGTACGGCTGTCTGAATGGTCATGTGCAGCGAACCGGTAATACGGGCGCCTTTTAAAGGTTTCTCAACAGCATATTTCCGGCGTATCGACATCAAACCCGGCATTTCCTTCTCGGCAATCTCAATTTCCTTGCGGCCAAACGCTGCAAGGGATATATCTTTTACTTTATAAGGAAGTATCCCGGCAACCATTTCTTTCATAGATTCGATTTTTAAATTTATTCGGGGGTGCAAAGTTAAACATTCTTTTTATTCAATATGAACAAGATAAATACCAATCCACAACGAAATAACACAAAGCCTCCACCATCTTCCGTGATATTTATGTATCATTGCAGGCCGTTATTACCTTATTGCTATGACAGTCTATGAACAGATAAACCATAAGATGCTGCAGGGCAAAAAACAACTTGCCGTGCTGATCGATCCTGATAAATCCGACAATAAAACACTCGAAGAAATCGCGGCCAGATCATCAGAAGGAGGAGTTGACTACTTCTTTGTCGGCGGCAGTTTACTCATCAACAACAGAATGGACGAGTGTATTAAAATCCTGAAACAGGCCGGTAGTATTCCGGTGATCCTGTTTCCGGGAAATACCCTTCAGATGAGTAACAAGGCAGATGCCATTTTGTTTTTATCGCTGATTTCAGGGCGTAACGCCGAGATGCTGATCGGCAGGCATGTCATAGCTGCACCTTATCTGAAACTGAGCAATCTTGAGGTCATTCCCACGGGCTATATGCTGATAGAAAGCGGCCGCCCCACCGCGGTTTCTTATATGAGCAATTCCGACCCCATTCCTTCCGACAAAAACGACATCGCCATCTGCACTGCCATGGCCGGCGAAATGCTGGGGCTGAAACTGATCTTTATGGATGCCGGCAGCGGGGCCCTGAATGCCGTTTCGGAAAGTATGATCAGCCAGGTAAAACAAAGCCTCTCTATCCCCCTGCTTGTCGGAGGCGGCATCCGCACACCCGAAAAAGCGGCTGCCAGCGCCAATGCCGGCGCCGACCTCCTGATCATCGGTAATGCCACCGAACACAATCCATCACTTATTGCCGAAATGTGCAGCGCCATTGGTAAATAAAAAATCCGTCACTCAAATTTTTCAATCCCATGCTTTTTAGAAAACTACCCCTTTTCTCACTGCTGCTCGTTAGTTCACTTCTCTTTGCTCAGGATAAAATGCTTGTCCCCGAAGAGATTATGTCGAACCGAAATCTTTATCCGGCAGGCCTCTCTAACCTGCAGTGGAAAGGAAATTCAGGATTTTATACCTGGCAGGACGGAAATAACCTTCTGCAGGGAAACCTGAAAAACGAAACAACCGACACACTTCTGAAGACAAGTGATTTCAACGAAGTACTCGAAAAAGCCGGATTAAAAACAGTAAAAAGATTACCCTTCTTCTCTTGGAAAGATGAAGCCACCCTCAGTTTCACCCATGGCAATCAGTGGGTTGAATATAAGACCACCGGTAAACAGCTACAGGTAGTTAATACCGTGGATACCCTGGCCGAAAATACCGATCCCGCCCCCGAAACCCGATATATCGCCTATACCATCGGAAATAATCTTTATATAGCAACAGGCACAGATCAGCTAGCCGTAACCGCAGATACCGACAAAGGCATTGTGAACGGGCAGTCGGTGCACCGCAACGAATTCGGCATCAGCAAAGGCACCTTCTGGTCGCCGCGCGGCAGGCTGCTGGCATTCTACAGAATGGATGAAACCATGGTAACCGGATATCCCCTTGTGGATATCACCGCAAGGGTGGCCGAAGCAGATAATATCCGTTACCCTATGGCAGGCATGAAAAGTCATCATGTAACCCTGGGCGTTTTCAATACCGTAACCGGAAAAACCATTTTTGTAAAAACCGGCACCCCTGAAGAACAGTACCTTACCAATATAACGTGGAGCCCCGACGAAAAAACCATTTACATCGCCGTGCTGAACCGCGACCAGAACCACATGTGGATGAACCAGTACGATGCCGGTACCGGCGATTTCATCAGAACGCTGTTTGAAGAGCAAAACGACCGCTATGTCGAGCCGCTCAACCCCTTGACCTTCCTCCCGGGCCATCCTGAACAGTTTATCTGGCAAAGCCAGCGCGACGGTTACAACCATCTTTATCTGTACAATACGGATGGGAAGCTGGTCAGACAACTGACCAAGGGCCACTGGGTGGTGACCGGTCTGGAGGGCTTCGACGCTTCCGGCAAGGGGCTTTTCTACACCTCAACGGCCGCCAGTCCGCTCGAAAACCGGCTTTACCATCTTGAAATCTCTTCCGGAAAAACCACCCTGCTCACAGGGCAAAAGGGTACGCACAACGTCAACATCCGGCCTGACGGCAGGTTTTTCATCAGCCGGTACAGCAACCTGGAGACTCCTGCACGCATCTTTGCCGGCGACCTGAAAGGCAAAGAAGTGAAAAACCTGTTCACTTCTCCCGATCCGCTGAAAGATTACCTGCTGGGCGAAACCAGCCTTTTTACGCTGAAAGCGGACGACGGCACCGACCTCTGGTGCAGGATGATCAAACCCGCTGGCTTTGATCCGGCAAAGAAATACCCGGTCTTTATTTACGTATACGGAGGTCCGCATGCCCAGCTGGTTACCGAAAGCTGGCTGGGTGGCGCCGGGCACTTCCTCAACTATATGGCGCAGCAGGGGTATGTGGTATTTACACTCGACAACCGCGGCTCGGCAAACCGGGGATTTGAATTTGAAAGTGCCATCCACCGCCGTCTGGGAGTTCTTGAAATGGCTGACCAGATGAAAGGGGTTGAATACCTGAAATCACTGCCTTTCGTAGATTCCACGCGCATCGGCGTCGACGGATGGAGTTACGGCGGCTTTATGGCCATCACCCTTAAACTGAAAAACCCGGGGGTATTCAGGGTTGCCACCGCCGGCGGACCCGTTACCGACTGGAAATATTACGAAGTAATGTACGGGGAACGATACATGGACACCCCTGAACAGAATCCTGACGGTTACAACGAAGCCTGCCTGATGAACCACATCGAAAAGCTGGAAGGCAAACTGATGATCATTCACGGCGCGCTGGACAATACCGTGGTGTGGCAGCACAGCCTGCAATTCCTGAAAACAGCCGTCGAAAAACAGAAGCAGGTGGATTATTTTGTCTATCCCACCCATGAGCACAACGTAAGGGGCATCGACCGGGCACACCTGTTCAGGAAACTGGCCACCTACTACAACGAAAACCTGTAATTTTTACGTATACAGAAAAGGCCTGCAACTTTGTTTCCAAAAGCTGCAGGCTTTTTCATTATTGTTTCCTTTGTTTACTTTCCCATAGCCCTGAAATACAGTTCGAGCAGTTGCGCAGCCGCCTGATAGGGCGTCACCTGATCGGTCAGCATTTTATGTTCAACCTGCCGGAGAGCGGCTTTTATTTCCGGATTAAGATAGAAATGATCATGCAACCGGTGGTCTATGCTGTCGATCATGATCTGCTTTGACTGCTGCTGGCGCTTGAGGCGGAAATAGCCGTTGTCCCGGGTGAAACGGTTGTATTCCGTGATGGTATCCCACACCCCTGGTATGCCATCGCCTGTAAGTGAAGAGCAGGTGATTGCAGGAGGCGACCAGCCGGATTCGGGCAGGGGGAACAAGTGGAGGGCATTTTTAATTTGTGTACAGGCAATCTGCGCCCTGGTTTTGTTGTCGCCATCGGCCTTATTAACGGCAATGGCATCGGCCATTTCCATAATCCCGCGCTTGATGCCCTGCAGCTCGTCGCCGGCACCGGAAATCATCAGCAACAGGAAGAAATCGACCATGGAATGCACGGCAATTTCGGATTGACCGACTCCCACGGTCTCAACGATGATGGTGTCAAACCCGGCGGCTTCACAGATAATAATGGTTTCCCTGGTCTTGCGCGCCACACCGCCCAGTGAGCCGGCCGAGGGTGAAGGCCTGATAAATGCATTGGGGTGTGTCGAAAGCCCTTCCATTCGGGTTTTGTCGCCTAAAATACTGCCTTTGGAACGGGAGCTGCTGGGATCTATGGCCAATACCGCCAGCTTGTGACCGTTATTGGTGAGGAAGGTCCCCAGCGCTTCGATAAACGTGCTCTTCCCTGCTCCCGGCACCCCGGTAACTCCCAGACGCACCGAATTACCGGCGTGCGGCAGGCAGCGGGCGATAATCTCCTGGGCCAGTGCCTGATGCTCTGGCAGGGCGCTTTCAACAAGGGTGATCGCCTGGCTGAAAATGGTGCGGTTAAAGTTCAGGATCCCTTCCATAAAAGCTTCCACAGAAGGCAGTTGTTTGCGGGTCCTTTTGAACTTGGTTACAGCAAATTCATTCAATACCGGCGGCTGTGGGATCCCTTCCTGCACCTTGAGGGCAGAATCAAAGGACTCCTTTTCATGCTTCTTTTTCATTTCCATGACAAAATATTCTGATAAACCGGCCATGCGACGCATACCGGCCGTTGCTGACATCAAAGAACCGAAGCACGGAAGTGTTCCGGAAAACACCGGCTTCAGGACATGACAAAGTTAGGCAATTCACAAGCCATAATTCCAAACGCGACCCCTGAGTTATCACCGTAAAATCAACAAACCGGCCAACCTGTCCATTACAGTCAATCTTCATATTGAAATACAGATAACTATGTGTTCGCCTGATTAAAATAAACAACTATGAATGTTGATATTTTGGATTATTCGCTAAATGATGTGCTGGCTTTTCACATCGGGATTACTATCAGGTCATTAAAAACCAAATTTTTATCAGAAAAAAAAATTATTACGGGTTAAAGGTTTATCCCTTAAATGTGACTCGTTGGATCCTTGTAATATAAACAATTACACAGAGCTCACCGAGGTATCACGGAGTAACACTGAGAAGAATACAACCCTTTTTGAATCTCTGCGCCTTCTCTGTGAATCTCTGTGAATCGCTGTGCATCTCTGTGAAACTATTTTACAAATACATTACAAATTACCAGGTGCATCTTTAACTCTGGCACATCAAATAACGAATTACCCGATATTTTCAAGCCGGGCACAAAAAAACAGGAAAATTTATCGATTTATTTAAAAACATCGTAAATTTGCAGCCCCGAACAAAAATCTCTCCGTAGCTCAGTTGGTAGAGCAAATGACTCTTAATCATTGGGTCGAAGGTTCGAGTCCTTCCGGGGAGACAAAAGCAACGCCCGTTTCGTCACTGAACCGGGCGTTGC
>CAZDBX010000104.1:0-10206 GCA_964503805.1 uncultured Lentimicrobium sp. | reverse complement strand
AGGCAGGTTGCCGGTACTGACATTACCGTGCTGATAAACGGCGAGAGCGGGGTAGGTAAAGAGGTTTTTCCGCAGATAATTCACAATCTGAGCGCGCGTAAACATGGCCCATATATCGCCGTTAACTGCGGCGCTATTCCGGAGGGAACCATTGATTCTGAATTGTTTGGACATGAAAAGGGGTCATTCACCGGGGCCCATGAATCCCGCAAGGGATATTTTGAAGTTGTAAACGGGGGAACCATTTTTCTGGATGAAGTTGCCGAGCTGCCTCTTTCCACGCAGGTACGTTTGTTGCGCGTGCTGGAAACCGGCGAATTCATTAAAGTTGGTTCTTCAAAGGTGATCAAGACCGATGTAAGGGTTGTGGCTGCCACCAACGTAGATATTCCGGATGCCATCAGCAAAGGCAGGTTCAGGCAGGATCTTTACTACAGATTGAATACTGTCCCGGTTTACATCCCGCCCCTGCGCGAACGAAAAGAGGATGTGGTATTGCTGTTCAGAAAATTCGCTGCTGATTTCGCGGAGAAATACCGAATGCCCGCCCTGGAACTTGATGATTCGGCCAGGCAGATGCTGATGAATTACCGCTGGCAGGGCAATATCCGTCAGCTGAAGAATATCACCGAGCAGATCTCAATCATTGAGCAAAGCCGCCTGATTACCGGGGCGATTCTTCAGAAGTATCTTCCCGCTGATAACAGGGACCTCCCTGTACTCTACGGAAAGGAACCCCATGGCAGCGATTTCTCGGAACGCGAGTTGCTCTATAAAGTGCTGTTTGACATGAAACGCGATATCAATGAGCTGAAAAAACTCGTGGTTGATATCATCGATCAGGGAGAAATCAGTCATGAACTGAAGCGCGAGCATCAGCCGATCATCACTCAGCTATACAAGGAAATTGACAAAACGGGTCAGCGATTGCACGAGGAGGAGGCTGATCCCCATACCGAGCCGATTGTACTTGATACCTTCCATGCCCCGGAGGTGATGGATGAATCCCTTTCACTTCAGAAAAAGGAGATCGATATGATACGCAGGGCCATTGAAAAGCATGGCGGCAAGCGAAAGAACGCGGCAAAGGAACTGGGGATCTCCGAAAGGACGCTCTACCGTAAAATAAAGGAATACGACATCCGTTAATTTGATTGATATGTTTCAGATGGTCAGGAGAGTGGCGATTTGCCTTATACTTGCTGCAACGGTCGTAGCGATGCAGTCATGCGGCGTATATTCTTTTACCGGTGCATCAATTCCTCCTGAGGCTAAAACGGTTTCAATATCGCTGTTTCCGAATAAGGCTGAACTTGTTCAACCGAGCCTGAGTCAGACATTCACCGATGCTTTGCGCGACAGGTTCTCGTCACAAACCAACCTCGCCCTGATCCCCAGGGGTGGCGATCTTCATTTTGAGGGGGAGATTACCGGTTATTCAACTGAGCCGGTTGCAATCACCGGTCAGCAGACAGCGGCGCTGATCCGCCTGAAAGTCACGGTCAACGTCAGATATACCAACAAGTTCAACACAAAGGATAATTTTGAAACCAATTTCACCCGTTTTGAGGATTACAGCAGCAGCCTGAACCTGAACGCGGTGGAAGCCGACCTGATCAGCAAGATTACGGAAGCGCTGGTTGAAGATATTTTTAACAAAGCTGTGGTAAACTGGTAACAAGCATGAGGCCATCCCTGTTCGAGTCGTTCCTGGCTGATCCTGCTTTGCTGGATCATGAAAGCCTCCCGGCAATGGAGCAGCTTGCGCGTGAACTGCCTTATTTTCAGATCGCTCAGATGATGCTGGTGGCGAATATGCGGAAAACGGAAAGTATCCGGTATAATTCGCAGTTAAAAATTGCGGCTGCCTACGCCGGTGACCGCGGCATACTGAGAAAGCTGATCCATCGGGTGTCGGAATCAGCCGTTACACTGAAAGATGTTGAATCTCCAATTCCGCACATGAAGTCAGCACATGCTGAAAAGACCGGTGAAACCGAAGTTGTGGAAATGCCGGCACAGGCAGAAATCACCCCGGAATCGTTCGTAGAAATTCCTTTGGAGGAGCTGCATGACAGTGAAGCAGAAGTAAATATGGCTGTGCCGCTTGCTGAGTCACCTGATGAGAAGATGGCTCAGGTTCCGGCGGATGACAAAAGTCTGCCAACACCCGATGATGAGGAAGCTCATCTGCGCCATCTTCAGCAGATTGTTGCGCGTCGCCTGGCCGAAATAGCCCTTGGCGCGCGTGATAAACCCTCTGAGGAGCCATCTCCGGTTGATAAGGATAGCCGCAAGGATATCGTTGATTCAGCGCTCGCTGCCGTTGCGGAAATTGCTGATCATGATGCTCAGCTATATGGATCTGATGTGCACGGAACGAAGGAAGAGGAGAAGTTCCCCGATGATCTTTTGCTGGCAGGGATGGAACTGAATGCGTATGATCTTGAAAAGGAGATAGCGCGCAGGGATGACCCTGAAAGCCAGAATC
Organism: uncultured Lentimicrobium sp.; assembly: GCA_964503805.1. Taxonomy (GTDB): domain Bacteria; phylum Bacteroidota; class Bacteroidia; order Bacteroidales; family Lentimicrobiaceae; genus Lentimicrobium. Next base: position 7,715 of record CAZDBX010000104.1, on the reverse strand, counting down.
GCTCGTCAGGCCGTGGATTTACGCTGGCTTCATCAGGCAACAGCGAGTTGATTGATAAGTTTATCCGTAACCAGCCCAGGATCAGCCAGCCAAAGAAGGATTTCTTCAATCCTGTGGATAAGGCAAAGCAAAGCTCTGTTGATCATGAGGATATTGTTTCAGAGACACTTGCCCGTATTCAGCTGCAGCAGGGGAATCCGGAAAAGGCGATAAAAATATATCGTAAATTAAGTTTGAATAATCCGGAAAAAAGTGCTTACTTTGCAGCCCAAATTGAGAAAATACAGGAAAACCTGTCAAACGGTTGAATTTAACGTTAATAATACAAACTTACAATGGGAGCTTATATTTTAGTTTCGGTGCTTATCCTCATCGCTTGCGTATTACTGAGTCTTGTAGTACTGGTTCAGAATTCAAAAGGCGGGGGACTTGCCTCCAATTTCGCATCGTCAAACCAGTTTATGGGCGTTCGGAAAACTGCTGACTTTCTTGAGAAAACAACCTGGACGCTGGCCATTATCCTGCTGGTTCTCAGCCTTTTCTCAATATTTGTAATTCCCCGCAATGTCAACGTATCGCGTTCCACTGATACTGAACTGCGTCAGCTGATCAACGAGCAATCCGCTCCGGTTGAGGATTTTCAGGCTCCTCCGGCTGAATAAGCGTCAACGACCTTTCGATGAAAAATGTCAGATTGTCACTGCAATCTGACATTTTTTTTTGATTATGCGTAATTAATTTCTGGTTATACCACTGCCTTAAAACAGGAGAAATCCCTTTTCATGCTGAGAATCAGGCATAAAAACTTTCAGATGTCGGAAAACGGTTATAGGAAAAAGGAGGAGGGGAATACTTTGGCACAAATTGTGTCAAAAGGCGTTGCAAACATGTTAATGTGTAACCTAAAAAATAACAGCAATGACACAAGTGAATGTAAAACCATTAGCTGACCGTGTTCTGATAAAGCCGGCAGAAGCAGAACAGAAAACCGCCGGTGGTATTATTATCCCTGATACCGCAAAGGAGAAGCCCCAGCGCGGGACTGTTGTGGCAGTGGGTACCGGAAAGAAAGATGAACCCCTTACAGTAAAAGTCGGGGATCTTGTTCTCTACGGAAAATATGCAGGTACCGAAATTACCGTTGATGGGAACGACTACCTCATCATGCGCGAATCGGATATTGTTGCAATCATTTAATTACTCAGTGAATTAATTTAAAAATATCAAACAATGGCAAAACAGATTATTTTCAATATTGAAGCCCGCGAAGAACTGAAGAAGGGTGTTGACGCGCTGGCCAATGCAGTGAAGGTTACCCTGGGTCCCAAAGGCCGCAATGTTATTATCGATAAAGCTTATGGTGCGCCGGTAGTTACAAAGGATGGTGTTACCGTAGCAAAAGAAGTTGAACTGAAGGATGGCATCCAGAATATGGGCGCCCAGATGGTTAAGGAAGTGGCTTCGAAAACCGCTGATGTTGCAGGTGATGGAACCACTACCGCCACCGTTCTTGCTCAATCCATCGTTACTACCGGAATGAAGAACGTTACCGCCGGTGCCAATCCAATGGACCTGAAGCGCGGTGTTGACAAGGCTGTTGCAAAGGTTGTTGAGTTTCTGAAAACCCAGTCGATCAGGATTGAAGAAGGAAGCGAAAAGATTACCCAGGTTGCAACCATCTCAGCGAATAACGACAGCTTTATCGGTGAAAAGATTGCCGAGGCAATGAATAAGGTGAAGAAAGAAGGCGTTATCACCATTGAGGAAGCCAAAGGCATTGAGACAACCGTAAAGGTTGTCGAAGGAATGCAGTTCGACAGGGGTTATATTTCTCCGTATTTTATCACCGATACCGAGAAGATGGAGGCTGTTTATGAAAATCCGTTTATCCTGATCTATGACAAAAAGATCTCGGTGATGAAGGATTTCCTGCCGATTCTTGAAAAAACCGTTCAGACCGGCCGTCCATTGCTGATCATTGCCGAGGATGTTGACGGCGAAGCGCTGGCGACCCTTGTCGTGAACAAGATCCGTGGCTCGCTGAAGATTGCCGCCGTTAAGGCTCCGGGCTTCGGTGACCGCCGCAAGGAAATGCTTGAGGATATTGCCGTACTGACCGGTGGTACCGTTATTTCCGAGGAAAAAGGTTACAGGCTGGAGGACGCTGACCTCTCATACCTCGGTCAGGCCGATAAGATTACCGTTGATAAAGAAAATACGACGATTGTCAGTGGTCGCGGCGATGTTGACAACATCAAGGCACGTGTTGCCATGATCAAGGCACAGATTGAAACCACCACTTCCGACTATGACCGTGAGAAGCTGCAGGAGCGTCTGGCTAAACTGGCCGGTGGTGTTGCGGTAATTTATGTTGGTGCCGCCAGCGAAGTGGAGATGAAGGAAAAGAAAGACCGCTTCGACGATGCACTGCATGCAACCCGTGCCGCTATTGAAGAAGGGATTATCCCGGGTGGCGGCGTCGCTTATATCAGGGCTATCCCCATGCTTGATGATCTGAAAGGCGAAAATGAAGACGAAGAAACCGGTATTGCAATTGTTAAACGTGCACTTGAAGAACCGCTTCGTCAGATCGTCGAAAACGCCGGCCTCGAAGGCTCCGTTATCGTTCAGAAAGTCCGTGAAGGAAAGGATGATTATGGATTTAACGCCCGCACCGAAGTCTATGAAAAACTCTTCCAGGCCGGTGTAATTGACCCGACCAAGGTAGCCCGCGTCGCGCTGGAAAATGCCGCTTCAATTGCCGGTATGCTCCTCACTACCGAGTGCGTGCTTGCCGATATCAAAGAAGAAAAAGAGCCTGCCATGCCAAATCCGGGCATGGGCGGCATGGGCGGAATGTACTAAGATTCAACCCTTATTGCTATTACAGGAACCCCGCAACAGCGGGGTTTCTGCATTAATGCCGTGACGAATTCAACAGGTCCTCAATAATTATTGCCTATCTTTGTAATGATAATTCCTAATCAGCGTTAAACTGTTGTTCTATTTTAAAGAGGTTTTGCCATGAAGACAAGGCTTATATTTTCGTTATTATCTGGTCTGCTGTTCGTTTTTTCTGCTGTCAATGCACAGGAAGCTGTTTCTGCTTTTCCGGTTGACAAGGACACGCAACTGATAACCTATCAGGAAGTTGTTCAGCAGGCGGGAACTGCAGATGAACTTTACATCCGGTGCATCGAATGGATCAATACACAATACAAAAATCCGGCAGATGTCTGCAGGGTGCGCAACCGTGAAAGCGGGGTGATAGAGATCAATCACCGGTTTGAAATCCTTAACGATGCCGAAGGTGCTAAACTGATTGCAGGTATCGTAAATTATGTGCTCAAGCTTGAGTTTAAACCCGGGAGATACCGTTATACCATCAGTGACATGACACTGCGGCAGTCGTCGCGTTTCCCGATTGAGAAATGGATGGATAAAAACGATTCCATGTATTCTCCTTTGTGGGATAAATACCTGGAGCAAGTGAATGTTCAGGTTAATGAACTGATAAACAGCCTGAAAGCAGGAATGCAACCTCCGGTAATCAAGGTTGAGGAAAAGTGGTAAGGCGCTTTTGCAGACTTATTCCGCTGCTTTAACGAAAGCTCTTTTAACGCCCTTGTAATCAAGGGCTTTTTTGTTTCTGATAAAGTTGATCAGCGACTGGGCGGTGATGGTATAAAGCGATGTTCCTTCGTCATTGTGATCGAACTGGTAGCTGCTGGCAATATAGCTGCTGATGCCGGTTGCGTAGGCTTTCCCTTCATCGGGTACCGAGCCGTCTGACAACAGGATTTCCACGTCCAGCCCTTTGCCCGCTGTATCGGTCAGCACGGTATAACTTACTCCCGACGTCTGAAGGTCGATTTCAAGTTCACGGTTATATGCATTCAGGATCAGCGATCTGATTTCTGCAGGGGTCAGGTAAAAAAGGATAATTTCGTTCCCGAAAGGGTCAAGCTGATAGACATCTTTAATGGTTATATCCCCTTCAGGGAAATTGTCCACGCGGATGCCGCCATTGTTCTGAAAAGCGATTTCGACCGGTGCGATGGCCGCCATGGCGTCCGTCATCATGCTGCCTAATTCATCTTTGCCACTGATGTCGTTCAGGGCTGTACCGATCACTTCATTCAGTTCCTTGTTGTCATTATATTTCAGGATCAGTTGTTCCATCTCTTCGTCGGATTTCGAAAAGGCCGTTATGCTGAGCGTTTCTGCCTGCCTGTTTATCAGTTTGTTACCGCAGATGCTGAGCGTAGTCTTAGTCAGATAGCGAAGCCCCGATCCGGCCTGCATGATCAGTACGTCATTGAATATGGCCGGGGTTCTCACGAGGGTATGGGAATGGCCACCCAGGATCAGGTCAAGCGAGGGGAGGATGCCGGCCAGTTCGATGTCGGTTTCATAACCCAGGTGCGTCAGTGCAATAAAGACATCGCAACTGTCGCGCAATGATGCATAAGATTGCGCCACTTTTAACCCGTCGGGGAAAGTAAGTCCTTCCAGCCTGCTGGGGTGCGTATCCGGAAATCCGGCTTCGTTGATCTGAATCAGGCTCAGGATACCTATTCTGATGCCATTTTCAAGGGTAATGATCACATAGGGTTTAAAGCTTACAGGACTTGATGAGTCAGGCAGGATATTCGCGCTCAGGAAGGGGAACTGCGCTTCTTTCATCCGCCTGGCAAGCACTTCCTGCCCGTAGTCAAATTCATGATTGCCCACAGCGCTGGCAGCGAAGCCGGTCCGGTTCATCAGTTCTATCATGGGTTGCCCCTTCTCAGGGAACTGGTCAACCACCGGGTTTCCTGTGAAAATATCCCCGGCAGAAAGCAGGACCACGTGTTCTTCAGCCTGCCTTATGCTGTCGACCATTGCTTTGAAACGCGGAAAATTGTCGATTTTGGCATGCAAATCATTTACCGATAAGATCACCACCCTGGTGGTGTCGTTGCCGGAAAAGGCATTCGTAATGGCCCCAGCTGACAGTAAAAATGATAAAATTACAATCCGGCTAATACCTTTCATGTTCATTGTTATGATTTTGAAATTCGATCAAATAAATTCTCTGCATCGGTGTGAGCTCGCCGTCAGGTTCTATGGTATTCCCGTAGTTGTCAAGCAGCACCGGAAACCGTGGCGGGAGGTCATATTCAAATGCCCTGTAATATGCCCTTACTGCATCCGCGGCCTTAGCTCCGCTAAAAAGATGAAATTCAATGTTGTTAACAAATAGGGTCATAATGTATCAGTGGCAATATGATTGTTCAATAATACAAAATTTTTCTGAGTGGATAGTAGCCAAAATGCACTTACTTATGTTTAGTAACAACGGGGATTAATATTAAACAATATTCCGGATTCATAATATGTGCAGGATTGCTGTATATCGTGTCATGAACTCTTTCAGGCTGTTTGCCCGGATTTATATTGTTTAATATATCTTTCTGAATATTGAACAAATTGTTTCAGTGTCGGTTTAAATATGTTGTTATTTAAGCGGAACTGTTGATAAGATCGTGTTCACATTGTTATTAAAACGGTCGCTTATTTATACTTTTGTTGATTGTTCGGGCTGATTTCAGCCTGATCCTGAAAGTTGTACACAATGGTTGAAAAAAAACTTATATCCGGCTTCTCGAAGCTGTCCAAGGGCCAGAAACTCTCATTCATAGCCGCCCGGATGCCCAATGCTGAGCATATCATCTCCGAGCTTAAGTCATTCTGGCATCAGGATGCTGCGGTACAAAAGATGTTTGATGAATTCAGTGAGAACACCCTTACCAATTATTTCTTTCCATACGGCGTCGCTCCCAATGTGATGATCAACGGAAATATTTTGATGGTTCCTATGGTGATTGAGGAAAGTTCAGTGATTGCAGCGGCGGCGAACAGCGCCAAATACTGGTCCGGAAAAGGGGGATTCCATTCTGAGATTCTGTCAACAGTCAAGAACGGCCAGGTTCATTTTATCTGGAAGGGAGATTTCGGGCGATTAAAGCAATTATTCCCTCAGCTGAAGGATCAGCTGTTGCAACGTACATACCCCATTACCGCGAATATGGAAAAGCGGGGCGGTGGTGTACTTGATCTGGAACTGCTTGATATGACCTCAAAGCTTCAGGATTACTACCAGTTGTCGGTTAAGTTTGATACCCGCGACTCCATGGGGGCCAACTTTATCAACTCCTGTCTTGAAGAATATGCTTCCGGGCTGAGGGCTTTTGTGAATGAGAGCGGTCTTTTTGAAGGGGAACCGTTACAGGTGATCATGTCCATTTTATCCAACTACACACCGGAATGTACGGTCAGAACCTGGGTTGAATGTGACATTCAGGACTTTGCCGACATCGACGATGCGCTCACTGCCGAAGAGTTTGTCTGGAAATTTGAAAAGGCTGTGCAGATTGCCCGTGTTGATGTTCACCGCGCGGCCACCCATAATAAAGGAATTTTTAATGGTGTAGATGCTGTGGCGCTTGCAACCGGCAACGATTTCAGGGCCATTGAGGCCTGCGGCCACGCCTGGGCAGCCCGCGACGGACAGTATCGCAGTCTTACGGAAATCAAAGTCGAAGGAGGCCGGTTCCATTACAGCCTTACATTGCCGATCGCAATAGGAACTGTGGGCGGGTTAACTTCCCTGCATCCCATGGCCCGGTTCTCGCTACATCTGCTGGGCAATCCTTCCGCTCCCGAACTGATGCAGATTGCTTCGGTAATCGGACTTGCCAATAACTTCGGTGCAATAAAATCATTGACAACCAAGGGGATACAGATAGGGCACATGAAAATGCACCTGTTGAATATTCTGAATATGTTCAATGCCGGAGAAAGCGAAAAGGCGCTGGCAGTGGAATATTTCAAGCATCATAAAGTTTCTCATAATGCTGTTGCCGGCTTTTTGAGTTCGATCCGGAACGGTCACGTGAAAAATTAGGTTTATGTCAGCTCCGTATTCGGGATATGCAAATGGCAAATTGCTGATTACAGGTGAATACCTTGTAATGTACGGGGCTGTCTCGCTTGCTGTGCCATTAAAAGTCGGTCAGGGCATCCGGACCGGCATGGGAGATGAGGCCGGAATTCTTGAGTGGGAGGCCGGGGATCCGTCAGGCACCTGGTTTTCAGGGAGAATAACACTTCCGGATCTTGAAATTATTGCCTCTTCAGATGAAAGAACGGCGAACAGGCTTACCGGGTTGCTTAAAGCGGCCAGGGCGCTGAATCCCGGTTTTCTTTCCGGTACCGGTGGCATCCGGGTTGTAACTACGCTGGACTTCGACCGCCATTGGGGACTGGGAAGCAGTTCTACGCTGATCGCCCTGGTTGCGCGCATGGCCGGTGTGGATGCTTTCAGCCTTTACCAGGCTGTTGCGGATGGTTCGGGTTACGATGTGGCCTGCGCGCTGGCTGATGCGCCTGTTATGTACAGGGTGTCCGGTGAAGCCCGCGATATACGGCCTGTCAGTTTTGACCCGCCGTTTGCCGGTCAGTTATATTTTATTTATCTCGGCCATAAGCAGGATTCATCCCGCGAGGTTTCAGCATTCAGGAAAAAGCGGGCATCCGGTTTTCAGGATGAGATTGATGAAGTGACTTTTTTAACGGGAGAAATGGTCCGGTGCAATGATTTCGATAAGTTTTCAGCGCTTATCGAAAGACACGAGCAGATATTGTCCTCTGTCCTGGGTCAGGTTACCGTT
>CAZDBX010000103.1:8707-10284 GCA_964503805.1 uncultured Lentimicrobium sp. | reverse complement strand
ATAAACTGCTTCTTCGGATTTCTGACGCCGATCATAAACGCTTTTACATCGCTCATGCTGGGCATACCCACCACGGTAATCCGGTTTTCGCCGTCGTAAACCTCGTAGGGGGTCATTACCGTGACCATCGATCCGGGGCGTCCCATGGCATCATTGCGCTGCTGCTTGGCTTTAACCAGTTTGTCCAGCTCTATGTCCAGCCGGTTGGCATCGGGCCAGATCAGGCCGGGATTGGCAGCAGTGGTGTACCACGGAGTCATCTCCACGGGAACTTCATACTCATAATAGTTTTCTGTGAAGTCGGAACCCATCCTGATAAAAACCGTTATATCGCCTTTTGCCAGTTCCTGGTTTTCAATGGATTTTTCGGCATGAATGTACATCTTGAGTTTTTTGTACTGCCTGAAGTCAAAGTCGGTGGTTTTATAAGTCCCTCTTGCATCGCCGTCAAGGAGGTTACATACTTTCAGTACCATGGCCTGCTCATTCAGGCGCTGATAGTTGGTGGTTCCCACGTTGATCTCGCGCTCAATGTCAGGCGGCAGCACATAGGGGATGGGAGAACGGCTGCCATTCTCTTCGATACTGACGGTAGAAATATCGAAGGAGGTTTCGCTCTGGTTGGGATTGGGGATATATTCTCCCGGAGCCAGCAGGTTGCTGTAATATTTTCTCCACTCGCCCCGCACCAGTTCAAGGGTGGCAAACCTGAGGACAACCGGCTGGTCAAAATTCCGGAGGAACATACGCATAAAACGGATGCTTTTGAAGTCCTGGATATTTCCGACAACCTCGTCGGGACTCTGAACGGGAACTTTAAACTGGTACCATTTTACATTGCCGCGTTTGCCGTTTTCAAGGGGGATGTCTCCGGCATTGAAAATATCGGTAATGTAGTTTTCCCCGATATTCATGCGGTCGGGGGTCAGCCTGATTTTGTACTGGAAGTAACGTTCCTGCTCGTTCAGGGTATTGTCGCGGTTGATATCTTCCACATTGGGCAGGGTGGTGGCCTGCGTCTGAAACTGTTCGTTCGATTGTTCGGTGGCCGGGGAGTTGCCTTCAACGCCGTTATACATTTTGTAACGTTCGATCACGCTGCTGTACTTCGGATCGTTATCATAATCCGCCCCCCTGAAGAAGTGATAATTATCTCCCGAAGGGTCTTCAAAGGCCTGTTGGTAGGCTGCTGAAGATGTCCCGTACTGGTTGGCGATCACCTGAAGATAATCCTCATCAAAGAAACTACGCTCATCGGCATCCGGCAATCCATCATAGCCGACATCCTGGAAAGGCCTTGCCGCGATGTCGTTGTCGAAGGCATTTACCAGCGCCTGCAGGGTAGGTACGCGTCCCCAGATGGTGGTATCCACATTCTTAACTTCAGCGGAAACCGGAAGTCCGTTCTCATAACTCTTTCTTCCGTCACGCAGAATATCTTCAGAAATGTCTCCCAGGTTAAAATAAAGGTCTCCGCCATTGTGCAGGGTGTCTTCGGAGAAAGGATCCATCAGCCAGAATTCGATATACTCAACGTTGGCGGCTTCGAAGTCGGTGGATTCGATTTTGCGCATAAT
>CAZDBX010000103.1:0-8607 GCA_964503805.1 uncultured Lentimicrobium sp. | reverse complement strand
GGCCTGAGGTTGCTGTTGCGGTCGTAGAACAAAGGATCAATGGTGTACCAGGCCAGTTTGGCGCGGTTGAAACCATAAGCAAGTCCCGTGCCCTGGGCGGCCTCGGGGAACATATCGCGGCTGGTCTGCCCCTGCGGAGTGCTGGCCAGAAACCAGGTACCTACGTTTTTAAGGTCAATAGTCGATTTGGCACCCTCAAAATCATCGATGTATGAAGTTCCGGACTTACCCACGGCGCGGGAATGCCCCGGGATAAAGTGGGCAAATTCACCGTTGAACTGAATCCTCGAGATGGTTTTGGTACTGTAGAATGGCAGCTTGTCGATCAGTTTGGTGAGGGCCATCGACTCGGTCTGGTAGTTGAAATCAAGCCCCCACATGGTATTGGAAATCGGTTCCTGACCGAAGTTTGTTTTCTGGGTCAGCGGGCGTTCGTGGAGATTCAGCAGGGTTGCCCCGATGATGAAATCGTTGTTTACCTTATAGTCTACATGCATACCCATCATGGTCTGGGTTTGCAGGTTAAAGGTGGCGTTGTTTTCAAGCGAAATGCTTACCGGGGTTCCTGAATTGAGGATCCCCTCGTTGATGATTTTCACGCGTCCCAGCGTATAATCCACGGTATAGTCAACATTCTCTGTGAGCGGAATTCCTCCTGCAGTAACGCGCACGGATCCCTGAGGTACATTCAGCGCATTGAGCGAAATCTCAGACCCCGAGGACGATTTATACTGCCCCTCAAGAATATACCTGTTTTTATCCGGATATTGCTGCGCCCCGCTTTTGGTAAGGGTGTAAAGCGAGTCGTAGCAGTATTTATCGGCCAGCTGCTGATTGTCGAGCTTTTTCCTGAGGTAACTGCCGAATGGCTCCCTTACGGTGAAAAAGACCCTTCCGTTTGAAGCCTGAATGGTTCCGCCCTGTCGGGCGGCATTGTCGATAAAGTCGAAAATACCGTCATGCGGCGGGTTTTGCTGGGGATCAAGATTGTCGAAATTAAACAACCTGAGCAGCGGAATCCCCTTTACCCCTTCAGGCCCATCGGTAAAATAACCGGTAGGCACGGTGTTCTCATTGCCCGAATAGAGGATATTCAGGATAAAATCTTCGCGGTTAAGCTGGAATGCCCCGATGTTGTATACGTTCTTCATCATCAGGTTCCACATGGGAATTTTGGTGTTGAGGGCGGTACTTTTGAGCAGCTTTACCATCAGGGTTCTGGGAGAGGAAATGCCCTGGTCGGAAAACTCACCGACCTGGAATATGCTGTCCTGGCCAATCACGGTATACTGGTATGCTACAGCAAGGACCTGATCAGGGTTGAGGGTGCTGTTAAGCGAAATAAATCCGAGTTTAGAATTAAAAGTATATTCGCTTGGATTAAGTTTACGGGCATTTTCAACTTTTTCGAAATCCAGTCCCGACACGTAGCCAAATGGAGATCCGGTCAGGTATTGCGTTACCCTGTTGATGTCGCGGATATTGGTGGTGTCGAAGCGGCTGAGCAGGTCGTTCGATTTATTGTCGGGGTAGGAAGCGCCGGGGCGCGGGGCAATGGTCTGGTTGTAGGGGACTTTTTCTCCGAGGTCCATCAGGGCGACAAGGTTACGGTTGTCGGTCACCGCCGGCCCGATGTTGGTAATCCAGACTTCGATCTTGGTAATGTTGATGTTGGAATTGACAATTGGCAGTTTGCTCAGCGCGTTGTCATAATTGTCAACGAAGTACTGGGCGAGGAAGAAGTGTTTGTTTTCTTCGTAGTCGAGGGCCCGTACGCTGAACTTGCTGGTCTGGGCGCCGCCCTGCACGGTGATGGTCGAGGTTTCGCTTTTCTGCTGGGAGAATACCCCGGTTACCGTGGCCCGGCCGAACTGCATCTGGGTTTTCAGTCCGAAAAGGCTCTGGCTTCCGGTAATCAGGGTGCTGTTGAGCGGAAAGGTAACATCCCCCGCTTCAATCAGTTTGATGATCTCGTCTTCCTTGCCTTCGTACTTGAGTTTCAGTTTGTTTTCAAAATCAAAGGTAGCTTCTGTATTGTAATTGGTATTGAATTCAATTTTATCGCCGATCTTGGCCATCACGCTCATCTGGATGCGCTGCTGGAAGTCGAAGTTGGTGGTGCGGCGCTGGCGGATGTCGAGCGCGGGATCGTCGCGGCGGTTGGAGAGGATGCCAAAGGTAACTTCGGCGCTTCCCTGCGGACGGATGTCAATGGTGTTTCCTCCGAAAATCCTGTCGAACACCTGACCGCCAATATGTATCTGGGGGATTATCCCTGTACGTGAGACGCCCCCGGAAGCGACGGATTTTTCGCGCCAGTAGCTCTTGAGTGAACGGTCGAGGTCCAGTTCCTTAAATTCATCAAAGGTGAGCGTGGTTGGCGAAGAAAGCGGCACAGCCCCTGCTTTCCTGACAATGCTGTAAGTGTTGGTGGCCGGGTCGTAAATAATTTCTTCCGTGAAGTTGGAAGTATTGCCGAGGAAGAGCTTATTCTTATCAGAAGGTTCAGGTAAGGATCCGGGTTCCGTGCCCGGGAGAGGATAGGGCAGGGTTCCGCCGGGTTTAGTGGTATCGGGCGGGGATGCAGGGAGTGTTTCCGGCCCGGTTATTCCTGAAAGATCATAGGGAACCGGTATTCCCCAGGCAATGGAAACAACAAAAAACAGTGCAAAAAGTCGGATAAAGTATTTTATTGTGCGCTCCAAGTAATTCAGTGTTTTGTATGTGTGTGATTACTGCCTGAATCGTCGGAATAACCTGCCTCTTAATGCTTCCGGAAGAGCCTTTGGTTATTTCAACGGTTTACCAGGGTGTTGCGTGTATTTATAATATTCTGAGGGCATGCTTGATGAGTTGTTCCACCGTCAGCGAGGTGCCTTCTTCTTTTAAAATTTTGTCAATGGTCTTCTCTGCCAGCGCTTTATTGAAGCCAAGCATTGACAAAGCAGATAACGCCTCTTCCTTCTTTGTATTGTGTGTGCTTCCCAAAATTTCTCTGAAGCCCTGACCCTTTCCGAGTTTATCCTTCAGGTCGATGATGATGCGCTGGGCCGTTTTGCCGCCTATGCCTTTAACCCGTTGCAAAACAGGTACATTGCCAAGAATAATGGCTTCGGTTACTTCTTCGGGGGTAAGTGAGGAGAGGATGAGCCGCGCAGTTCCGGCGCCAACCCCTGAAACTGAAATCAGCTGCCGGAAAAGCTGGCGTTCATCTTCGCTGGCAAAACCGTAAAGCACCATCGCGTCCTCCTTCACGGCAAGGTGCGTGAGCAAACGGCAGGATTCAAGGTCCTTGATCCGGGAATAGGTGTTCACCGAAATGGAGATGTCATAGCCTACGCCCCGGCAATCAATCACCACTTCCGCCGGATTGATACCGGCTATTTTTCCTTCGATAAATGCGTACATAAACAGGGCGCTTATCTGTTAACCGACAAAAATAGAGATATTTGTTGAATTGGTAATTATTTTCCTCCAACCGCAATGAAATGAATGGTTTATTTATCTGAAAAGTAATTTGATTTCCGGGTGCAGTTTTATATATTTGTTTTATAGTTTCCTGATCGCTCTGAACCATCAATTAATTCCACACCTATGAAGACCCCATTGAGTAAAAAGAACGCCCTGGCCTATCATGCCGAAGGAAGACCCGGCAAAATAGAAGTCATCCCCACCAAACCCCACCACTCGCAGTATGATCTTTCCCTGGCATACAGCCCCGGTGTAGCGGAACCTTGTCTTGAGATCAAAGCCACTCCTGAGGATGTTTATAAATACACGGCCAAAGGCAACCTGGTGGCTGTTATTTCCAATGGCACCGCCGTGCTGGGCCTCGGAGATATCGGTCCGGAGGCCGGCAAGCCTGTGATGGAAGGCAAAGGCCTGCTGTTTAAGATTTTTGCAGATATTGATGTGTTTGATATTGAACTCAGCGACAAATCCGTTGAAGGGATGGTCAATACCATAAAATCGATTGCCCCTACTTTTGGCGGAATCAATCTTGAGGACATCAAGGCCCCGGAATGCTTCGAGGTGGAAGACCGGCTGAAAGAACTGCTGGATATCCCGCTGATGCATGATGATCAGCATGGTACAGCGATTATTACCTCTGCCGGGTTGCTGAATGCGCTTGAAATCAGCGGGAAGAAAATTGATGAAATCAGGGTGGTGGTGAATGGCGCGGGGGCGTCTGCCATTTCATGTTCCAAATTGTATCTTTCCCTAGGGGTGAAACCGGAAAACCTGGTGATGGTTGACTCAAAGGGGGTACTCAACAAAAAGCGCACGGATCTGAACCCCTGGAAGCAGAAGTTTGTCACCGGACGTGATATCAATACCCTGGCTGAAGCCATGAAGGATGCCGATATGTTTCTGGGACTATCGGCTCCCGGGGTAGTTACGTCCGAAATGCTGCTCAGCATGGCAGCGTATCCCATCGTTTTCGCGTTGGCAAATCCGGTACCTGAGATATCCTATGAGCTGGCAACGGCTACCAGGAGCGACCTGATCATAGGAACAGGACGTTCTGATTTCCCCAATCAGGTAAACAATGTACTCGGCTTTCCATATATTTTCAGGGGCGCGATGGATGTGCGTGCCACCACCATCAACGAGGAGATGAAACTGGCCGCGGCACATGCCCTGGCTGATCTTGCCAAGCAACCGGTACCGGAGGAAGTGAACATAGCCTATCAGGTGACCAACCTTAAATTCGGCAAAGATTATATTATCCCAAAACCCAATGATCCCAGGCTGATCACCCATATCGCGCCGGCTGTTGCCAAAGCGGCTATGGATACCGGCGTGGCGCGGAAACCCGTCACCGACTGGGATGCCTACCGCGATGAACTGGGTAAACGGCTGGGACTGAGCAATCCGCTTATCCGGCAGATCAAGGCAAGGGCCAAAAAGAGTCCAAGGCGGGTGGTATTTGCCGAAGCCGAAAATTACAAGATCCTCAAGGCTGCTGAAATCGTTGTGGAAGAAGGTATTGCCATTCCGATCCTGCTGGGTAGCCGCGATGTTATCTTAAGGCTTATCAGTGAACACGACCTTGAATTACATGATATTGAAATCATTGATCCACGGTCGCCTGAGGAAAATGAACGGCGCGAATCCTTTGCCGCACAGTTTTTTGAGAAACGCAAACGCAGGGGCGTCACCATGAATGCGGCACGCGATATGATGACGCACCGCAACTACTTCGGCCCCAGCCTTGTTGAGAACGGTTATGCCGATGCCATGATCTCCGGCCTCACCAGCAGCTATCCTGCTACCATACGCCCTGCGCTAAGGATCATCGGTAAAAAGAAAGGGACTTCCATCGTGTCAGGTATGTATATCATGCTAACCAAAAAGGGGCCGATTTTCTTTGCCGATACTACGGTGAATATGAATCCCGATGCCGATAAACTGGTCGAAATCACCAAACAGGCCGCCGCTACCGTTAGGCAGTTTAACATTGAGCCAAGGATTGCCATGCTTTCTTATTCCAACTTTGGCTCTGTGGAAGGGAATATTCCCATCATAGTGAGGACTGCGGTGGAAAAGCTGCATAAAGAATGTCCCGATCTGATCGTGGATGGCGATATGCAGGCCAATTTTGCCATCAACAACGATCTGCTGCGCGAAAACTTCCCTTTCTCCAAGCTGGCTGACGGACCGGCCAATACACTGATTTTCCCCTACCTGACAGCCGGTAATATTGCTTATAAGCTGATACAGGAGTTGGGAGGCGCCGAAGCCATCGGGCCTATTCTTATGGGCCTGAGTAAATCGGTCCATGTTTTACAGATGGGCTCAAGTGTTTCTGAGATTGTAAATATGGTAACCATTGCCGTAATTGATGCTCAGCGGAATGAATCAACCTGATATGGTTGTCAGACCGTAATTAATTCAACGGTTTCTTACTCATGTTAATATCTAAATTATTACTTTTGTTCGGTTATTCCGGATAACCGGATCTGATATCTGAAAACCGGGGAAATTTTAAATTTTATAATATGAAAAAGATCACTGTAATTGGTGCCGGAAATGTAGGCGCGACCTGTGCAAATGTTATAGCACATAAAGACCTTACCCGTGAAGTTGTACTGGTGGATATCAAAGAGGGCGTCGCCGAAGGAAAGGCGCTGGATATCTGGCAGACCTCTTCCATCAATAATTTTAATACGCGGGTAGTCGGGGTTACGAATGATTATCTTAAAACCAAGGGTTCCTCAATCGTGGTAATTACTTCCGGGCTGCCCCGTAAGCCGGGCATGAGCCGCGACGACCTTATCAAGACCAACGCCGCCATTGTGAAAGACGTTACCGAGAAGGTGGTAAAATACTCGCCGGAAGCGATCATCATCGTGGTTTCAAACCCGCTTGATGTGATGACTTATGCCACCTACAAAGCCGCCCGCAAGCATTCGAGCCGCGTGTTCGGGATGGCTGGTATCCTCGATACCGGGCGTTACAAGGCATTTCTGGCCGAAGCGCTTGATGTTTCGCCCAAGGACATTCACTCCCTGCTGCTCGGCGGGCACGGCGATACCATGGTTCCCCTGCCCAGGTTTACCTCTATTGCCGGTATCCCGGTAACTGACCTGCTGAATAAAGAGGAAATCGACAAGATTGTGGAGAGGACCAAGAAAGGCGGCGGAGAGCTGGTAAACCTGATGGGGACCTCGGCCTGGTATGCGCCGGGAGCTGCTGCCGCCCAGATGGTAGAAGCCATTGTGGACGATCAGAAGCGGATTTTCCCGGTTTGTGCATTACTGGATGGTGAATACGGACTTCATGATGTCTATATGGGCGTTCCGGTAAAACTGGGATCCAGGGGCATCGAAGAGATTATTGAACTGAACCTGAACAAGGAAGAGAAGAAAATGCTGGAAGAATCTGCCAATTCGGTGAAAGGCGTTATGAAGGTACTTGATGATATGAACCTTTTTGAAGATTGATTCTCATTGATACCCTGAATTTATTGAACGGCGGGATCCCCTGCCGTTTTTTTATCCGCCCGGCTTTCAGGAGAAACAAACTATGCCTTACAACCGGCCCTAATGCAGCGCCGGCGCCAGTGTATATATAAAAACCGGAATGGATCGTTTAAGAATCTCTGTGTTTTTGCATACTATATGAATCACCCTCAGGATGATCATTTGCAATTTCTGTTTCAGTCAGTCAGCGAGTTGACAAAATCCTCAAAAAGTAATATTTTTTCACTTTTGCTTTTATTGAAAAGCAGGTGTTCAAAGTCCCTTTGTTTTTGCTTTAAATCGGTGATTTTCAGAAGTTCTTTTGTAGCTTGTTTCAGATGCTGCAAATTATTGATTCCACAGCGTTCTGACAAGAAAGCATAATCAGGGCTGGTTAGTGTCAGCAGAAACATCAGGTCATAAAAATCCCGGCCCTTGGAGCGTGTCAGCATAGCTGCTGTTTTCATGCTGCCAAGTATTGCATCTGAAGGCACAGGAAACGGGAAAAAGAATCCGCAACCTTTAATGTTGGTAAGTGTTGGCTGGTAGGCGATGCCCTGATCCTGACATTCTATTTTAATTAAAAAACGTTCATCTTTGTGACTGCTCAATCCCATGTCAAATAACAATTCAGGGAAATAGATATTACACCTGAAAGCCCTGAGCTTGCTGCTATTTTTGTCTTTCGCTTCAGCATTGTAACCCGAGCGTATCAAAAACCTGGTCACTGCATCGGCCATTTCTTTAAACTCATCTTCGGGCAAATTTTTGCAGTCAAAATCCAGATCTTCCGAAAACCGGTCAATGCCTTTTACCAAACGTAAACAAGTCCCGCCTATGAAAGTTATTTTGCGGATATAGGGTGTGGAAGACAGAAAATCCAGCATCATCAATTGCAGATATTCCTTGAGCATGTACTTTTTATAAACAGCATTCCCGCGTATGAGCGGAGGAAAAAAGCCACTTAGTTGTTCAGGTTGTATCATAAATTATAAACTTTAAAAAGTAATTTGACCCGTTGATCAAGTGCCTTGCTACGAAATACATCGAGGTAACCGGCAACCAGATCAGGATTAAGATTCTCTTGCATATAATCCTCGTCTAACCGCAATTGTTCAAGTTCCTGAATACTATTGTAAAACGGATAGAGATAAAGTAAGTCAAGCAGTGCCTTTTCGGCAGTGGCAAACAATATTGTCTTATTATCGGCAATGTTTTTCTGTTCAAACCCGAACATCAGGTTTTCTTTGACATTCCTGTATGAATATTCGCCGGAATCGTTGCTGAACACAGCAGTTTTGAGTGACGACACACTTGTTATCTGCACAACTGCTTCGGGAATCAAACCATAAAATTCAAGAGCAGTATGAAGGCTGATGTATGAAGGACGGTAAATTTTATTGGCAAAATAAAAGGGAAAGCCGCGCGTGCTTTTATATTCAGAAAATGCAAAATATCCTTGTCGCAACCGGAACAGGTAACCTTTCTTTACCCAGCGGGTAAGATTGTTACGGTCAAAATCAGGTTGCCATGCATATACCTGATGAATATTAAAGCACGCCAACCCAAACAGCTTTTCCTTAAACTCTAAAAAGGTCATTTGGCAGTTTTGTTTCTATTATGCTGCAAATATAATGCATTA
>CAZDBX010000102.1:7998-10305 GCA_964503805.1 uncultured Lentimicrobium sp. | reverse complement strand
ACTTGCGGAAGCAAACCGTAGAGGCTGTCAAAGGCTTCATCCTGCATCTCATTACCCAGCCAGGCGGTAAGGTCCCTTTCTTCATCGGCCCATGATATGGGAACGGGCACCGACACAGCAGCCACAGGCTGAAGTCTTTCGGCAATGGCTGAAGGTGTATCGAAGCCGAAATCAGTTGACGAGAAAACCTGTTTTGGCAGTGATTTCATGAAATCAAAAATTCCTGTTTCCTGCCATTGGTGTTCTCCGAAGGTTTCATAATCAAGGCCGATATTCACCACCTGTTGATTTTTATCAAATGCGGCCAGCCAACCGGTAAATTTCTCGGCAGTCAGCGGCCATTCTATCCAGCTGTGATTTGAAAACCGGAAACCAATATCATCGCTCAGCTGGAAATTACGCAGCAACAATTTCAATTTTGGATTGGCGGCATTGCAATACAGGAAGTTGGGGCTTTTCCAGCCGAGTACATGTTTGGCGCCTTCGGTAAGCATGACCTTATAGCCCATGTCATATACCTGCTGACCGATAAAATCGGCGTAAATCAGTTCGGTATTTCTGAACGCGGTCGGGCGTTTCCCAAAGAGCTGCTCAATGCGGTCAGCATGTTTGTTCACCTGTGACCGGAACTCCTCCGCATCCTTGAGTGAAACAAGGGAGTGCGCGTATGTTTCAGCCAGAAACTCGACATTCCCGGTATCGGCAAGTTTCCTGAAACTCCGGATAACTTCGGGCGCATACAGTTCGAACTGGTCGAGCGCGATGCCGGATATGGAGAAACTGACCCTGAACCTGGCTCCGTATTCTTTAATGAGGCCCAGCAAAAGTTCGTTCATCGGGAGATAAGAACGTTCAACAACCCGTTTAATAATTGTACGGTTCTGATATTCATCATAATAATAATGATTGGCTCCGATATCAAAAAACCGGTAAGTTCTCAGACGGAAGGGCTGATGTACCTGAAAATAAAGACAAATTGACCTCATAATATCCTGTGTTTAGCTTTTCATGAATAATTTGGTTAGCAAACCTGCTCATATACATTTTTGATATGCGTAGCGGCGTTTTCCCACTTCAGGCTGTTAACTTCCTGAGCACCGTATTTAGCAAACATGCGGGGCAGACTTTTATATTGCAGCAAACCGTAGATGGCGTCAGCCATGGCGTCAATATCCCAGAAATCGACCTTGAGGGCGTGCTGAAGCACTTCCGCCACTCCGGATTGCTTGGAGATAACCACCGGAACATTGGAGCGCATAGCCTCGAGGGGTGATATCCCGAAAGGCTCCGAAACGGAAGGCATCACGTAAACATCGCTCATGGCGAACATCCTATCGACATTCTCGCCGCGGAGGAATCCCGTAAAATGAAACCTGGTCGATATCCTGAGTTGCGCTACACGGCGGATCATTTTTTCAAGCAGATCGCCGGTCCCGGCCATTACGAAACGGACATTGGGATCGCGCTGCAATACCTTGTAAGCTGCCTCAATAAAGTATTCCGGCCCTTTCTGAAAGGTCACACGGCCCAGGAAGGTAACTACTTTCTCGGGCACATGTTTTTCAACCTGACTGAAGTCAATCTGTTCGGTTGGTTCAACTGCATTATGCACGGTAATGACTTTTGCCGGGTCAATACCATACCTGTCTATCACAATATTGCGGGTAAGATTACTTACCGTAATCACCCTGTCGGCAGCCTCCATACCCGAACGTTCAATATCATAAACCCGCTGGTTCACATTTTCGCCGGAGCGGTCAAACTCCGTAGCATGCATATGCACCACCAGGGGCTTACCGGTAGCCTGTTTAGCTGCAATGCCCGCCGCATAGGTAAGCCAGTCGTGGGCATGAATAACATCAAACTGAGATTCACGGGCAATCTGTGCGCCAACCAATGCATAGCGGGCAACTTCTTCAAGCAGATTCTCCCCATACTTACCCGAGAAGGTATAACGGGCATTGAAGATAGAATCTTCACTAAGGGTAGTGACCTTTTCCGCACTTTCCATCAGGTTGTCGAAAGCCTCCGGGCCAACATAAGGCACCAGACTGGAATTTACTTCCAGATAGGTAATGTTTTTCCAGAATTCAAGCTCCTCTGTTTTACGGATATCGATGCTGACATCACTCGCATTGATCAGCCTGACGGCTTCCTGACTTTCATCGCCATATGCTTTGGGAACTACAAAAAGCACTTCCACCCCGTTTTTCAGCAGGCCTTTGGTCATCCCGAAACAGGCAGTTCCCAGTCCTCCGGTTATATGAGGGGGAAATTCCCAGCCAAACATCAATACTTTCATAAATT
>CAZDBX010000102.1:0-7898 GCA_964503805.1 uncultured Lentimicrobium sp. | reverse complement strand
CCGTGAATTCTGAGGTAACCTTCCACAAAATGCCCGAGGAGCCAGGGATAAACCGAGCCCTGATGATAGGCCTGGTCGCGCTGCGTCTGGTTGCCGGTGTAAACTCCTTTGTAGAGCACGTTTTTAGGCGCCAGCGAACGCAGTCCCCTCGGGGTGAGTAACTCCGATTTTATGCGCTCCAGTATTCTGTTCCGCAGATCCTCACTCAGGGGAGTGTATGGCAGTGAAGTGGCAAAAACCTGATTCGGCCTCATGGAAACATCCCGGTACCCATCGTTGGTATAATCAACCAGATGGCCCCGTTTTTCCTCCCAGAAATTGTCGGTAAACACCTGAGGAAACGCTTCGGCCAGCGGTTTCCAGCTTTCAACAAAAGCGGTATCACCGGCCGCTGAAGCCAACTCGAGCGCATACTTCATGGCATTATACCATAATGCATTGATTTCTACCGCATAACCAATACGCGGGGTAACGGGCTTGCCTTCAACCACGGCATCCATCCAGGTGACCGGTATTCCGGCTTCACCGGCATAGATCAGGCCGTTATCATGCATTTTGATGTTATGATATGTCCCCGTCCGGTATCCTTCAAGGATGGTTTTCATTTTTTTACCGTACTCCTTCCAGATACCGTCATTGGATCCGGAAAAAATTCCGTATTGCTGCAGCGCCCAGAAAAACCAGAGGGGCGTATCTGCTGAATTATAAATGGCATGTTCGCCGATACCCTTATTGGGAAACAAGGGCCCGCGCATTTCAGGGAGGATGTTGTCGATGGCCGCTTTGGCCAGTTTAAGCTCCCCGGTTACCATGGCAAGGCCGGGCAAAGCGATAAAGGTATCGCGCCCCCACCGCCCGAACCAGGGATAGCCGGCAATCACCTCCACCTTTTTCCCCTGCCTGATTATGAACTGCTGTGCCGCATTCAGCAGGCAATGCTCAAAACTGTCGCGGGGAACCCTTCTGCTGATTTCATTGTTATATAATTTTTTCAGCATCGCGGGGTTCACCGGCTCGGTTCCTGCCGAAAGATATATGCTTTCTCCTTTGGCAATGGGCATTTCAAAATATCCCGGCACATAAAGGTCCTCAAGATAATCATACCCCCTGGCCTTTTCCCGGATGTACTCAATATTATAATACCAGTCAGGAACGTGCACGTATTCAGGGGCTTTCGAAAACTGCAGGTGCAGAAATGAATATCCACGATACATGCGCAGTTTTATTCCGTTTGGAATTTCTTCATAACTGGTATCTACATCATAATTGGCTTTACTGAGCGCGTGAATATTCCGGAAAGCAAGAAACGGGCGGAACCTGATGATGGTGGGCGAGTGGGCATCCTCAAGCGTATATTTAATGATGGTGCGCCCGTCCTTATGTGAAAACAGCATCTCTTTCGTAAACACCATCCCTCCGACAACATAGGTGTGCTTGGGAATTAATTCGGTGGTAAAATCCCTGAGGTATTTGTGCCCCTTGGGCGCGTAGGTTTCACCCTGATACTTGCGGATGGAAAGATTGAACTCGGCATTATGCTGTATCAGGGTTTCATCAAGGGATGATAACAGCACATGATTCCCGTTATCCAGCGCCGGTTGAGGAACAACCAGCATACCATGATACTTGCGGGTATTACAGTTAATGATGGTCGAACTTGCGTATGCCCCTTCGCGGCTTGTTCTCAGAAGCTCTATGGGCAAACTGTATTCAAGGTTTACCAACTGTTTTTTTTCGAAAGTTATATAACTCATAGCTGCGAATTTGGCAAAATGATATAAAGATGTCTTAAACCCGTGCAAAATTACTTCTTAGCAAAGATGCTAAAAAATGCTTGCTAAAACAAATATTACGCAGGTTTATTTAACGGAATCCGTCGGAGAAACAAGACTGCCTTGTTTTTGTTCAACTTTATGACAATTGTTGCAAACAAATTACTTTTTCAGACATTTTAACTGTTTTGTCATCATGTATTGCGGAATATTAAATTTTGAAGTTATTTTAGCTCCCGAATCTTAAACCGCTTCACGAATGAAGTCAATCACCCGACCTCTGCTTTGGATAATTACCATGATAATTCTGCCGCTTGCCCGGCTTGCCGCCCAGGATGCCGTTCCCCTGCATCCGGGAGTTTACGACAGCTGGCAGAGCATTGATAAACCAGGCATCTCCGCTACCGGTAAACTCGTTTATTTTGAGCAAAATCCGCAGTACGGCGATGGCAAACTGATCATTTACCAGCCCTCAGCAGGCACTTATGATACCCTGACAAGGGTTTACGCAGCGCAGGTCTCGCCCGACGAAAACTACCTAACCGGTCGTATCCGCCCTTTTTTACGCGAAACCAGAAAAGCCAGGCTTGACGGAAAGAAAAAGGATGAACTGCCCAAAGATTCATTGCTTGTTTACACCCTCAACAGTAAAAGGTACGTCTATCCCGGATTGAAATCATTCGGTGTACCGGCAAAAAATGGCAAAGCTATGTATGCCCTGATCGACAAACCGGAACCAAAGGAAGAAACTGAAAAAAACGATACACTTTCTGCCGATACTTTGGAGGTGAAAAAGAAGGTTTCACCAAAGAAAAAGAAGGATAAAACAGAAACCTATCTGCTAAAAATTATTTATCCGGCTGACAGCCTGATATTTACTTATGAGCAGGTCACCCAGGCGGTGATCAGCGAAACAGGCGCAAGCATCATCTTTGCTACCTACAAACCCGACAGCATCCCTGTTTCAGAAGTCATGTTTTTTGATACAGAGAAACAGGCGGAGCGGCAGCTTTTCTCAGCGCCGGGACATATCCGCAACCTGGCCGTGGACGCGCAGGGCGGTCAGGTGGCCTTTATGCACAGCAGCGACACTGCCAAAACCAAGCGGTACAGTTTATACTACTTTCAGCAAAGTATTGTGCATGTTGCAGATACGGCTGACACAAGACTTCCGGCTGGGTTTGTTCCCGGCGAACATGGTAAAGTCTATTTTTCGGAAGACGGCAGTAAACTTTATTTTGGAATAGCCCCTGCCCCGCTGCCGGAAGTGAAAGACACGCTTACCGATGATGAAAAAGCAACGGTCGATATCTGGCACTGGCGTGATCCTCAGTTACAGCCCCAGCAGCTGAAGCGACTGGATGAAGAACGGAAAAGAGCCTATCTGACCGTTTATCATCCCCGTACCGGAAAACTGATTCCCCTTGCCGATGAAATGGTCAGGAGCGTAAACACCGGGTTTAAAGGCAATGGAAAATTTGCCCTGGGATTTAACAGTGAACCATATCAGGTGGAAGCTTCATGGCGCGGTAACCGTTACCGGGACGTTTACCTGATCAATAATGAAACAGGGAGCAGGGAGTTGTTGCTGCAGCGCATTTCAGGACAGGTAAGCCTGGGCAACAGCGGAAAATATATTGCATGGTATTCCGAAAACGATAGCCTGTGGAAGACCATGACACTGAAAGATAAAAAGATCACCCCTCATCCTGCAGGCAAAGACATCGCATTTTACGATGAAGAGCATGATGTTCCCGGTTTGCCCGGACCTGCCGGGAGCGCCGGCTGGCTGAAAGATGACAGGCTCTTTGTGGTTTACGATCGCTTTGACTTATGGGGACTTGACCCGGAAGGCAAAAACAGCCCGGTATGCCTCACTGCCGGTGAAGGCCGCAGGCTGAGCAAGCGGTTACGCAACCTGAACCTCGACAGGGAAGTTCCTCACATCGAAAATGCGGATGGCAGTTTCCTGCTCAGCAGCTTTGATTTTGAAACCAAAGATGCCGGATTCCGGAAGCTTGAAGGGGCCGGCGGCGGGTCTCCCGTCAGCCTGCTGGAAGGACCATACAAGTATTCCACACCGGTTAAGGCTGAAAAAAGCCAAAACCTGCTCTGGACAAGGAGCACCTTCAGCGAATTTCCGGACCTGTGGCTGAGCGATATGACATTTGCTTCATCCTTAAAAATTTCAGATGCTAATCCACAGCAGAAAAACTACCGCTGGGGCAGCGTGGAAATTATTTCCTGGACAACCACAGCCGGCAAACCGCAAAAGGGTCTGCTCTATAAACCCGCCGGTTTTGATCCCGGAATAAAATATCCTGCCTTGGTCTATTTTTACGAAAAATACACCGATCAGCTGCACCAGTACTACGCGCCGAAACCATCGCGCAGCATCATCAGTCCCACCTACTGCACCAGCAACGGGTACCTTGTTTTTATCCCCGATATTGACTACGAAGACGGCTACCCCGGGCAGAGCGCCTACGAATCGGTGGTAAGCGGCACACTCGATCTGATTGCCCGCGGTTTTATTGACCGCGACCGTATCGGCATTCAGGGGCAGAGTTGGGGCGGATATCAGGTCGCCTGGCTGATCACACGCACCAAACTCTACAAAGCAGCCATGGCTGGCGCTCCGGTCAGCAATATGACCAGCGCTTACGGCGGCATACGCTGGGAATCGGGCATGGTAAGGCAGTTTCAGTACGAGGAAGGCCAGAGCAGGATCGGCGCCTCCCTTTGGGACCGGCCCGATCTGTATATTGAAAACTCCCCCCTCTTCAGGGCCGACAAGATAGATACCCCCCTGCTGATTATGGCCAACGATGCGGATGGCGCCGTTCCATGGTATCAGGGCATCGAGTTGTTTACCGCGCTGCGCCGGCTGCAGAAACCCTGCTGGCTGCTGAACTACAACGGCGACGAGCACAACCTGGCCAAAAGGGGAAATATGAAAGACCTGGATATCCGGATGATGCAGTTTTTCGACCATTACCTGAAAGGAAAACCGGCGCCGGAATGGATGACAAAGGGGTTGCCGGCCATCGATAAAGGAAGGGAAACAGGCTATAATATTGATTAACATGTGTTTGATCCGGCCGGAAGCGGATGCTCTATAAGCAGGTCAAAGGTTTTGTTTATCAAAGACAGCAACCCGACGCATCTTTTCACGAATAACCCTCGAATGAGGAAGCCTGATCGTTATTTGACGTGTCAGAATTTTCGCATTGCAAAAAAAAATGCCACCAAAACTCCGGCTACACAAATAATCAGGCACCAATAACTCCTTAATCACTGCGCTTTTCACCTAAAGAGCAAATGACCAGCTTCAGGTGGATGAAGCCATATTTTTTGCATCGGAATTATGACTCCGGAGGAGTCATATGTTTATAGAAAAAGATCAGAATATAAGCACACGACCCCAGAGGGGTCGCATGTTTTAGCAATTTATTAATCAAACTACATTCAAATTTTAAATTAATAATTATCGATCTAAAACGATGAAATCAGATGAAAGACGTTCGACCCCTCCGGGGTCGTGCAGTCATTTTGCATTCTGAATATCTACAGACATGCGACCCCGCCGGGGTCGAAAAATCATTTGGCATTCTATGTCCCTTCAAACCTTTGACTCCGCTAAAATCATAATAACACTTATGATTGAACTGTCTGATTAATCAGCCCGCCGCGGCTATCGCGACCAACCGGAAGGAGATTTCAGGGTAATGTCTGAACGGCAGGCCATTTGGCAAATGTCCCAAGTGAGATAAAACTTCCAAAAAAAACGTCCTGCCATTGTTTGAAAGCCCGGCTGTCATGCATAACTTTGTAAAGTATTCCAAAGCGAAAATTCTCAGTAACAAGAATAACTCCCGTTCATCATTTATAATAGAGGTCCGTATAATTTGAAAAACATTCAACAACAACATAAAAATATGAAACTTACGTCTTTAGCCGGAATTGCGCTGACCCTGGTCTTTTTATTTACCATAATGCCGGAAGCCCATTCGCAGGACGAACTGGAAAATATGCTCACGCGGCGTCAGATTTCCTGCCAGGACATTTCACTGAACAGTTCAGAATATATTCCCTGGTACCATCAGGAAGAGCTGATGGATTCAGCGCTGCTGGTACTCTCGTACTGGGGAGAAAAGTGCGGCAGTACCGAGCCCGTGACCCGCACTAATATTCTGCTATCACTCGAACTGCATTATTTTGATGAATCGCTGCTGGACCAGAATTTCCTGAGGTATATGCGCGCGTTTGACAGCCGCATGGATTTAATCAGGGAAGAGAACATCCATGTTTACAATTATTATCAGTCATCCTTCGACTATGTCCCGGTCGGGGGTGAGCTGGATAAATGGACGATGGACCTGGCATCAGCAATTAAAGCTGATTATGAGCCCGGTTCATTGGAATACCTGCTTTGCCTTTTCTATTCAGGACAGACCGACACTGTTTTCCAATTGCTGACCACTTCCCCTTATCGCGAAACGGTTCCCGGAAAGCACTACAATGAAGAACTCAGTAAAGTGATGAATCTGCCTTCCCTCAGCCTTTCATTTTATGGCGGCACCTGGATCCCCACCGGGCCGCTTGCATCCATGGGCGTGCATCCCGAGCTGGGGATGACCTACGGCCTCAAAATGAAGGAAAACCTTTACGAACTTGTTCTTGGTGTGAAGTTTATCAAAACCCCGGAATCCTATCTGGCAAGGAAGGAGAAAAACGGTCCTCAGGAGCTGACCAATGACTTCACCGGCGGCTATATTGCTGTAGAATACACCCGCGACATGCTCAGCAATCTGCGTTTCACCCCTTTCTTTACCGCCGGCGCCGGATATGACGGTTTCACCATGTTCAATACCGAAGGCAACGATGAGGAGGAAACAGCTTCGGCCAACAGCTATAACTTCAGCATTGGCGGAGGTTACCGCTTTCCGGTGGCCAAAAGCTCTTACCTTGCCGTTCAGGCCCGGTACAATATGGTGGATTACACCCTGAACAAACTCTTTGACAAAAAGGGGCATGTGGTAAGTATCCGGCTCAGTTTCGGTATGTTCCAGAATCAATACCGCGACCGTCAACTTCAGCAACTGAATTACCAGGGAGGCCGGAAATAACGGACAGTCTGACCTCCCGGATATGGTAATCAAGGAAATCAACCACTTCCATGCAATAGAACAATACAGGTACCGGCTGAATCGTTACCTTTGCAACATCAAACCGAATTCATGAAACGATACCGATTCCTGGCCGGGTTGTTACCGGTGTTTGCTTTACTTTTTTTCGCATCCTGTCAGAAAGACGATAAATTTGACAATAATCCGGATCTGAATCTGTCATTCTCAGCAGATACCGTTTTTTTCGACACAGTATTCACCACTGTTGGGTCTTCCACAAGGGTGTTTATGATCTACAATCCTTCCGACAACAAGGTCAACGTCAGCTCTGTAAGGCTTGCCCGCGGCAGCAGTTCCCCGTTCAGGATGAACATCGACGGCATCGCTGCCACGGAGATCAGGGATCTTGAAATTGCCGGTAAAGACTCACTTTTCGTTTTTGTGAAAGTCACGATAGACCCCAACCAGGCCGATGCCCCGCTGATTCAGAACGACAGCATCGTGTTTACCACCAACGGCAATATTCAGGATGTGAAGCTGGTGGCCTGGGGGCAGGATGCTTATTTCTACAGAAACGGGATTATCGGTAGCGATTATGTATTTACCCCGGAAAAGCCGCATGTTATTTACGGCTACCTGATTGTTGATTCACTCTACACCCTTTCGGTGGAGGCGGGCGCCCGGGTGCACCTGCACAGCGGGGCCATCCTGATGGTTTACCGCGATGCTACCATTAAAGTGAACGGCACCCGCGAAAATCCGGTAATTTTTGAGGGAGACAGGCTGGAGGATTACTACCGCGATATCCCGGGACAGTGGGGGCGCATCTGGCTTTATGCAGGCAGCATCAACAACGAGTTTAATTATGCCGTTATCCGAAACGGTGAAGTGGGCATCCACGCCGACACCACCGGCAATTCACCCAACCCTACCCTGAGAATCAGCAATTCGCTGATTTACAATATGAGTAAAACCGGAATCCTGGGTCAGGGAACCA
>CAZDBX010000101.1:0-10341 GCA_964503805.1 uncultured Lentimicrobium sp. | reverse complement strand
GAAAAACAACCAGCAGCTTGAAGATAAGCGGAGCACGGCGATTTGCCTGAATTCAATCGGTGAGTTGCTGATGAAGAAGCATGATTTCAATGGTGCGATCGGATATTTTTCGAAAGCAGTGACTATTGCGCGGGAACTGACCCTCAGACAGGAAATCAGGGTAATGTATGCCAATACCATGCTTAGTTATGCGGCGCTGCAGCAGTTCGACAGTGCCCAGGTATATCTGACAAATTATAATGCAACAGCAGATTCGTCTTGGTATACCGCAATAAATGCCGAAAAAGCCATGGCATCGCAGCAAGAGTCCGGTCAAAATAAGCTGATCAGTGGTAAAGCTGGTTATTATCTGCTGGCGGGGTTGCTCGCATTTTTCGCATTGCTGTCGATCCTGCTGTTCATAAGGTTGAGTGTTTTTCAGAAACGGGCCATGAACCTGATCAACAGGCAGCGCAGGCTTTAATGGCAGATGCCTTCGGATTGGCAGACGATGTCAGCTTGTTTTCCTGAAATATCCTGATGCATCCGCTTTATTATTCGCATTGTTCAACAGCTCCGGTTGATTTGGATCACTCCGGTTTTGGCTTTTTATCAGGGGAGTACTCGTAGCTGATTTGTATTTCCTTTGCAGGCGCTGTTTGGCCTGATGCTCCGGGTGTATTGTCTTCAGGGATTTCCGTGGGTGGGGCTTCCGCATCCTCCTCTTCATCTTCCCAGTCATACTGCTTTGGCTGCGGGCCGCTTTTCCGGTAGTAAAGAGCCATTACAAAACCGGCTACTGCGCCCATCAGGTGCGATTCCCATGAAATGTTCTTTTTAGGGAAGAAATCGGGAAAGAACCCCCAGATCATACTTCCGTAAAGGAAAATGACCAGCATTCCGAAAGCCATCAGACGCGGTTCGCGCTTGATCAGGCCATTGGTGAAATGAAAAGATGCCAGGGCATAAACCACCCCGCTGGCGCCCACATGAAAGCTGTTGCCCCTGGCAAAAAGCCACACCCAGAGCCCGGTTATCAGCCATAGCTGGATGAATATTTTCAAAGCTTCTTTAGGGTAATAATAAACAAGGGCGGCCCCAAGCAGAAAAAACGGAGGCGAATTGGCAGCCAGATGTGCCAAATCGGCATGAATCAGGGGTGAAAAGATAATTCCCGGCAATCCCCTGGCCTGGAGTGGTAAAATGCCCAGCGTACCGAACGAAAACCCACCCGCCAGCTCTAAGCCTTTGACAAGCCACAGAACGGCGGTTATAATGGCAAAAGTGACTACACCGGTTACCAGCCTGCGTTTTTCATCCTGAAGTACCAAAATAGTTGTTTTAGTGTGAATAAGATACTTCTGCGAATGTATCAAAAATTATTCCCTGAATTCAGCGGGCTTTTTCAACGTAAAGACCCTGCTGATGTTAAATCCGAAATAAATATCCCCGTTTGTCCATTTGCCTCTGGTTTCCGTGATTAGTCCACGCTCAAACATCGGCTGGGCGTTGGTAAAATGCAGCTGAAATACATGGCCTCCGGTTTCAATATCGAATCCCAGCGACAACGGGTTTACAAAATTATCTGCAGTGCTGCCGGGCAGGAGGTAAAAATATTCGGCGTTCAGGCTGGTTCTGCGGGTTAACTTAATCCGGCCACCCAGCCCCATGGCAAAGGTGTCATTGTCATCGTCGGTGGCTGCGACCAGGTTCTTGTGAATAAATGTCGGAGTGAACTGCAATGAGAGGTTGTCGTTAAACTTGCGTGCAAGCAATAACTGATGCACATATGTCATGCGTGAGGTAAAGTAATTTTTTCGCTCTGTATCCTGCCACTTCAGCGAAAACAGATCCATAGAAGCAAAATAAGTGAGACTTAGCGGCATGTTTTTCTTTCCGCTGCTTTGCCGTAATACTTTTGCCTTGAGAAACCCGTCGTAGGTTTTCTGGTATGAACTCCTGCCGAATCCTGCACTCAGCCAGTCGTTGATGCCGTATTCGAAACCCAGTCTGATGGTTGCCTGGTCGAGCCCGAACAGGTCATAAGCGCCTGAGTTGAGTTTGCCAAAACGGTGCGAGATCATAAACAACAATACGCCGCTGGCCGGATTTTCAACTGAATGTCCGCTGACGACCCGGGTTGTTTTAAATGTTGCATAGGCGTATTCGGTCACCGGCTCCTCTTCTCCGAACAGATCCATAAGCTCCTGCGCGCGCAGTGACGAAAATATACCTGTGAGAAGCAAAAGGATCAGGATGGAAATGGCATTCGTTCTGCTCATTGCTGGCTTTTTATAAGGTTAGTTCTGTGGTGCACCGGCGTCAATCCAGGCCTTTATCTTTTTCAGGTCGCAGGCGGGCAGTTTATTGCCCCCCTGGGGCATGGGTGAGGCGCCTGCTTCGTGATTGATGGCCTTCCAGAATATCCCGCTGTTTACTGCAGTCTTTAATCCGTCAAAGGTGCTGGTAACCACATTGCCCGAAGGAGCAGCTGGGCTGTGACAGGCGTTGCAGTTGGAAGCCATCAGCGGCGCCACTGTGCCGGAATAAGTTACTCCGGTGGTGTCGCATTCACTTCCGGGTAAACCGGGATAGAGATATTCTTCGTTATCGTAATAACAGGAACTGACAAATATCAGGAGGAATGCTAGCGGGATTATCTTTGCAAAAACACGATGCCCGGGATTAATTATTCGGCGTTCCATTTTCTATCCATTTTCTGATTTGGGTGATGTTGCAATCGGGCAGTTTTGCGGCATTCTGAGGCATGGGCGAAAACCCGGGCTGATGACTGACCGCACCATAAAGCGATCCGTTAACCGCAGCCTGGCGGATGGTCGCGTAATCCTCCAACCTGATATTACCGGAAGGCTGGGCCCCGCTATGGCAACCTTTGCAGTTGTTGTTTATCATTGGGAGAATGACGGCATTGAATGTATATGATGTTGTATCGCAGCCGTTGTCGCAATAATTGTTTTTAGCGCCCTGGGTAATCCAAAGCCTGATGGTTTGTATCTGCTCCGGTGAAAGCGCAGCCATGGGAGGCGGAGGCATGCGGTCATCAAGATCGTCATCGGTAATCCGCTCATACAGATCGCTGTCGCCCGGATTACCCGGCCTGATATCAGCGGTATTCATTACACTTGCATAGGAGGTAAGCACAACCCCGTCGCTTGCCGAAGCGGCATCATGACAACCTGACATGGCACAACCTGAAACGAGAATGGGAAGCACATCATTGACAAAATAGGCTGTGTCAGGACTGCAGGGAATGCCTGTAGCGATGGTATCTGTCGGATCCGGCTGTTCAGGGACAACATCCGGTTCATGCTTACAGGACTGAATAATAAATGCCGACAATATGAGCAAAGCTATTGCAGAAAGCAAATTTCTTGTCACGCCCGATGCGGTTAAGGGTTGATAACTGAGTGTATCAGGTCAGGTCTGGTCAATCCGGCCGGATTTTAAATTTATTTAACTCTATTAAACCCTTATGATTGCCAAATGTTTATGATGTAACCTGATTTTATGCTTATTTTTGTCACTCTTTTCCTGAAATAGTACTTTAAAAACTACCCAAGATGTCTGTTCAACGTTCCGGATTTTCCGTACTTTTTATTATTTTCCTTTTTATTGCCGGTTTACCTGCTACATCCCTCCATGCCCAGCAACGGAGTGATTCCCGGTCAACCTCCCAGAAGTTCTCTTCTTTGCTGCAGATAATCAGTTATTACTACGTTGACACCGCCAATGCTGCGAAGCTGACCGAGCGTGCCATTGAGGCCATGCTGAAGGAACTGGATCCGCATTCGGTGTATCTCTCTAAGGAAGAGGTGAAAAGAGCCAATGAACCTTTGCAGGGTAACTTTGACGGAGTAGGCATACAGTTTCAGTTGTTTCATGATACCATACTTGTTGTTGCCGCGGTTCCCGGAGGGCCTTCCGATAAACTCGGGATTCTGGCCGGTGATAAAATCATTACCATTAACGGAGAGGATGCTTTCGGCAAAAAAGTGACCAATAACTATGTGATGGAGCGCCTGCGCGGACCTAAAGGCACCAAGGTAACGGTGGGCATTAAAAGGAAAGGCCGGAAAGAACTGATTGAATATGTCATTACCCGCGATAAAATTCCCCTCAACAGCGTTGACGCCACCTTCATGCTTAATGCCGAAATCGGTTACATCAAGCTTACCCGCTTTGCCCGCACATCCCTTCAGGAAGTGAAAGAGTCGATTGCGGTCCTGAAAAAACAGGGGATGAAGAACCTGATACTCGACCTGCGTAACAATTCGGGCGGATTTCTCGATATTGCCATTGATCTGTCGGATGAATTCCTTCCGGCGGAGAAACTGATCGTTTACACAGAAGGCTTGCGCAGTCCGCGAATGGATTTCAAAGCCACTTCGAGAGGTAGTTTTGAAAAGGGCAGGCTGATCGTTATGGTGAATGAAAGCAGCGCTTCAGCCAGTGAGATTGTGGCAGGGGCGGTGCAGGATTGGGACCGTGGAATCGTTCTCGGCCGCAGGTCTTTCGGCAAGGGACTGGTGCAGCGTCCGTTCAACCTTCCCGACAGTTCTGTGGTCAGGCTGACTACTGCCCGTTATTACACTCCTTCGGGTCGCTCTATTCAGAAACCTTATGAGGATGGGGTGGAAGATTACTACGCTGACCTTACCAAGCGTTTCAGGCATGGAGAGTTTGTATCGGCCGACAGCATCAGGTTCCCTGACTCCATCAAATATTTTACCCCTTCGAAACGCGTTGTTTATGGCGGGGGCGGTATTATGCCCGATGTATTTATTCCGATTGATACAACGACCTCTTCGAGGTATTATACCGATTTATGGCGAAAAGGACTGCTCAACGAATATGTGATTGATTATCTGGATACCCGCAGGGGACAGCTTCAGACTATTTATCCCAATATTGCATCGTTTAAAACAGGATTCCTGGTTGATGATGCATTTTTGCAGCAATTTGTTGATTTTGCAGCTGATAAAGGGGTCCCGGCCGATGAAGAGGGGCTGGCACGATCCGGTAATGAGATCAGGCACATTCTCAAAGGCCTGATCGCGAGAAATCTTTTCGATGTAAGCGCCTATTTCGAGATGATCAGCCCCATTGATCATGAGCTGATGCAGGCTGTTGAGGCAATGAACAACGAAATGCTTTTCAGGAAGTTGAGCATAGCAATGTAAGGCCCCGGCGAATTCAGGATCCTGGTTGAAGCTCCTGAAATGCAGGATTTATATAACTTTTTACATAGAAATATCAAGGCTTGTTAGGAGTTTTGAATTCTATCACTAAATTTGTTAAACAATTCCGGCAAAGGAAGCCTTCAGCATAACTGAAATTTAAATCAGGGTATTATGGCAAATATCGAAACCAAATACATGGGCCTCACACTAAGCAGCCCTGTAATTATTGGAAGTTCAGGACTAACCAGTTCACTGGCAAACATCAGGGAGTTTGCCGGCCGGGGAGCCGGGGCGGTGGTGCTCAAATCGCTTTTCGAGGAACAGATAATGCATGAAATTGCACACACATCCTCCCATGATACCACTTCAAACATCTATCCCGAAGCATTGGATTATATTTCAAACTACAGCCGTAACCACCGACTCGAAGAGTATCTTACACTGATCAGGGATGCTAAGCATGCCGTTCAGATTCCCATCATTGCCAGTATTAACTGCATCAGTTCAGACGAATGGACAACGTTTGCACGGAAAATTGAAGATGCAGGTGCAGATGCGCTGGAACTGAACATATTTGTTATGCCCAGTGACCCAACTCACGGTGCCGAACAGAATGAGAAACTTTATTTCACCATCCTGGATGAGGTGAAAAAACAGGTTCGCATTCCCGTTGCGCTCAAAATCAGTTATTACTTTTCGGGACTCGCCAAGATGGCCCTCAAGCTTTCATGGGCCGGCGCCAAGGGAATCGTGTTGTTTAACCGGTTTTATTCACCGGATATAAACATTGATACCATGAAGGTAGTTGCTACCAACGTTTTCAGCTCTCCGGAAGAGATTTCAACTTCACTGCGCTGGGTGGCCATGTTGAGCGACAGGTTGTATTGCGATGTTTGTGCATCCACCGGAATCCACGACAGTGAAGGCATGATCAAGCAGTTGCTGGCAGGTGCAAAGGCGGTTCAGATTGCCTCAACCCTTTACAAAAACGGTTTCGGCCGCATTGATGAAATGAATGCCGGTCTGAAGGCCTGGATGGAGAAACATGGATTTGAAAAGACTGAAGATTTCATCGGTAAAATGAGCTTTAAAAAGGTGGAAAATCCGGGAGCCTACGAAAGGGTCCAGTTTATGAAGCATTTTGCCGGAATTGAATAATTGCGGAGTTTTTAAGGAATTGCCGCTTCTTCAGGGGAGCGGCTTTTTTATTTCGGATAGTCAAAAGAAAGTCCGGCACGGCCGGAATGTTGATTTTATGAAAGTAGCCCCGAATATGCCCGGATAAATGCTTTATCCGGGTTTATCCGTTTCTGTTGATTGCCTGTGCGGCCATCCACGCCGTTGAGAAGGCCGCCTGAATGTTGTATCCGCCGGTATCCCCGTCAATATCCAACACCTCGCCGGCAAAAAAAAGGTTTTTAACCAATCTGGATTCCATGGAGAGCGGATCGACTTCATCAAGCGAAATGCCGCCGCTGGTTGCCATGGCTGTGCTGAAGCCCGCAATTTTATCAATTACAAACGGATGACTACAGCACAGTTCTGTCAGTATCTTACGGCCCTTTTTTGAGATTTCGGCCATTGGTTTGTCCGGTGAAATACCAGATATCCCGATGATGGCCCTGACGAGGCTGCGGGGCATGAAGGAACTTTTAAAGAAAGCAAGCACCGGCAGTTTTCCGTTTGAATTGGCTAGACTCGTAAATTGTTTATCAAACGCTGCCTCTTCAAGATTGCACAGGTTGATCTTCAGGGTGTCTCCGTTTCTGAAATAGCGCGAGAAATCCAGAATGCCCGGGCCGCTTAATCCTTTATGGGTGAAGCCTGTATCGCCCCTGTGGCTTCTGATTTCTTTATTGTCCCTGAAGAGCCTGATCAGAACATGGTCGAGCGACACGCCGGCAATGGATGCAAATTGATAGTCCTTTACAAAAACAGGGCTCAGGGCCGGCCGGGGCTCAACAAGGGTGTGCCCCGTCTTTTTGGCAAATGCATAGCCATCGCCGCTCGAACCGGTTGCAGGATAGGATAAGCCGCCGGTAGCAAGTATCAGGTTTTTGCATGTGTAAGTCCTCTGAGCGGTTTTTATTGAAAAGTATCCGTCCTCCAAAGAGATGTCTGAGACCTGCGTTCCGGTCCTGATCACGGTTTGTCTTTCCCCGCAGGCCGTTAATAAAGTGTTCAGAATTTCACCTGCCCTGAGGCTTCGGGGGAATATCTTCCCGTTTTTATCGGTAACGGTTTCAACGCCCCTCCTCCTGAACCAGGCGATGGCATCCTGGTTGGTGAATGCTTTCAGGGCGGGTTTCACAAAGCTGTGATTGTCTCCGTAATGTGTGAAAAAATCTTTCAGCGGGCCGGCATGGGTAAAATTGCACTGCCCGCTGCCTGAGATCATCAGTTTGCGGCCCGGCAGTTCTTTCTTTTCTAAAATTATCGTCCTGCCTTTTACAATGTTTGCAGCAGCAAACAGTCCGGCAGGTCCCGCTCCTGTGATGATGGTTTCGTAATCAGGCGTTTTATCCATGTGTCAGCAAAAATAGCAAATTACAATTTCGGTTGATTACACAGAAAAGTATGCGGGAAATGATATCTTTTTATCTTTGCTGATACAATTCGTAAGTAAATGTCAGTAAGCAAAATCCTGGTCGTTGACGATGATGTTACATTCTGCCTGATGCTGGAAACCCTCCTTCGTAAGCATGATTATGAAGTGGCGCATTCATATACCTATGCCGATGGCAGAAAGAAATTAGCCGATTTCAATCCTGATATTGTCCTTACTGATCTGAGGTTGCCTGATCATGACGGGCTGGAGATACTTCAGCTGGTGAAGCGCGATGCGCCTGCAGTGCCTGTGATTCTGATGACAAGCTACGGCGACATCCGGACAGCTGTAAGGGCGATGAAAATGGGCGCCTTTGATTACGTTACCAAGCCAGTGAACCCTGACGAAATCCTGTCGACAGTCCAAAGGGCAATGAACTCGCGCAGCAAGGCTGCCACCGAGGTAAACCTGCAGGTAAGTGATGAGTCATATATTGAAGGGGTCAGTGATGCCTCGGCGAAGATTCTGGAACATACCACCCTGGTGGCTCCCACGGGGATGTCGGTACTGATTATGGGCGAGAGCGGAACAGGGAAGGAGTTTGTTGCCCGGAGAATTCATGCCCTCAGTCAGCGAAGCGACAAGCCTTTTGTGGCCATTGATTGTGGTGCCCTGCCGCGCGACCTTGCAGGCAGCGAGTTGTTCGGGCATATGAAAGGCGCGTTTACCGGCGCCATTGCCGATAAACAGGGACAGTTTGAAGTTGCCAACGGGGGGACCATTTTCCTGGATGAGATTGGTAACCTGAGTTATGATATTCAGATCCAATTACTCCGGGCCATTCAGGAACGCAAAATCAGAAGGGTCGGTTCTACGGTAGAAATTCAGGTGGATGTCAGAATTATTACAGCCACCAACGAAGACCTGAAACAGGCTGTTTCACGCGGCGATTTCAGGGAAGACCTTTATCACCGCATCA
Source organism: uncultured Lentimicrobium sp. (assembly GCA_964503805.1). Classification (GTDB taxonomy): domain Bacteria; phylum Bacteroidota; class Bacteroidia; order Bacteroidales; family Lentimicrobiaceae; genus Lentimicrobium. Next base: position 1,634 of record CAZDBX010000101.1, on the reverse strand, counting down.
ATGAATTTGCCATTCAGGTTGCGCCGCTCAGAGACAGACCTGAAGATATGCTCATGTTTGCAAGCCATTTTCTTGCTCAGGCAAACAAAGAACTTTTACGCGATGTGGAAGGTTTTGCACCGGATGTAATGCAGATATTCAGGAGTTATTCCTGGCCGGGAAACCTGCGTGAACTCAGGAATATCATCAAACGGGCGGTGCTTTTGTCAAAAGGGCCTGTGATTACATCCGGAACGCTTCCTGACGAACTGACAGCAGAGGTTAATGCGAACACAATTGACCAGTCAACCGGAATAGGGCCCGTTGATGACAAACCGGTTGAAGATATTGACCTCAGGGAAACCTCCCGCCGGAGTGAAAGAGAGTTGATTGTTGCCACACTCGAAAAAGTGCGGTTCAATAAATCGAAAGCTGCCAAATTGCTGAATGTGGACAGGAAAACCCTCTACAACAAAATGAAGCAATACGGGATTCCGCTTCAGTAATTCAATAATTCATCATTCAGGGTCTTTGCAATGGCATGCAGCCCGTCAATGGCCTTTTCAAGCAATACGGTTATTGTCTCCCGGTCAGGTGAATCCACCCTACCGGCCATTTCAATCTGCTTCAACAGGTCCGATTCGGTTGAGGCTCCGAGATTTCTGATATTGGGAAGCATACGGTGGGATAGTAGTGAGAGCTGCCTGTAATCTCCGTTGCTTATAGCTTCTTTCATCGAAAGGACCGTCGCGTTGATATTGTTCACCAGCGATTCAAGGATTTTTTTCAACGCTTCAGGGTCGTTGCCTGAAAAATCTTTAAAGATATCCAGATTAAGTTCTTTGCCTGATATGGAAATTTCCTGGTGCTCCGGATCCTTATGCCCATAGTTGAAATCCAGAATATGGTTAAGCTCCTGATAAAGTGCGGATTGTCTGAATGGTTTAATCAGGAAACGATCCAATCCTTTGCGACGGTATAGTTCAAAGTCATCGGGAGTTGCATGGGCGGTAAGCCCGATAGCCAAAGGGACTTTGCAGCCCTTTTCCCGGACAAAACTGTTGATTTTTTCGATCAGGTCCGGGCCGCTGAGCAGGGGCATCTGAATGTCTGTGATAATCAGGTCATAAACTTCTGTGTGTTCTGTATACAGTTGCCACGCTTTTTCTCCGTCGGGCACGGCATCTACCCTGGCGCCGGTTTCCTGGAGCAGACTGATCAGCAACAGCCTGGTTGTTTCATCATCTTCTGCCAGCAATATCTTTTTCCCTTCCAGCCGGGGTATGCCGGTAAAACGCTCAGTTTCAGGATTACTGATTTCGCCGCTGTGTCCGGGCAACTGCAGCGTAATTTCCACCGTGGTACCTTTTCCGGGTGTGCTTTGCAGGCTGATGGTGCCGTTCATCATTTCGGTGAGTTTGCGGCAAATGGCCAGTCCGAGACCTGAACCGCCGTATTTGCGTGTAATTCCTTCATCCACCTGTGTAAATTCCTCAAAAATCTCCTGCTGTTTCTCTTCCGGAATGCCTATGCCGGTGTCGGTCACCCTGATATGTAACGTTGTCATTTCATTGCCATGCCTGGAATCGAGTTCCAATTTTATTGTGCCCTGTTCGGTAAATTTGAGGCTGTTATTCAGCAGGTTATAAATTATT
>CAZDBX010000100.1:0-10361 GCA_964503805.1 uncultured Lentimicrobium sp. | reverse complement strand
AGGATTCAAACCTGTAACCTTCTGATCCGTAGTCAGATGCTCTATTCAGTTGAGCTACGGAGCCTTAATGAGGGTGCAAAGATACACACTTTTCTTTATTTACAAAGAAAATTAGCTGTTTTTTTAACCTAAGCATAGCCACAAAGCCACTTTAGTCTTTGAGAAATTTATGACCACAATATTTGCAGTATCTTGCATCAACATCATGACCTTCGTGCATACATTCCGGGCATACTTTAGTAGTAGGCGTATTTTTTTTCCGGTGAATTGCTGAAAGCTCAACAGTCATAATACCGGTAGGCACCGCAATGATGGCATAACCCAGCACCATCACCACGCTGGCAAAAAACTGCCCCACGCCGGTTTGAGGGGAAATATCACCATAACCAACTGTTGTCAGTGTTACCACAGCCCAGTATATACTTGTCGGGATATCCCTGAAGCCATATTTTGGTCCTTCAATCACGTACATGATGGCCCCGATGACAACTACCAGGACAGCGATGGATGAGAGAAAAACCAGAATTTTCCGGCTGCTGGCCAGCAGGGCTTTACGCAGAATGTTTGCTTCTGCAAGATAGCTGGAAAGTTTAAAAACCCTGAAAACCCGCATTAATCTAAGTATCCGGATTACCATCAGGTATTGGGTTCCCGGAAAAAGCAGGCTGATGTAGGTTGGTAAAATAGCCAGGAGGTCAACCACTCCGAAGAAACTAAAAATATAAGCTGTTTTTTTCCTGATTACATAAATCCTCAGTATGTATTCAAGCGTAAACAGGATTGTGAAAAACCATTCTCCTGCAGTAAAAAGAACCTGGTACTTTTCGTTGTATTCATGAACACTTTCAACCACAACCAGGGCAACACTCAGCAGTATTGACCAGATCAGCACCACATCAAACAGTTTACCTGCCGGGGTGTCGGCCTCGAAGATTATCTTGTAAATCTTCCGCTTTAATTTCTCATTTTCGGTAAACTCGATCATAAAAGAGTAAAATTGAAACGTAAAAATACAGATTTTTTCAAGCGTGATGATTTGAATTGGTCAGAGTTCATGAATAGTCACGGCTATTTTATAAATTTGCTAAAATAAAATCTTCAGATATGGCATACAAAGGCGCAGAAACCCTGATTGCAAAATCAGAAAACGAGCTTCACATCACACCTAAAATGGCAAATCGCCATGGATTGATTACAGGCGCTACGGGAACCGGTAAAACGGTTACCCTTCAGGTGCTTGCAGAATCATTCAGCCTGCAGGGGGTGCCGGTATTTATGACAGATATAAAAGGAGATCTTTCCGGAGTCAGCAAAGCCGGGGTTTCTGGACAGAAGATCATCGACCGCGTTGAGAAACTAAAACTGGAAGGTTATGAAAACCTTGGATTTCCGGTTTGTTTCTGGGATGTTTTCGGAGAACAGGGCCACCCGATGCGCACAACCATTACCGAGATGGGGCCATTGTTGCTGTCGCGCCTGCTCAACCTGAACGATACCCAGGAAGGGGTGCTGAACCTGGCATTCAAAATTGCCGACGATGCCGGTCTGTTGCTGCTCGACCTCAAGGATATGACATCCCTGCTTGAGTATGTCGGAAATAACCGTGAGCAGTTCACCCTTTCATACGGCAACATTTCTGCTGCAAGTATCGGCGCCATTCAGCGCAATCTGCTGGTGCTTGAACAACAGGGTGCGGATCATTTTTTTGGCGAACCTGCTTTTGATATTCACGACCTTATGCAAACTGACGCAGAAGGCAAAGGCATCCTGAATATCCTGGCTGCTGACAAGCTGATGCATTCACCGCGGATATATACCACTTTTCTGCTATGGCTTTTGTCTGAGCTGTTTGAGGAACTTCCCGAGATGGGTGATCCGGAAAAGCCCAAGCTGGTTTTCTTCTTCGATGAAGCTCATTTGCTGTTCAACGAAGCGCCGAAAATCCTGCTTGAAAAAATTGAGCAGGTCGTAAGATTGATCCGATCCAAAGGGGTGGGAGTTTATTTTGTTACCCAGAATCCGCTGGATGTTCCAGATACAGTGCTCGGACAGCTGGGCAACCGTGTGCAGCATGCCCTCAGGGCTTATACTCCCCGTGATCAGAAAGCCGTGAAGGCTGCCGCTACCACTTTCAGGGTAAATCCAGATCTTGATGTAGAAGCTGCCATTACGGAGCTGGGAGTAGGAGAGGCGTTGGTCTCATTTCTTGATCCCAAGGGTACGCCCATGATTGTGGAGCGCGCCTACATTCTGCCGCCTTGTTCGCAGATTGGCCCGATTACCCCAGAGGAAAGGGAAAGGATCATCAGGAAGTCTGATGTTTATGGTGTTTACGAGAAAGCACTGGACCGGGAATCAGCCTTTGAAATTTTGCAGGAAAGGGTAAGCGAAGCCAACAGGATAAAGGAAGAAGCAGCTGCTGACGTTGCCCGGCGGAAAGAAGAACTTGCAAGGGCAAAAGAAGAAGCAGCGCTGGCCAGGGCCCAGGCGGCCAAAGAAAGGGCTGAAAGGGCGCAAAAGAAAGCCAACCCGGATATCTTTACTGAACTGACCAAACAGGTAGGTCGCACCGCCACAAGGACGCTGGGCAATGAAATTGGCCGCAAACTCGTAAGAGGACTGCTCGGATCCATCTTTGGTGGCAGCCGCAAATAGATTTAGCTTTCAGATTCAGTGCCTCCGAAAACCCACTGATTATGTCAGAATGTGCCAGGGAATACTTCCTGTTAAATGATCAGTTGCTGCCTGCCCGTTTGTTTGGCAGCCGGTTTAAACCTCCGGCAAATTATGTTTATGAGGTTTTCAGGGCTACCTGGGGCGTGGCGCTTTTTCTTGAAGATCATCTCGAACGTTTTTTCCGTACAGCATCCCTCTCCGGAATGGATACCGGAATCACTGATTCTATGCTGAAGTCGGGTATAAAAAAAGTTATTGGTAATAACAGCCCTGACGACGGTAACCTTAAAATCTCATTATACACGGATCAGGACGTGCAACAGCTCTTCATCTATTATACCCCGCATGTATATCCCACAGCAGAGGAATTCCTGACCGGAGTCAGTACTGAACTGCTTTTTGCCGAAAGGATCAATCCGAATGCGAAGGTTATGGATACCAGACTCCGTGAGAAGACCGACCTGATGAAAAAGGAGCATGTTGTATACGAAGTTCTGCTGGTTGACCATGATGGTTTTATCACAGAAGGAAGCCGTTCCAATGTATTTTTCATCAAAGACGGTTCACTGATCACCCCTCCGGCCGGAATGGTGCTGGAAGGAATAACCCGCAAGCAGATTATTCAGCTCACTGCTGAAAACGATATTCCGCTGAAGGAAGAAAAAGTGCATCATCAAACCCTGAACAACTTTGACGGTTTGTTTATTTCCGGCACTTCACGCCGGGTGCTTCCCGTCCGGAGGGTGAATGAACTTGAATTTCCGGTTACCGACCCGCTCATTACAAAACTGCAACAGCTTTTTGAGCAAAAGGTCAATGATTACCTGCAAAAGTCATTATTCAGAAAATAATGGTGTGCGACCTCAGCCCTGAAAAATGACCCTGGTTTAGCCGGGCTTTAACCGGATTGCAAAAAAAAAGAAGCTTACCCTTTCCGGATAAGCCTCCTGGTATTTCAATCTGCTTTATGAAACCTTAAAGCTTTGAGATATCATACATTACGTTGGCATATGCGCCTTCATTCAGTTTCTGCCTGAGTTCCTTATAGGCGTTGATGGTAAAGTTAACATCTTCAAGGGTATGAACGGCCGTGGGAATGAGGCGGAGCAGGATTACGCCCTTGGGCACAACCGGATATGTTACAATAGAGCAGAAGATGTTATAGTTTTCGCGCAGGTCTACCGTGATCTGGGTTGCTTCAGGTATGCCGCCTTCGAGAATTACCGGTGTAACAGGTGAAGCTGCGTTGCCCAGGTTGAATCCGGCCTCTTTCAATCCGCTTTGCAGTGCATTCACAATCTTCCACAGATTATCCTTCAGTTCGGGATGCTTGCGGATCAGATCAAGTCGTTTGAGCGACCCGATGACCATCGGCATCGGAAGAGATTTGGCAAAGGTCTGCGAACGCATATTATGCCGGAGGTAATCCACGATATCTGCATTGGTAGCCACAAATGCCCCGATACCTGCCATGGCTTTGGCAAAGGTACCGAAGTAGATGTCCACTCCGTCCATAACGCCCTGTTCCTCATGTGTTCCTGCGCCGGTCGGCCCCATTGTGCCGAAACCATGAGCATCATCCACCAGCAGCCTGAAATTAAACTCCTTCTTCAATGCAACAATGTCCCTGAGGTTGCCCTGATCGCCGGTCATTCCATAAACGCCCTCGGTGATTACGAGGATTCCGCCACCGGTTTCGTCAGTAAGTTTTTTGGCACGCTGCAACTGAATCTTAAGATTCTCCATATTGTTATGAGGGAAAACAAAACGTTTACCCATATGCAGGCGGGCGCCATCAATGATGCAGGCGTGTGCCTCGCTGTCATATACAATGGCATCATGGCGATCCACCAGCGAGTCGATAATAGACACCATGCCCTGATATCCGAAATTCAGTAAAAAAGCATCTTCTTTTCCTACAAAAGCAGCCAGTTCACGTTCCAGTTGCTCGTGATAGACTGTCTGGCCTGACATCATGCGGGCGCCCATAGGGTAGGCAAGCCCCCAATCTTTGGCAGCCTTTGCATCAACTTCGCGAACTTCCGGATGGTTGGCCAGGCCCAGGTAATTGTTTAGACTCCATACCAGCACATCCTTGCCCCTGAATTTCATGTGATTACCTATCTCACCCTCGAGCTTGGGAAACATGAAGTAACCGTCGGCCTGCTTGGCATACATCCCCAATGGCCCTAAATTCCGGACTCTTTTATCAAAAATATCCACGATTGCTAATTTTAAAGTTTATAATTCCGTAAACTGCCTGCAAAGCTATGGAAATTTATCCATGCAGGAATTTTCAAAAGAGAAATTTAGTTGACATGTCTAACCTTTGATCCATTTGGATGAACAAAATGGAAACAGCCTTGTTTAGCTGCCCCCGAAGATTGATTGGTGACATTTTCCGCCACCATCGCAAGTTTCATGATCTGTGCGTAACTTTGACTTAAAATCTGTGTTTCAATGGAATCACCTGTCAACATTTTCTGGTTTCGCAGAGACCTGAGGCTTAACGACAACCACGGGCTATACAGCGCGCTGCAGAGCGATCTCCCGGTATTACCGGTTTTTATTTTCGATACTGCTATCCTCAGCGAACTTGAACCCGGTGATCTCAGGGTGAATTTCATTCATGAAACGATTTCCGCACTTCACCGGCAAATGCAAGCGTTGGGGAGCGGCTTGTCTGTTTTTCATGATGAACCGGTTAAGGCCTTTGAAAAGCTTATTGCCCGTTATCAGGTAGCCGCAGTTTATACCAATCACGACTACGAGCCTTATGCTAAAGAAAGGGATGAAAAAGTCCGCAGGCTGCTTTCCGGAAAAGGCATTGATTTCAGGACTTTTAAGGATCAGGTGCTGTTCGAAGGCAGTGAAGCAGTAAAAAGCGATGGCAACCCTTACAGTGTTTTTACACCTTATAGCCGCAAATGGCTTGAGTTGAAGAATCAGACAGGTGTACCCGCTTATCCTTCAGAATTGTTTGGCGATAATTTTCTGAGATATGAAGCGCCCGGCATTCCGGACCTTGAATTGATGGGTTTCAGGGGAATTACCATGGTTTATCCGCATAAAGAGATATCTCCGGAAACGCTGGTTCAGTATGCTTCTGCACGCGATATCCCCGGACTCGACAATACCTCGAAACTCGGATTACACCTAAGGTTTGGAACCATAAGTGTGAGGGATTGCATCAGGGCAGGGGAGTTGTACAGTGCTTCCTGGCTCAATGAACTCATCTGGCGTGAATTCTTCATGCAGATACTTTATCATTACCCGCATGTTGTTAAAAGCGCTTTTAAGAAAGAATATGACCATATCCAATGGCGCAACAATGAGGAAGAGTTTAAAAGATGGTGCGAAGGAACAACAGGCTATCCATTGGTGGATGCAGGTATGCGGCAGCTGAATGAAACCGGTTATATGCACAACAGGGTAAGAATGGTAACAGCCGGTTTTCTCACCAAACATCTTCTGATCGACTGGCGGTGGGGGGAAGCTTATTTTGCGGCCAGGTTGCTTGATTTTGAATTGTCTTCCAATAATGGAAACTGGCAATGGGCAGCGGGCAGCGGTTGTGATGCCGCGCCGTACTTCAGGATTTTTAATCCTGAAGCGCAAGCCCTGAAGTTCGATAGCGAAGGCAACTATATCCGTCGCTGGGTTTCTGAATTCGATACATCCGCTTATCCGGCACCGGTTGTGGATCATTCCTTTGCCCGGTCACGCTGCATGGCAGCATACAGCATGGCGTTAAAACCCTGAATCGGAAATCCGGGAACTGCATAGCGAAACGGGCAGATATGGCTGATTTATCCGGGTTATGCTAATTTTTGTTAAGTTATGGCTCATTGATAATATTATATGCTGACAGGGCGTTCATTGTGTCCTGAAAATAATTACTTTTGCGCCATGAATAGAAAAAGCATCTTTCTTCTGATATCCGGCTTGTTCATTGTGCTGGCCTCCTGCAGTAAATACCAGAAACTGCTTAAGAGTACAGACAATGAAGAGAAATATGAGCGGGCCATTGCCTACTACGAGGACAAAGACTATTACCGCGCTATTCAGCTCTTCGATCAGTTACAGGCGATTTACAGGGGAACAGACCGTGCTGAACGCATCGCTTTTTATTACGCATACGCTCATTATGAGCAACGTGATTATATTCTGGCCAGCTACTATTTTAAACAGTTTGCCCGTAGCTACCCCAACAGTAAGAATGCCGAAGAAGCAGCATTTATGAGTGCTTACTGCAGTTACCTGGATTCCCCGCCTTCGAACCTTGATCAGGTAGTTACCCTTGATGCCATCAAGGACCTGCAGCTTTTTATCAACCAGTACCCTTCGAGTGAAAGGGTCGGACGGGCCAATGAACTGATTGATGAGTTGAGGCTTAAACTTGAAACCAAGGCGCTCAATATCGCGACACTTTACTATAAAATGGAAGATTACAAAGCGGCTATCATCAACTTTGAAAACCTTGTCAAGGATTATCCTGATACCCGTTATCGCGAAATGGCCATGTATCACATAGCCAAAGCCTATTTTTCCTATGCTCAGAAAAGTATTGAAAGCAAAAAGGAAGAGCGCTTTCAGCACACTTACGATGCAGTGGATAATTTTGCATCAAATTTTCCGGAGTCTTCTTACCTCAAAGAGTTGAGGAGCATTCAGAAAAATGCATTAAAAGAATTAAACAACCTGTCAGATTTACAATAACAAACCTATGGATTTTAAAAGAGTAAAAACCGATACAGTCGCTGTAACGCGCAACATTCACAAAATTATGGAACCTACCGGTAATATTTACGAATCGGTAGCGATCCTGTCGAAGCGTGCCAACCAGATCTCTCTTGAGATTAAAGAAGAGCTGAATTCAAAGATTGCTGAGTTTGCCGTGCCTAACGACAATCTTGAAGAAGTCTTTGAAAACCGTGAGCAGATTGAGATTGCCAAATATTATGAACATCTGCCGAAACCAACCCTCATTGCTGTTCATGAATTCCTGAACGATCAGGTTTATTTCAGAAATCCGCACACCGAGTCTCAGGAATTATAATTCCGGATGCATAAACACCTGTGATGCTGAAGGGTAAAAAAATACTTATTGGGATAACGGGCAGTATAGCAGCCTATAAGATCCCGTTGCTTATCCGGCTTCTGAAAAAAGAAGGTGCGGAGGTAAAAATCGTAATGACCCCCTGTGCAAAGGATTTTGTAACACCCCTTACCCTTTCAACACTTTCGCAGCAACCCGTCCTTATTGAGCCATACGACAAAACCGATGGCAGCTGGAACAGTCATGTGGACTGGGGGCGCTGGGCCGATGTCTTTATCATGGCGCCGGTTTCTGCGAACACTTTGGCAAAAATGGCATCCGGCATTGCCGACAACCTGCTCACAACAACTTATCTGGCAGCCAAGTGCCCGGTCTTTTTTGCCCCGGCAATGGATCTGGATATGTTCCATCACCCGACTACTCAAAAAAACATTGATACGCTGCTTTCATACGGTAATCACCTGATTGCACCCCAGGAAGGGGAACTTGCCAGCGGATTGTGCGGTGCCGGCCGTATGGAAGAGCCTGAAGAAATTCTCCGGATTGTCACGGATTTTTTTTTGAAAAGTAATCTCCTCTCAGGCAGGAAGGTATTGATTTCAGCAGGACCAACCTACGAATTGATTGATCCGGTCAGGTTTATCGGTAATTTTTCATCCGGAAAGATGGGATATGCCCTGGCTGAAGATGCAGCTGCCCGCGGAGCGCAGGTTGTACTGGTTTCCGGACCGGTCGATCTGAAACCCCTGCATCCGGGAATCAGGTTGATCAGCGTTACATCGGCCGCGCAAATGGCAGAGGCCTGCTTCAGCGAATTCAAATCAAGCGATATCGCCATAATGGCTGCAGCGGTTGCCGATTATACAGTAGCCGATCCGGCGCCTTTAAAGATTAAGAAATCAGGCGACAAATTAACGATTGAACTGTGTAAAACGACAGATATCTTAGCAACGCTTGGTAAACAAAAACAGGCAGGACAATTTCTTGCTGGTTTTGCCCTTGAGACTGACAATGAAAAATCGAACGCACTGAGCAAATTGAAAAATAAACACCTCGACATGATCGTTCTTAATTCATTGAACGATCAGGGTGCCGGTTTTGGATACGATACCAACAAAGTAACCATTATCATGGCCGATGGCGCTGTAACTGAGGTGCCCCTGAAGTCGAAAAAGGATGTTGCCGCTGTTATACTGGATGTTATTTCAGTCAGGCAGTAGCAGAACCTTCCGGATTTAAAAGCGAACTATGAAACACATCATCGTTATTTCCCTGTTCAGCCTGGTATGTTTTTGCGCTAAAGCCCAGGAATTCAATGTCACCGTTCAGGTTACCTCTCCCCAGGTTGAAGGCACCGAAAAGAAGATTTTTGAAACGCTTCAGCAGGAGTTATTTGATTTTGTAAACAACAGGAAGTGGACCAATTATATCTATAAACCTGAAGAAAGGATTGAAGGTACTATTCTTATCACCGTTGAGCAGCGATCCGGAGAAGATTTCAAGGGGAAAATCAATGTCGCCCTTCGCCGCCCGGTATTTAAGTCTTCATACAATACCACCCTTTTAAACTATCTGGATCGTGATTTCGAGTTTAAATACGTTGAATTCCAGCCACTGGAGTATTCTGATAACGTATTCACTACCAACCTTACTTCAACCATAGCGTATTACCTGTATTTATATCTTGGGCTTGACGGTGATTCTTTTGCCAAGAATGGTGGCTCGCCATATTTTGCCAAGGCTCAGAACATCGTCAATATGGGTCAGAATGCCAGGGAGAAAGGATGGAAAGCATTTGAAGGCCAGAAGAACAGGTACTGGCTGATTGAAAACCTTACCAATCCGACCTACTCATCGGTAAGGGAAGCCTCATACCGTTATCATCGTCTCGGGCTCGACCTGATGGCAGATGATGTGGAGGCCGGCCGTGCAGCCATTAATGAAAGCCTGGAGCTGCTTCGCAAAGCTAACCGTGAGCGGCCCGGACTGTTTATTCTTCAGCTTTTCCTCGAGGCTAAACGTGATGAACTGGTGAACATTTATTCTCAGGCATCACCGATGGATAAAACCAAAGCAGTGAATATTCTTAAAGAGATCGATCCTGCCAGTGCTTCTAAATACCAGCGCATTCTTGAGGCTGCAAAATAAACTTAGCAAATCAGGCCGGATTTTGTAAATTTACCCGTCGAACCTGAACCGGTTTATGCTGACGCGCCTTTCAATAAACAATTATGCCCTCATCCGGACGCTGGAAATCAATTTCAGCGAACCATTTTCTGTTATTACCGGTGAAACCGGAGCCGGGAAATCCATCATCCTTGGCGCACTGGGCCTGATCCTTGGTCAGCGGGCCGAAAACCTCAGCCTTCCTGATAAATCAGCCAAATGCTGCATTGAGGGCACTTTTGATATCTCAAATTGTGACCTCGAAGGATTTTTTGAGGTGAATGACCTCGATTATGACGATACCTGCATCATCAGGAGAGAAATTACCCCCCAGGGAAAGTCACGCGCATTTATCAACGACACACCTGCGGGTCTCAACCAACTCAGGGAACTGACTTCACGACTGGTTGATGTGCATTCGCAACACCAGACACTTTTACTTCAGGAATCGGCCTTTCAG
>CAZDBX010000099.1:0-10621 GCA_964503805.1 uncultured Lentimicrobium sp. | reverse complement strand
TTCTTGTCGGAAGAATAAAGCGCTGTTTTCCTGGCTATCCCGTTTGGAATAAGGACCAGCGACAAGCCGGCTGCCACTGTGAAGGCAAACACCCTGGCCTTTCCGCGGAATATTTTTACTGCTGTGACCTGCTTCATTAAAATGACTGCCACCACAGGGGTCAGCATTTCATAGGGAAGCAGGTATGACTCCTTCGGCGACTTGGCAACAATAAGATAGCCGGCCACTATAGTGGCAATCACAGCCAGCATCAGCCGGAATTCAGATTCGGGAAAATCATGCTTTTTAACAAAGCGCAGATATGCACAGGATATCACGTAAATCAGACCCAAGACCAGTAAGCATGCCAGAACCGGATTGGATTGAATGATCCAGAAAAGATTTTGAGGATAGGTCGCGGCATCAATAATCCCTGCCGGCCCGGTTCCATATTGACCCGAGAAAACCAACAGTTTAATGATCCAGTATGCCATGCGTGGATAAAGCAAAACTACCGGAAGCGTAAAAAGCAGGAAAGAGACCGAAGAAAAAAAGAGAAAACGCTTCCTGAGCCGGTTGTTCTGAGCGATCATCAGTGGGATGATCATCAGGGGGGCGAACAGAATTTTTGAAGCCAATCTAAAGCCGGCTATCCACCCCAGCAGTTTGAATTCACGCGCATCATCTGTGGCTGCTCCTGCGGCAACGCGGACGATGAGGGTTGAGGCGAAACCGAGCGAGGCGATCATCAGTATCGCTTCCTGCGTGAACCTGGTAAAGCCATTGAAAAGCACGAAGCCCGAGACGAAAGGAGCTAACTGCACGATCAGCGCATACCCTGGGTTTCCGGTCCTTCGTAAAACAATGAATCCAAAAACTAAAACCATCAGTGCCGCCAGCACCGCAGTCGAGATGTTGAGTATCCGGAGGTAGTGTTCCGGATTAAGCAAAACTGCTTCCTCATTCCCGTTGACGGGTTCAATAAGCCAGGTTGCCCTGAGCACGAGGGCCCCGAAAACCTGCATGGGGGTTCCCGGATGGTCGAAATGGCCCACCAGCCGGAGGTTTGCCATATTCATAGAATTAAAGAGATAGGCATACTCCGGGTCATATCCCCCGCCATACCATACTTTATTCCTTTCGTAAATGGTGCGCTGTGATGAGAAAAATAAAATAAACGGAACAGCCAGCAGCATAAGCTTCCGGGCAATAGCAAAAAAATAAGAAACTGGCTTATTGCTGATAAACATGTACGGGGCTAAAAACTTCTCCAAAGATAGTAAAACAGTAGTTATGCATCCGCAAAGGCAGGACGGATGAATGCAAGCCCTCACCTTCAGGTGGTCAGGGTTTTCTGATTTCTCAACTTCAGAAATAAAACAGGAGCCCGCTGCTCTCCTCCGGCGAAAAACCTTTTACCTGAGGATATCCTCTATCGTCCGCAGTTCATCCTCTGAGAATAAGCGATTTTCGAGGCTACTGATGTTATCGTCCATCTGCTCCACACTGCTGGCGCCAATCAGGACAGAAGTAACCCGGGCATCACGGAGCACCCAGGCCAGTGCCATCTGTGCCAGCTTTTGGCCCCTGGATAAGGCTAGCTCGTTAAGGCGTCTGACTTTTTCAACTTTTTCAGGCGTAATCTGGCTTACCTGAAGAAACCCATGCGCTTTCGCTGCCCTGGAGCCGGCCGGAATGCCTTCCAGGTATTTATCGGTAAGCAGGCCCTGGGCCAATGGTGAAAAAGCGATACAACCCATCCCTTCCTCCTCAAGTACATTGAGCAGGCCATCTTCCACCCATCGGTCAAACATGGAATAACTGGGCTGATGAATAAGACACCGGATTCCCAGGCTTTTAAGAATTTCAACAGCTTCGCGGGTCTGCCGGGCTGAGTAGTTTGAAAGCCCGACATACAAAGCCTTTCCCTGCCTCACAACCTGTTCCAGCGCGCCCATGGTTTCCTCCATGGGAGTGTCAGGGTCGGGGCGGTGGGAATAGAAAATATCCACGTACTCAAGGCCCATCCGCTTCAGACTTTGATCGAGGCTGGCGATCAGGTATTTCTTTGAACCAAGGTCACCGTAAGGGCCGGGCCACATGTAGTATCCGGCTTTGGTCGAAATAATCAGTTCGTCGCGGTACCTTCCAAGATCGGTCCTTAGTACCTGTCCCAGGGTTTCTTCGGCCGAACCCGCCGGCGGGCCGTAGTTGTTGGCCAGATCAAAGTGGGTGATACCCCTGTCGAAAGCATACAACAACATACTCCGGCTTACCTGCAGGATATCCACACCTCCGAAATTATGCCAGAGGCCCAACGAAACAGCCGGCAACTTCAGACCGCTCTTTCCGCAGCGGTTATAACTCATGGTATCATAACGTGACTGATTTGCATTAAATGTTATCATAACACAGGGTTTTATCCGTAAAACAGTAATTCTCTGATAAAAGATAAAGATAGTGAATTCTCCGGCTTACTAACAATTTTAACTCCGTTTGATTTATTATCCGGAAAAATATGACACCCTATGAATACAAAAACGGGCATTCAGTTAAAGAACACCCGTCAGGAGCACTTTCATCAATAATTAAATTTCAATCTGCGCAGCGATTGCATCGGCGGTGTGCTTAAACTGCTCCGGAGAAAATTTAAGCTTGGGCCTGCTGAAATCGATATCATAGATTGAATTGATCGGGATCAGGTGGATATGGGCATGGGCGACCTCGAGACCGATCACCGCAATACCAACCTTGGTGCAGGGAATAACCGCCCTGATGCCCTTGGCCACTTTCTTCGCAAAAGTAAAATACTCAGCATAGAGAGGATCTTCAATATCAAAGATGTAATCCACTTCCTTCTTCGGTATTACAAGGGTGTGCCCTTCAGCCAAAGGATTGATGTCAAGAAAGGCCAGGAATCTGTCATTTTCGGCTACTTTCCAGGCCGGAATTTCACCATTCACAATACGAGAAAATATACTTGCCATAGTTTTAATATTTTTTTACCTGACGATTTCAACAATTTCAAAATTCATCTTACCTGCCGGCACCTGTATCTCAACAGTTTCGCCGACGGATTTGCCCAGCAGGCCTTTGGCGATCGGAGAGTTGACAGAAATCTTTCCTGCCTTGAGATCGGCTTCGTTCTCAGGAACAAGGGTATAGGTCATGGATGCATTGTTCTTCGTATTCTTAATCCTTACGGTAGAAAGAATCAGTACCTTAGAATTATCCAGTTTACTTTCGTCAATAATTTTGGCGTTCCGGATAACTTCCTGCAGTTTGGCTATTTTCAATTCAAGCATTCCCTGGGCATTCTTGGCTGCATCATATTCTGCATTCTCAGAAAGGTCACCCTTATCACGGGCCTCCGCAATCTGCTGTGATATGGCCGGACGCTCGACGGAAACCAACTGATCGAGCTCGGCCTTCAATTTATTCAGTCCTTCCAAAGTGTAATACATAACGAAAATCTTAAGTTTTAATCCGGGATAATAAGAAGAAAAGACCCTTATACAAGGGTCCTTTCAGTTTTTGGAATCAGGCCGGATTAAACCGGGCCTGAAAATCAGAGGTTAATCCGTGCGCCTATGCTATGGGTTCCGCTAAAGGGATCAGTAGCCCTGTACGAATAGTCAATCGCAATTGAGGAACCTTTCTCCTTGTCAAGCGGCACTGCAACGGTAAAGCCTGCACTTGGCCCTGTAAAGGCAGTAGTGCGCTCACTTTTTTCAGTAATTCCTTCTTCGTAGGTATATCCGCCACGAAGCATTAAATAGGATTTCAACTCATACTCAGCTCCAACGATGAACTGGTCTTTGTTGAAGGAGTTGGAAACAAAGTTACCAGCCAGGCTCAGGCGGTGCATTTCGGCAATATAAAAATCGTAGGATGCGCCGATTGCAAGTTGTGTAGGCAATTCAAAATCTGCAGAACGCTGTTCCAGGGTGAAATAACTTTCCTGGCCGGGCAGCAGACTCCGGATTGACAAGCCATCACCGCTGAAACTCATGGTAGGCCCGACATTACGCAGTGTGATTCCAAACCGCACGTTTTCACGGGGTCCGGTTACATACTGAATACCCGCATCAATACCAATTCCCTGTGCGCTTACGTCAGAGATCACCTCTGAAATAATTTTAATGTTAATACCTCCGTAAATACTGCTTGAGAAAGCCTTAGCATAGGAGATATTAATATTCATATAGCTTGGTGAATAATTACCGATTCCACCTTCCGGAAGGTCTTCGGTTCTGATGGGAATGTCACCGAAATTCATCGACATAATTCCCAGGCCGATGACACCTGACTGTCCTATTTTCTGGGTCAAACCGAAAGCATTGATGCTTATCTCACTGCCTTTCAGCCATTGGGTATTTGAGAAGATCAGCTCAGTTCCCTTGGTGTGGGCAGTACCGGCCACGTTCCCAAAAAGTCCTTCAAGCCCTTTCACACTGGCTACATTTGCCCCTCCCCAGCCCGAGCTGCGCGCCCAGGGATTGATGAGAAGTTCGGATGCACCAGCCTGACCTGACCTGTCCTTATTACCGGCGGACAATTGTGCGAAAGGAGTCAGCAATGCCCCGGTCAGCAAAATGGCAGCGAAGTATTTATAGATCTTGTTCATAATCAATATTTTGAGTGTTTTTCGTTATTTCAGATTCTTACTTCCAGGAATATCAGAAGGCATTAAGGTCAACCGGCCGCAGAGCGCCGAACCACTTAACGATCTTCTCACCGATTCCATCAGCTTTCACATGCACCAGATAAACGCCGCCGGAGATCGGAATACCGGCAAAGTTTTTCAGATCCCACTGAATCGAAGTTCCTTCTTCATCCTTTGTAAACTGCCTGATAAGCATGCCGCTGGTGGTATAGATTGTAACCGTGCATTTCCTGGGCAGATTAACAATCTTTACCCTGTTATCAAGCTGGTTAGTCTCATACGTTGAGTAAGCATAGTAAGGATTGGGCACCACGGCAATCAGATCCAGTTCAGACTGGGCCTTGGCAATGTTATTTGTTGTGGTTGCTACACTCTCCGTCGAGAATTTATATTTCGGGAAGTTCCGGTTATCGGAGTGATCAGCCAGGTAAGCGCTGTCCAATTCGGCAGAACTGTAATAACGGCGGTAAGGCTTGGCAATGCGGATACGCACTTTTGCCTCATTTGAGAGCCACTCCTGACCAGGTACGGCAATGGGAATATTCACCCACATCGCGCTGGAATATACATACGCGAGAAACTGATTGTTCAGATTCTGAATGCTGTTCCTCAATTTACGGCCGGCATCGTAAGCAGGGATATCAGCACCTGCAATAAGTTTACCGGTTGTATGAGAAAAGACATAAACGTAGTGCATACCACCAAAAACAAATTCACTGCCAGCCTGAAGATTTGAACTGGGATTAAACAGCATATCCCTTCCGTTTTCGCCAACCAGCCAGGAATTCTCGCCGAATACGATATTCAGACGTTCACCTGTTTCAACATTAATCGCATAGCCGGGGAACCAACCCATACCAGTTTCGGCAATATAGTTAGGATCATCCGGATTATCGCTGGCGCCACTACCCACCGAGGCAGGGTTGCCGTTCTTATCAACAGATTGGCCTGCCCTGACTTTAAACCGGTCAACATTACCTTCCGACAGTGTCTTGTCAGCACACATCTCTATTACAGGACAACGGGTCCACTTACTCTTATCAGGTGTGTAGACAAAATCAATACTTGCCACGTCAGAAAAATTGGCACCTGTCTTCGACAGGTTACGGAATGCAGGGGCAAATGTTGCGTCCTGTTCACTGGATGCTGTCATTATATAAGGTGCCCAGGTTGCATTCACCACTTTTTCGTAATTCGCATTCGGATCGAAAGGTTTTGAAGGCATATAATAGTCATTGTTGCCTGGCGTGGTAGCATCATTCACTACGCCCGACCTGATCCAGTTAAAGGCAGGGATACCATCAATATCAGGCAAGCCTGAAATCCAGATTTTTGAACTGTCGGCAAACGTAAATGTGGACTCAAGCAATCCGTTATTCTCTGAAATAATACCCCAGATGGCTTCATTGTCGGCATTAGTTCCAATCCGGTATGGTCCCGGATCAAGAATCTGACCGATGGTAATCGAAAATCCTAATTCCGGGAACAATTGCTCGTTTTTGAATGCAATGGTGGTATCAGATCTGTACGTCCGGTTGGTGCTCAGATCTGTAAGCTGCCATGCTGCCCTGAAACTTGCAGCACTATCGGCTCCGGTCTTAATGAAATAGGGCCTCAGCGAGTCAAATGTCAGAAGATATTCAGCATTCTTAACATTCAACGGATCAATTACTTTAATATCAATAGGACCACGCCCAGCCTCGTATTTGGCCTGATAGGCAATCGGAAAATCAGGACTGCCGGGTACATTCGTAGAATCGGCTGGTTTCTTTGACAGGATTTCTTCAATGGTTTCTTTCTTAAAATCCAGAATATTTCCTCCGTTACCCTGTCCCTGAAGGCGGGTAACCTCCACCCCGGCACCATATTGAGCGTTTGCCTGATTGAGTCCTACGGGAATATGGGGTATTCCGGTATAAACCTTGATATTTTTACGTCCGGCAAGATAAGTCTTCTTCTGACCTGTGAGTCCGATGATTCCCTCTTCCTGTGAGCCCGGATCTGCACTGTACTTCATATATTCATTATGACCGTATGCCAGTGCGAGATAATAGTATTGCTTATGGTTCACCAGGCGCTGACCGCTGAAAGCATCTTCGCGCAGCCTGAATGTATGCGATATACCCAGATCTGCCCCATATACCTCTTCAACAGGTACATTGGCATTAACCGATTGATCAAAGTTATGATTTACCAGCTGGGCAATGCCGTTTTTAACATCACACTGATACACAAGGCGGGCAAGTGACTGATCATGTATATCGGCAACGGAGACATTTGCGTTCTTAAGCTGAAATACCTGATATCCTTCAAAACGATAGTAAGGATCGAAGTTATAACCGGTGCTGTTGGCCACTGCAAGAATCGCGGGATCCAGCTCAGTATAGGATTCGTTAAAGTTATTTCCGGCGTCGTTGGTTTTACGGTTGGTAATATAGAACACAAATTCCTTATCCAGCTCGCGGATGGTAAGATCAGGAGCATTCGGGCCGCTGACAACAGCAAAGCAGTTATCGAACAGCAACTGGCATTTGTCGTCAACCACCTGAAGCAGTTTTACAGATGCCCATGGGCCTCCCGAAGCTGCACGCGCCCAGGGAATACCAACGGTAATATAGTTGACTGCACCCGGCTCAAGTACGAAAGGTCCGGCCGACTGCATAAAACGACGGTCGTGAGGCTGGTTTTGTGCAATCTCCTCTGTCCAGTTCTTTGGGCCGGATGGCGGAATTCCGCCGGTACCCCAGTCACACACATCTGTATCGCCGGGGAACATAAAATCACAGGCAGGCCCGTAAGCGCCGGATGAAGAATGCGCGTTACCACCATACATCATCTTCGTATTGTCCTTCCAGATACCGCGGAGCAGGTTGTAATATTCAGGGGCATAATCAGGGTCAGTCATATAATCTGGCACACCGCTGTTGTTATGATAAACGAAACGGCGCATTCCGAAACGCTCATCATCAACAATACCGTTGCCAAAGTTCACACCGTTGATGGCCTCGGAACGTACAAGAAAACTTCCTGACTGTATGTTGCCTTCCTCACCATAATTCATATCTAGATAAGAACCATTCAGGCTGACAATGCTGCAGTCACCGTTAAATGTGGGGCCAAGTTTGCCATCGCCTTTGAATGAAGGGTTGTCAGAACCGTCGGGATCCATATACGGGCCCTGGAAGAAGTCAACACCAATTGCAGGAGGCTGATCACCGTATGCCCAGAACTGCCCGTCACCATCTTTAGGCTTACCATTATATGAGTAACCAAGTCCACGATCTACATCACAACCAACGTAGTCGTCCGTTGCAAAACCAAGATCAGTATCTACCCACTGACTGAAATAAGTTCCGGTAAGGCGGTAGGTTGAACGGTTTATGATTTCATAACTGTAAAAAGTCATGTTATTGATTTCGTCGTTGGTGGCAAAACCAAAGGCCTGTGCCCTGATTTCCAATCCAATGGGAGTACCTTCCGTTTCAGTATGGATATTTCCTTTATCGTTGAACACCCACCACAGGGTAGCATCCCCCTTGATCACCTGGTCGGCCAGCAGACCACCGCGTACAATGCCTTCTTCACCTTCTTTGGTCTGAACCGTAGAATGGCAAAGCTCGTTAGAAAGGTCATAGTAAGGATAGTCGCCGTCTTCGGGATCGTAGGTTCCATCACCCGAACGGTCGAAGAATGGTGCCAGGTAATAACTTTGCTTCTTGGAAACGTCACCGTGGGCTGGCCATTCGAGAATTGACTGGGGAATCTGGTAACCAGGGAAGGCGGCCCTGTTGTCCCACCATGCCAGGTACTCATCAATTTCAGTACGGGTTATTGGGAATAATTTATCGTATTGCGCACAGGTTTCTTCACTGATCGCGGCTGTACCATCAATGGTGAGCGGACCAGGCCAGAAATCGTTACCTGTACCCGGGCTGCCGACGGTCGGGCCCTGACGGAAACGCAAAGCAGCCAGTTTCAGCTGATCGTTCACGTCAATACCCCCGATCCACAAAGCAGCGGAAAACATGGAAGTCTTCCTGGAGCCCTTGGGAATCTCATACTGGGCAACTTCAAAATCCCACCACATATCGCCCCCGGTATTGATACGGGTACGGACATTATTAATCTCAAGGTATTTAAACCCTGCTCCCGGGAGACAGCCTGCCGCGGTGGCCTTCACATCGGCCCTCCCGGACTTTCTGGCTTGCTTGTTGTAATCTGCGTAACCCGGCATGGCCAAAAGCGCGCAGATCAAAGTAACAAGAGACAAACGGACAATATTTTTCATAATCGGAAATTTTATAGTATGTGCGTTTCTTTTCGTATTAGGGATTTTTCAGTGTGGCTTAGAAGTTGAAGATCAATCCCAGGCGGATCTGGCGCGGTGAACTGTAATTGCCCGGGCTGTTGATCCGGAGGCTGTAAAGTTCACGGTAAGCATCCGGGCTGAGCTGAGCATTGATCTGTGTCTGATATTCGGCAGCAGCAAGATAGCCGTCATCATCGGGGTTGCCGGTCGCGGCATATACACTCATGATATTCTTGGAGTCCAGAATATTGAGTACCTGCAGGTAAACGTTCAGGTACGACTGACGTTTGCCTTCACCCCAACTCAGATTGATATCCTTGTCAACGCGTCCGTCAATCCTGAACTGCCAGGGCAACCTGGATCCGTTCACAGAACCATCAATGATTCCGCTTTGACCAAGCTGAACGATCTTGCTTGACTTGGTGAAAGGAGTACCGGAACCACCGAAGATGGTAAAGTTCACCCCTGTATTCTTAAGCAACTGGGTGGTTTTAACCACTTCAGCGCCCGCTGCATCCGTTTTCTTGCGGCGGATTACCGGGCCGTTGTACTCCTTGCCTTCAGCAAAACGATAATCAAGCATGAGGTTAAGGGCGTGACGGCGGTCGAAACTCAACGGGAACAATGTACGCAGGTTGGGCTGACCCGTCTGGATAAGTCCTTTTGCAAATTCGGGATCCGAACCGGTTCCGTTGGCGAACTGAAGGGTATAACTTGCCCTGACCCTGGCATTGGCGGTACGGCGCAGGTCATAAGTCACGGTAAGTCCCTTTACGGTTGAAAAGTCAATGTTGTTGTATGAATAATAAGTCTTGGGATAAGCAGCGGTATACCGGAAAGCCTGGATCTGGTCCCTGATTTCACGATAGTAAGCCGATAAGGTCAGAGAAGAACTATTGGTCAGACGCTGCTGGAATCCGAGTTCATAGTCGATGGTCTTCTCAGGTTTCAGGTTGGGATTGTTGATGGTTGGGCTACCCAGAACCGGCAGGAAGAAGTAATCGAGGGGATTCATGCGCAGGGCGTAAGTAGGACGCTGTGTAAGCACATCGTAATGGGCAAAGAACAGCGCTTCATCCGAAATCGGGAATGAGAACGAAATACGCGGCATCACGGAAATCTGAGGCTCATAATCGCTGAATGCCTTTGAAGTAACGGTGACATTGTTCCTGTCAACCAGGTAAGGGGTAACACCATTGCCGGCATCCAGTGAAATGGACGGGTCGGTAACCACAAGACCATCGGCATTATACCATGTATCGCCGTTGCGGTATCCCATAATACTGGTTGGATTGCGGAGGTTATCGACATAAACAACATAATCGCTGCCCATGTTCTGGGGGTGCTGTCCGAGGTCACTAACTTCTTTTACCGTAAGGGCAGGATAAATGGTGTACGGGTCGGTGAGAACCTGCTGGTTGGCGTCGAATCGGTCAACCCTGACCCCAATATTAAAGATAAGATCATCAAAAGCAAATTTATCCTGTATATAACCGGCCATATATATTGGAGAGAAAGGAGCAATTTCCCTGGTATAATTACCATTGGCATCCCTTTTATTGAAGAAATCATCAAAACTGGGGCTGTCCTTCATCTTAATTCTTTTGCCATCATAGGTGTAACCACTGTAATTGGCAAGATTTTCGCCATTGTTGAACAACTCATCG
>CAZDBX010000098.1:0-10659 GCA_964503805.1 uncultured Lentimicrobium sp. | reverse complement strand
AGGATTTATCAGTTTCCTTTGATCAGAGATGCAAAATATATAGTTTTTTCGTTCAATGAAGTTCCCTATCCATTGACTGAAAAGGAGTTTCGTATGACTACCGATTCTCTGAAAGCCTCTGATCAATGGCGTGTTCTTTATGAGGGGGACATAGTGATTCTGCAGAGAGACGGGAGATATTGATAATTTTGCATTCCCTTTTTCCGGTTCTTTATAGTTCAATTAATACGAAAAAATATGAAGATTACATTTGAAGGTAAAAAGAAAGTTATTGCGGAATTTAACGGTCATCGCATTGTAACTGATCAGCCAGAAAGGGCAGGCGGGGAAGGAAGCGCTCCGGCGCCTTTCGATCTGTTTCTGGCCTCGCTGGGGACCTGTGCGGGCATTTATGTAAAATCTTTCTGCGAGCAGCGCGGCATATCAACCGACGGGATCAGCCTGGAGCAGGAAATGAAGTATAATGCTGAAGCCCGTATGATCGGCGGTATTGAAATCAGGATCATTTTGCCGGAAACGTTTCCTGAGAAATACCGTGATGCCGTTATCAATGCGGCTAACCTTTGCGCCGTTAAAAAGCATTTGCATAATCCGCCTGTTATGACGGTAGTAACTGAAGTAAGAGGTGCCGGACGCTGAAACGACAGCGCCGGGAAAGTAATTTCATCAGCCGGTATGCATACATGAACTGATGAGATCACATGATGCCCGGCCAAACTAAAACTGCCGGACGATTGGCCGGCAGTTTTGATTAATGCGAAATGCAGTTTTCGTCAAAGGCGTTCATCCACCAGTGATTTGTCGAGCAGCCCTTTAATATCGTAGAAAACAGCTTCTGCGTGACCGAATGCCCGTATATCCGTCTCCTTGAACTGGTCGTGCGCAACGGCCAGTACCACGGCATCATAATTATCCGAAGGCTTGTCAATCAGGTTAACGCCATATTCATGCTTTACTTCGGCATGGTCGGCCCAGGGGTCGTAAACATCCACTTTGCAGGAGAAATCCCTGAATTCGTTTACCACATCAATCACCCGTGAATTCCGGATGTCAGGGCAGTTTTCCTTGAAGGTGATTCCCAGCACCAGTACGCGGCTTCCGGCAATGGTGTGTCCCTTCTTAATCATCAGCTTAATGGTGCGGTTGGCCACGTAAAATCCCATGTTGTCGTTCAGGCGGCGACCTGCAAGGATAATTTCAGGATTGTACCCCAGCTCCTGTGCCTTGTGGGTAAGGTAATACGGGTCAACGCCTATGCAATGTCCGCCCACCAGACCGGGAAAAAATTTCAGAAAATTCCATTTGGTGCCGGCGGCAGCCAGAACTTCCTGCGTATCAATTCCTATTTTATTAAAAATCAGCGCCAGTTCATTTACAAACGCGATGTTGATATCGCGTTGTGAGTTTTCGATTACTTTGGCTGCTTCGGCAACTTTAAGGCTCGATGCCATAAAGGTGCCGGCCGTTATGATACTTTTGTAAAGGTCATCAACTTTTTTAGCCACCTCGGGGGTGGACCCGGAGGTCACTTTAAGGATTTTTGTTACCGTATGTACCTTATCGCCCGGGTTGATGCGCTCGGGTGAGTATCCACAGAAGAAGTCCTTGTTGAATTCAAGTCCCGAGAATTTTTCAAGTAAGGGTACACACTCTTCTTCAGTAGCTCCCGGATAAACGGTGGATTCATAGATTACTATGTCACCCTTTTTCAGCACTTTCCCGACAGTCTCTGACGCCTTTATCAACGGGGTAAGGTCAGGCCTTTTGTGATTATCGATTGGGGTAGGGACAGTAACAATATAGTAGTTGCAGTCTTTTATATCGCTGATACTTGTTGTATATCTGAGGTAAACCGCGGCTGCCAGGTCCTCATCGGAGGTCTCCAGCGTGCGGTCGTGTCCGGTCTTGAGTTCATTTACGCGGGTTTTATTGATGTCAAACCCTGTTACCGGATATTTTTTGCCAAATTCAACGGCGAGGGGCAAACCGACGTATCCCAGGCCGATTACACAGATTCTTATGGAGTCGTTCATTTTAATGTTTAGCTATTTATGAATTGAAAGAAAAAAAGTAACCGGAATCAAAGTCATGATTTTACAAACGGGTGATATTCGCCGGTAATTCCAACCGGTTTCGAATTCCTGATTTCAAATACAGTTTTGATACTGTTTCTTGCATCATTAAGCCTGAATCCGCCTCCGGAAAGGATGTCCCTGTAGGAAGTTGTGTGCAGGTCGGTGAATCCGTCGCTGAATTCAAATTCTTCGCCCGAGATGTTCAGGCAGCGGAAAGTCCGTTTGCCGTTCTGCACCGCGATTTCAGGAAGGTCTTTTTCGTCGATACTCAGAAACCAGCGCACCCGGGCTTTTTTCAGCTGCATAAACCCTGCGGCCCTGGCTGGTTCAAGAACATGAACCGTGTGCTGTTCAACTTCCCCGAAAATCCAGGAAAGCATATCAAAGAAGTGTACACCGATGTTGGTGGCAACCCCTCCCGACTTTTCAATATCCCCTTTCCATGAGATAAAATACCACTTGCCCCTGCTGGTGATATAGCTCAGGTCAATGTCATAAATCTTGTTTTCCGGCCCTTCTTCAATTTTCTTTTTCAGGGCAATGATTGAGGGATGCAGACGTAACTGCAGAATGGTATAGATGTTCTTTCCCGTTTCATTTTCAATTTCACTCAGGGCATCTACGTTCCACGGATTCAGAACAATGGGTTTTTCGCAGATGGCATGGGCCTGATTGCGCAACGCAAGCCTGATGTGTGCATCGTGCAGGTAATTGGGCGAACAGATACTTACGTAATCAATTTTATTGGTAATGCCCCGGCGAAGTTTATCAAGGTGGCGGTCGAAACGCTCCGGTTCTGTAAAAAAGTCGGCGTCAGGGAAGTAGCTGTCAATTATGCCGACCCCGTCATACTTGTCAAGTGCGGTAACAAGAATATTCCCTGTTTCCCGTATTGCTTTCATGTGCCTGGGTGCAATATATCCTGCAGCTCCAATCAATGCAAATTTTAACGGGTTATCGTTATTGCTGATCATTTCTGAGTGTATTGTTATTAAAATATGACTGTTATTAACTAATGAAATCCATTATGGTTTCTTTTTCTCAAAAAAAAAGCAACGGATTTGCAAATATAGATAACAATGCGTTTTGAATAATTATCTTCTTGTCACATCGGGGAGATAAAACAGCTTTAAATATTAAATTCACATTACAGACCTTCCCGGGATTTTCCAGTGTTGCTGGAATAAATCCCGGGAAGGGTGATGAATGATGGGTAATCCGTTTTAATGCAACAGGGCCAGGGCTTCTTTTATGCGCCGGGCAGCTTCGATCAGCTCCTCGTTGGAAGTAGCATAGGAGAGCCTGATGCAGTCCGGATTCCCGAAGGCCTCGCCGGATACCAGTGCTACATGCGCATGGTCCAGCAAATAGTTGCACAGATCGGTGCCGTTATTGATGTTAACCGATCCATTGGATTTTCCGTAATACCAGGTTACATCCGGGAAGATGTAAAACGCGCCGTCGGGTATGTTGGTCCTGAAACCAGGAATTTCGTTGAGTAGTTTCAGAAACAGGTCGCGCCGGTTTCTGAAGGTTTCAATCATATTTCTGAGTTCCTCCGATTCGGCCGGATCTGTATTAATTGCGGCAATGGCAGCCCGCTGTGAGATGCTGCTGGCTCCCGAAGTAAATTGCCCCTGAATCTTGTCACAGGCTTTGGCGATTTCGGGAGCGGCCACACAATAGCCCAACCGCCAGCCGGTCATGGCAAACCCCTTTGATACGCCGTTTATGATGATTACCCTGTCTCTCAGTTCAGGGAATTGAGCAATGGATTCATGGCGTCCTTTGAAATTGATCAACTCGTAAATCTCATCTGAAATAATAAAAATGCCGGGATGAGCCTGAAACACTTTGGCAAGGGCTGACAATTCCTCACGCGAATAAACGGAACCTGTCGGGTTGCAGGGGCTGCTGAATATAAAAACTTTCGTCTTCGGGCTTATCGCCTTTTCAAGTTGATCCGGGGTAACTTTAAAATCAGTTTCAACACCGGTTTTGATGACGACAGAGGTGCCTTCTGCAAGCTTCACGATTTCGCGGTACGAAACCCAGTAAGGTGCGGGAACAATTACTTCATCTCCCGGATTTACCAGACTGAGCATGGTATTTGCCAACGCCTGTTTGGCTCCTGTAGAAACTACTACCTGATCAGGGGTGTAGTCCAGGTTGTTGTCGCGTTTCAGTTTCCGGCAGATCGCCTTGCGAAGATCGGGGTAGCCGCTCACCGGAGGATAGAAGGTGTAATTCTGATCCAGCGCCTCCCGGGCAGCTTCCTTAATGTAATCAGGGGTGTTGAAGTCGGGCTGCCCGATGCTGAGGTTGATGACATCAAACCCCTGTTCTTTAAGCTCCCGGCTTCTTCTTGTCATGGCCAGCGTTTCGGATTCGGCCAGCCTGTGAATTCTTTCGGATAGTATATTCATAATGTTTTTGGATGGTTGTCAGTCAGTATGTTCAGGAAGGGGACAAATTTAAAGAAATTAAAATTCAGCAAACAAGCATTTTATCATAGAAAAATTTCAAAAATTGCGACCTTTGTCTGGTTTAATTAAATATTTAGTCCATGGAAATCCTGCGTGACCTGATTTTAGTCCTGATTCCTGCATTGCTTGTAGGTGCCGCCGTTTATTTTCTTCTGAAAATGCATCTGAAATCGGAAACTGACCGGCGGGCGCTTGAGTTTAAGACCGAACGCATGAAAATGATCAGCCCGGTGCGATTACAGGCCTATGAAAGAGTTGTCCTGCTGCTCGAAAGGATTACCCCTTCGCAACTGATCATGCGGAATATTCAGCAGGGAATGAATGCACGTGAACTTCAGCAGGCACTGATCGGCAACATCAGGCAGGAGTACGACCACAACCTTTCGCAACAGCTCTATATCTCATCCAATGCTTGGGAACTAGTTAAAAATGCGAGGGAAGCACTGATATCCGCTATCAATTCGGCCTCGGAAAATCTTAAAGAAGATGCGACTGCCACTGACCTTGCCCAGTTGATCTTTCAGGATGAACTGAACAGCGAAGGATCTACACTCTATAAGGCACTTGAGTATCTTAAAAAGGAAGCAAGGGAGCTTTTCTGAGACAATTCCATGAAGCCGGTTCCAATAATGGTCTTTAGTTTCATTTTGTGTTTCAGCAGCCGGATCCGGTAAAAAAAAAGTTCCGCAGATTCCCGGATAGGAGCCTGCGGAACATTTCTTATATGCGCGATTCTATTTTACATTGAACTTCTTAATTGCCTTCCCAATGCCGGTCTCAATGATCAGCAGGTATGTTCCGCTGTTGAACTGACTAGTATTGATGACTGTTCTTTTGTCATTGACAATGATGTGGTTCAGCTCTTTGCCTGTAAGGTCTGTAATAATTACTGTCTTGATCAGCTCCGGGGAGTCCAGCTGCATGGTGCTTTCAGCAGGTACGGGGAATGCGGTGATTCTGTCAGAAAGACCGTTTTCGCCGATTCCCTGCGGACCAACCTGTATATAGGCCGTCTTGGTTTCAGTTGCCTGAGCGGTGCCGGTACTTACGGTCAGTGAAATGGTATATGAACCGTTTGCGTTGAATGTATGCGATGGATTCTGCTGGGTTGATGTACCTCCATCCCCGAAGTTCCACAGCCAGGACGTGATATTCCTGTCAGCAGGAACAGACGGGGCGGGAACTTTGGCCGGCCAGAGATCTCTTGATCCTGATGGCGGGTTTTGCTGAATCACATTGCGGATGATGATATTTCCGGTTGCTCCTTCGACATCACATACATACCAGTACAAGCCTGTTCCGGTGGTTGGCACCTGCAATGTATACAATAAGCCCGTTTGGTTGTATATCTGCACAACAGCCAGAGATGTGGTAATTGATGGCTCTTCTGAATAGTTGTGAATATAGTACTGGTAAGTTCCGTTGAACATCTGGTAAATGGTCATAGTCTCAGGTCCGTATCCGCTTGTGATGTCATAATCGAGTAATGCATAGGGGGCAGCTGTTGCATTTCCTTCATCACTGTAATATATGTGATATGTACTTCCTTCAATGCTTGGGGTGTTCAGGTGCGAATCAAGGTCTTCGGGAGTGGCGCCCCAGTTGAGCACAAACCGCATGTTGCCGGCTGCAAGTTCGGGCGAAAGAGAGATGTTCAGTTCCAGTGACCCGCCGTCGGGAATCACTACCTGATTGTTTGAATAAGTAATATATCCTGATTTGGAACAGGTTACTGTATGCGCGTTTTCTGTCGACTGGTCGGTGAATAAAACCGTGAGGGGTGCTGATCCGGAGGTCTGGCTGGCATTAAAATTCGCTACCAGGGCGCCTGCAGGGATGTTGGTGATGGTATAGTTGCCGTTTGCATCGGTGGTGGCAGATTTTCCGGCTACGCTCACAAGGGCTCCTTCAACAGGGTTTCCATTCACGGCATCTGTTACCAGTCCGGAGAGGGTTCCGTTGCCGCTGCTGCCTCCTGTAACGGTTATATATCCGGTTTTTGTTTCAGTATCTGAACTGGAGCCATCGCTGATGGTCAGGCTCACTGTATAAGTTCCTGCTGCGGTATAGGTGTGTGATGGGTTTTGCTGGGTACTGCTTCCTCCGTCACCGAAACTCCAGTTCCATGAAGTGATATTTCTGCTGTTTTGCGCGATGTTACCGGATGCCTTTTCAGGAAGTTCAAACCGTATATTCCCCGGAGGGGTTTCCTGAATAATGTTTTTAATGGTGAGTTGTCCGTTTGATCCGTTGATATCGCATACATACCAGTAAAGGCCGTTGCCAACCGTGGGTATCTGCATGGTTTGTATCAGCCCGCTCTGGTTGTAAATCTGAAGAACAGCCTGAGAAGTGGTAATTGCGGGCTCTTCGGAATAGTTATGAATGTAATACTGATACGTTCCGTCGAACATCTGGTAAATGGTCATGGTTTCGGGTCCGTAGCCTTCGGTAACATCATGGTCCAGTGCAGCATAAGGTGCAGAGGTTGCATTGCCCTGGTCGCTGTAATATATATGGTATGGCTGGCCTTCGATGGAAGGCGTGTTGAGATGCGAGTCAAGGTCTTCGGGGGTAGCACCCCAGTTCAGGACAAAACGCATGTTGCCTGCAAGCAGGGTCTGTGTCAGGGAAATGTTCAGATTCAGCGTTTCCCCCTGGGGAATTATCACATTATTGTTTACATAGGTGATGTAACCCTCTTTTGAACAGGTGACGGTATTGGAGCCTTCAGACGACTGATCGAAGAAGTTAACGGCAAGCGGGGCTGCACCCTGGGTTACATTGGAAGTAAACGCTGCCGTGAGCGTTCCGGCGGGAACATTATTGATTGTATAATTTCCGCTCTGGTCGGTTGTAGCGCTGAGACCGGCAATGGTCACCGTGGCTCCCGGTATGGGGTTGCCGTCAAAAGCATCGGTAACAAGGCCTGTAAGCGTGGAAGTTGATGATGAAGTGGTTGTAAATAAAAAATCATCAACCATAAAGATAAAAGCATCATCAGAAACACACTGGATTCCAATATAAATGGTCTGGCCATTATATGCATTCAGGTCAAAAGTTTTCTGCTCCCAGGCTGTAGCGGGCGCTGTCAGGTAATTGGATCCGGAGATGTAAGTGAAATCGGCCGGGTCGGTTCCGGTGGTCGATACGGCTACCCTGTATCGCTCGAGTCCATATTGTGCGGTGTATGATTTTACCCAGAAAGAAACAGATGTATTGGTTCCTGCCGACAGCGGGGGGGATACCAGCCAATCGTTGTTTGTAGCTCCGTTGGAGGCAAAACAGGCGGCAAATTTTGAACCCCCGTGAGGAAGTATGGCTGCCGAAGTCATCGGCGGATTGGTTAAGGAAGGATTAAAGATGATGAATGACATCGGGGAATACTGATTGGTAAACTCGACACCCTCAATCCCCCAGGTTTCAGCTCCGTCAACGTCAATCAGGGTCCATGGAGCAAAGTCCAGGCTGAAATCATCGTATGATTCAAAGCCATCGTTAAGGTTATTCATTGCTTCCGTACTTCTGCCGGCAGGCAGATGCTTCAGCACCGGATTTATTTCAGCCGGTTTTCCGGAAATTTTTCTGAAGGTTTGTGCCTGACCCTGAAAACAAGCCAAAATGGCAGCCAAAGCAAAGACGTAGAAATTTTTCATGAATGATAAGTTTAGGTGTTTTTAAAATAGAAGTATTCAGAATGCACATTTATAGATAGTTGAAAGATC
Organism: uncultured Lentimicrobium sp.; assembly: GCA_964503805.1. Classification (GTDB taxonomy): domain Bacteria; phylum Bacteroidota; class Bacteroidia; order Bacteroidales; family Lentimicrobiaceae; genus Lentimicrobium. Next base: position 2,373 of record CAZDBX010000098.1, on the reverse strand, counting down.
AATGTTCATATAGTAATTCAGGCAGCCGGACGGGAATAAATTAATCTAAAATTACTAAATAGGTAATACAGATTAGTTGTTCTGAAATATTTTTTTTGAATATTTTTCAGAAAATATAAAACGGGTTGCCCGGTAAGGCAACCCGTTAAAAGCAGAGATTTAATTGTAATTAATTGGAAACCTGAATCTTGATTGTTGAAATGGTGTTTCCTGCATTGATTTTAACAAGGTAAAATCCTGAAGGGAGCACAGAAGTATCAATTCTGTTCAGGTGATTTCCTGCGTTCAGCGTACCCAGATTGGTATTCATCATCATCCGGCCGCTGGTGTTATAAATTTCATAGCTGACCTGAGTACTGTTCTTCAGTTCGAATGAAAGATTTACCATGTATGAAGCCGGATTCGGGAATGCATTGAGGTTTTGTGCAAGACTATTCTCATTGATTCCGGTGGTATTTCCCAGGGCCACGAAATCTCCTCCCGAAGCAAGCACTGCATAAAGTCCGAATGCTGCGCCGTTGCTGTTGTTTGACGGATTCAGGAAGCCGGAGGCAAGCAGACTGATTGCCTGGCCATCCAGATTGAGTGAAGCCAGCGGTGCATTGAATACGGCAACGGTTGCAGTTCCGGTTTCATCACGAACTTCGAGCTGATAATTTGCAGCAGGAAGTTCAAGATATCCGGCGAAGTCGCCGTAAGCAAGGTTGTCTAAGATGGTTCCTGCGCCGGCATAATCCTCAACAACATCCACAACCGGGGCATCCGTTGAACCATGGAACACCAGCACGTCAGTATTTGAACCGGCAGTTGCTTCTTCACGGGCGTTATCATAAACGTAGATATTGAAAGGCTGAACCGGGGTGTATCCAGAACTGCTGACAATACCATTGGCTACAAGGATATACTTACCATTTTCCTCCAGATTATAAGTAAACCTGGCAAGCGCATTGGTGGTATCGGTTGAGCTGGCAGGCTGGATCACGATATCAAAATCAACTTCTGCGGGGGCATCGATAAAGGGCGATGCGGTCATGAACGCAAAGTTGTCGAGTAATAACTGATCGTTGAGCCATACATCAACTTCGGCAGCAGCGGCATCGGCTGAATTGTGAATTACCTGCACCCGCGCGGTAGGAGCGACGTATTCGGGCAGGGCAATCAGGTCGCCGCCTGAGGCCAGGGCAACATAGAGACCAAATGCCGGGCCGTCGTTATTAGCGGCAGGATTCAGGAATCCGCTGGCAATTACCGAGATTGCCTGTCCGCCAAGACTTAGCGAGGCCAGAGGGGCCAGGTATGTTGCAACAACAGTATTTCCTGTTTCGTCGCGAACATCAATAATATAGTCAAGTGTCTGAAGCTCAAGGTAACCTGCGAAACTACCGTATGCAAGGTTGTCAATGATGGTTCCGGCGCCAACCCATGTTTCAACAATGTCAACAACAGGTGCGTCAGTGGATCCATGGAAAGCCATCATGTCGGTATTCAAAGGACTGGTAGCCATTTCCCTTGCACCGCCGAAAGCGTATAAATCGAATGGGGTTGCAGGATTGTAGTCGGTGGGGACAACGATTCCGTTGGCTACGAGAATGTATTTTTCACCTCCGGTAAGGTTGTAGGTGAATCTGGCTAGTGCATTGGTCGTATCTGTTGAGTTCGCAGGCTGGATTACCACATCAAAGTCAACACCGGCAGGTGCATCAATAAACGGGGTTGCAGTCCGGAAAGCAAAGTTGTCGATCAGCAACTGGTCGTTAAGCCATACATCAACTTCGGCAGCTGCGGCGTCGGCTGAGTTGTGAATAACCTGAAGTCTTGCAGTAGAGATGTCAGTAGCAGGAAGTGCAACAAGTCCGCCGCCTGAAGGCAGTGCAACATATATCCCGAATGCCGGTCCGTCATTATTTACAGCGGGATTCAGGAAACCTGAGGCGAGGGCCACGGCTGCAGCTCCGTTTAAGCCAAGCGTCTCCAGCGGTACAAGGTATTCTGCTACTACGGTTGTGCCGCTTGCATCGCGCACCTGAAGGCGGTAATCAGCCGCAGGCAGTTCGAGATAACCGGCGTATTCACCATAAACGATGTCGTCCACCAGTGTACCGGCACCAACGCCAACCTCAACGATGTCAACCACAGGGGCATCGGTAGAGCCATGGAATACAAGTACATCGGTGTTGTATGAGGAATTTGCGGCTTCGCGGCCCATGCCATAGACATAGATATTAAAGGGAGTTGCAGGGTTGTAACCTGTGGGGACCACAATGCCATTGGCAACAAGTACGTAAGTTTCGCCATCGGCAAGGTTATAGGTAAACCGCGCCAGGGCATTGGTGGTATCGGTCGAATTGGCCGGCTGAATAACCACATCAAAAT
>CAZDBX010000097.1:0-10839 GCA_964503805.1 uncultured Lentimicrobium sp. | reverse complement strand
ATCTGCTCAATAATTTTCCGGGTGTTGCCTTCAAAATCGCCTATGACATAATTCAACTGAACCAGTGCAATTTTCATAAATCATCCGGATTAGATGAGGCGAAATTACACAATTCTGAAGTGAAATACTGTTTATTCAAGTTAAACAGCATCCGTTTACCGAAAAATCACACTTTGTGGCTAAAAATCACAGCTTACGCCAACAGGACTCTTCCCGTCGGCTAATAAAACAGAATGACAACCGATCTGAGTAATCAAAGTAGCTGAATCGGGTACATTCAGAAGATAATCCCGAAAGTAATTTCAAAAGCATTGGGGACAGCCATGTGTTCAACGGTGTTGTCAACAGCGTTTTTACCTTTCAGCACATCGCTCAGTCCGTTCACGAAATTAATTCCGGCCACCAGTGCGGTGGAATTGTCAATGGGATACTCGATACCGGCCCCGATGACCATGGAAATCCTGAAAAGGTTGGTTTGAGAATCAATTGTACGCCAGTCTCTTTTTACCGTTGATGGAGGCGTTACCGATTTGAAACTGTCTTTTGCCTTTGAGCCTATCCTGACCCCGGGCTGCAGACCGATTTGTCCGAAAAAGCGAAAATCCCCGATATCATTGGTTTTCATCTTGATCAGCATGGGAATATCAATATACTTAAGCCGGTATTGCCGGTTCAGCACCCCGATGTTGAAGGACTCGATATCAGGATAAGAGATTTTTGCATTGTGGAAGTTGACATTAAAACCTGAAGAAAAAGCATAATTCTCAGCAAAGTAAAAATCGGTGATCAGCCCCCAGGCGATGCCGGGAACTGCGCCTTCGGACGAGTAATCTTCAGCATCCGTGCGAAGCCAGCCAATATTCGGTGAAACTTTTACACCCAAGGCAATCGATTTATACTGGGCGAAAGCACCGGTAACGGAAACACACAAAAGCAATAATGCAAGGAGCAGCATTCTTTGTATCAATTTCATAATTGGGAAATTTAAGTATTTTCACAAAAATACAAACCTTTTGCCACAATAAATAAGAGGAATGGCAAGTTTATTGTAATTGACAAATTAAACTGGTCATTTGTATATTCAGACAACCTTAACAAAGATTTTATGAAAAAGTATCTGATCGCAATACTTGTCCTTTTCGCTTTTACATCAACCGCGCAGGTTCCGTATTTTACCTTCGGCCCCAAGGCCGGTTCTTCATTCTCCAGATTCAGCGCTGATCAGGAACAGATTGAGGAAGAAATAAAAAGTTCCCTGCATTTCGGCGCGTTCGTCAGGATAGGCGACAAAGTTTACCTTCAACCGGAACTGCTTTTTATGAACCGGAAGGGTGATCTTTCTCAAACAGAGGTGGCCGGCAGCACGAAATCGCTGCACATAAAAACGCTGGATATCCCCGTTTTACTCGGCGGTAAACTAATTGATACGGATCTTTTCAATGTCAGGATTCTGGCCGGTCCGGTTGCAACGCTTGCCGTTAATAAGGAAATCAACAGCGAAAACTGGGAAAACACCATCACCGGTGATGATATCCGCGCTGCCAACTGGGGCATTCAAACCGGCGCCGGGGTGGACCTGCTGATGTTCACACTTGATCTGAGATATGAATTCGGGATATCAGATTATTCCAAAGATGAAGGACTTACATTGAAAAATAATATGTTCACCGTAAGTCTTGGCTGGAAAATACTTTAGGTTGCCTTTTTACGTTTAAAAACCCCTGCCCTTCCCATGTCAGGGGTTTTTTGTTATTTTGTGCCGGATAAGCACCAATCGTTTCAGGTATTATGATTTCCAGACTTGCTACACTGATTTTCCCTGCCCTTCTTCTGTTTGCGGCCTGCACAGGCGATAACACGGGAAGAAAAACCGCGTCAGACGGCACCGATTCATTATCATTTACTCCTGCGGACGAAGGATTCAGAATCAGGCGGTACGAACAGGTATTGTTTGGTCCGGGTGAAGCTGATTTAGAAAAAAGGCTCAGGGCCGTTGCGCCTGATTATGCTGTTTTTCTGGGAACCGGAGATATCGGCAGTGAAGAGGTAAATCAGTTGAGATTGTTTATCAGTGATCCGCAGAACAAAGCTTCCTATGAGTCGGTTGTGCAGCAGTATCCTGACCTGGGATGGCTTGAAAAAGAACTTGAACAGGCCTTTGGCATTTATGAAAAGGAAATCCCGGGAGGCAGGAAACCACTTACCTATTCTTATGTTTCGGGATACGATTTTCATTTACCCGTCAAATATGCCGATTCGGTACTGATCATTGCCCTTGACATGTATCTCGGGCAGGATCATGAAATGTACAAGAAACTGGGGATTCCGCTCTATCTATCCCGGCGATTTACCCGTGACCATATCCTGCCTGATGTGATGAAAGAAGCGGGCATGCTGCTGATTCCTGAAAAAAGAAGCGCCTATACCCTGCTTGATGCAATGATAGAACAGGGAAAAACCCTCTATTTTACCGATGTTACTACCGGAAATACAGAAGATCGGTTTAAAATCGGCTTCACTGCAGCGCAACTGGACTGGTGTGTCAAAAATGAGCGCAATCTCTGGCAGTTTATCATTGAAAATGAGCTGTTGTATAAAACTGATTCCAAAGCCATGAGTATGTTTATGGTAGACGGTCCGTTTACCTCCTCCTTTTCGCAGGAATCCCCTGCCCGCACCGGAGCCTGGCTGGGCTGGCAGATTGTGAAAGCCTATATGAAAAAGAATAATGTGAGCCTGAAACAACTCCTCGACAACGTCAATTCGCAGGAAATACTGGAGAAATCAGGCTATAAGCCAGGAAAAGGCTGATCAGAGCTTCATATCCCTGAGTTGCATACGAAGATGGGCCTTGCGCAGCACTTCCAGCTTTTCTTCTCTGGAGAGGATGGACCAGTTGGCTATTTCATCCAGATTGCGGAAGCAGCCAACACACATACCTTCCTCATCAAGCCGGCAAACCCGCTTGCAGGGAGATTTTGGCTCAGGGATTACTTTTTCCGGTTCCACTTATTGTTGTCGTGTTGATCATTCTATAAACCTGTAAGATATCTAATTGTTCACAATGATAAATTAAGGTACCGGTCATGCTGATTTCAGGAATTCTAAAAATGATTGACATGACTTGTTGAATGGACCGGAAATTTTTCCTACTTTTGTATTATATTTTAAATTGCTAATATTCAGTAGATTAAATAATTTTTTCAGGTGTCATATTCTTACGGAAGCGGGGAAAGCGGTACAGTCCCTTTTCATTCGTGAAAAATTCTGATAACATGCTCGTAAAAACATTCGGCAGTTCAATCATAGGCATCAATGCAATCACCATAACGGTTGAGGTTAACATGGACAACGGGATACAGTTTTTCCTGGTTGGCCTGCCAGACAGCGCCGTTAAAGAAAGCCACCAGCGTATTGAAGCCGCACTGAGAAACAACGGGTATAAAATTCCCGGTAAAAAAATAGTGATCAATATGGCGCCGGCCGACATCCGCAAAGAGGGATCGGCCTACGACCTTACCATTGCCACAGGAATTCTGGCCGCCTCGGAGCAGATTAACCCGGCCACCGTGGGAGAATATGTAATTATGGGCGAATTGTCGCTCGACGGCGGATTACAGCCCATCAAAGGGGCGCTGCCCATCGCCATAGAAGCACGCAGACAGGGTTTCAAAGGCTTTATCCTTCCGAAACAGAATGCACGGGAAGCGGCCATTGTAAGTGAACTTGAAGTTTACGGCGCGGAAAACATCCTGGATGTTATCCGGTTTTTCAACGGAGATGCAAGCCTTGAAAGGGAGATAGTAAATACCCGTGAAGAGTTTTATGCCCAGCTGAACGAATATGAATTTGACTTCTCGGATGTTAAAGGTCAGGAGAACATTAAGCGTGCGCTCGAAATTGCCGCTGCCGGAGGTCATAACGTAATCCTGATTGGTCCGCCGGGCTCCGGTAAGACCATGCTGGCCAAGCGGCTGCCCTCCATACTGCCGCCGCTCAACCTGCATGAAGCGCTGGAAACCACCAAGATACATTCTGTTGCCGGAAAAATGAGCCGCCATGCATCCCTGATTTCGGCACGACCATTCCGCAGTCCGCACCACACCATCTCTGACGTGGCCCTGGTAGGCGGCGGGTCGAATCCCCAGCCGGGAGAAATTTCGCTTGCCCACAACGGAGTACTGTTTCTTGACGAATTGCCGGAGTTCAAGCGGACCGTCCTCGAAGTGCTGCGGCAACCGCTTGAAGACCGGCTGGTAACGGTTTCGAGGGCGAGGCTCACCGTGGAATATCCCGCAAGCTTTATGCTGGTAGCCGCCATGAACCCCTGCCCCTGCGGCTTCTATAATCATCCCGACAAGGAGTGCGTATGCGCGCCCGGGGTTGTGCAGAAATACCTTAACAAAATATCCGGCCCCCTGCTCGACCGTATAGATATTCAGGTGGAAGTCGTGCCTGTGCCTTTCCGTGAACTTTCGGATGTAAGGATTTCTGAAAAAAGCGATGCAATCAGGGAAAGGGTGGTAAAAGCCAGGCAGATACAGGAAGAAAGATATAAAGAGCACAAAGGCATTCATGCCAATGCCCAGATGAGCAGTAAAATGCTGAGAACCATCTGCAGGATAGATGAAACCGGGCACACCCTGCTCAAGAATGCCATGGAAAAACTGAGCCTTTCGGCACGGGCATACGACCGCATCCTGAAGGTGGCACGCACCATCGCCGATCTTGACAACAGCCATGACATCCGGCCCGACCATCTGGCTGAAGCCATACACTACCGCAGTCTCGACAGGGAAACCTGGGGCCTTTAGCTGACTAACCTCAACCTCACTGAAAACATGTTGAACAAAATAAGGATACTTCTCAGATTTCTGACTTACCGGCTGAAAGGAAAAACAAAACATGCGGTCCACTCCCCCTTCGTTTATGATTTTATCTGCAATGTGCTGGAAGATAAAACTGTTTATCCTGAATATAAAACTGTTGAACAACAGGTAATCCGGCTGAAGCGGAATCCCAACAGCATTGAGACCGTGGATTTCGGCGCACGGAAGGGAAGGACAGGTTATACAACAAAACTGAGGAGGGTAAAGGAAATCGCTGCAACCACCGGTATCCCCCGGAAATATGGCCGGCTGCTGTTCCGCATCGTTAAGTACTTTAATCCGGGAACCATGCTGGAGCTGGGCACATCGGCCGGCATCAGCACGATGTATCAGGCCATAGCCGCACCCTCTGCCACGTTTAAAACGATAGAAGGCTGCGCGTCAACTGCCGCCCTTGCCCAGGAGAGCCTGAATTCGGCCGGGTGCAGTAATGTATCGCTGGTGATGGGAAATTTCGATAAGGAATTGCCCGAAACGCTCGGATCGCTCCTGAAGGTTGATTACGCCTTTATTGACGGGAACCATACCTACGAAGCCACCGTGAATTATTTTGGCGAAATTGCAGCGAAGTCAGGTAACGACACCCTGCTGATTTTTCATGATATCCACTGGTCCTCAGAGATGGAAAAAGCCTGGGAGGAAATCATCAAACACCCCGGTGTAACGGTCACTATTGACCTGTTTGACATGGGACTGGTATTTTTCCGCAGGGAACTGAGCCGGCAACACTTCGTAATCCGGTTCTGAAAGCTGTATAAATAACATATATTCCGCTCATTGGCCAAAGCAGAAGGCCGCGGTGAAAAGGTTGAAAATTTAATCATCCCCGCTTTTACAATTATTCCTAACTTTGTTCGTTGTGAAGTAAACCAGGATCATGAACCAGGAAGTTATACGGCTTGACGGGATCACCCGTTTTTTTAAAGTAGGCACCGAAGTGGTACGCGCCCTCAGGGGAGTGTCCCTTACCATAAAAAGAAATGAGTTTGTTGCGCTCATGGGGCCTTCGGGATCGGGTAAATCCACCCTGATGAATCTGCTGGGCTGTCTCGACACCCCGACTTCCGGAAGCTACTGGCTCAATGGCAAGGATGTCAGCAAGCTGGAGGACAATGAACTGGCAGAGATCAGAAACAAAGAGATAGGGTTTGTTTTTCAGACATTCAACCTTCTGCCCAGGCTTACCGCGCTTGAGAATGTGGCATTGCCAATGATCTATGCCGGTTCGCCCAAACCTGAGCGTATGGAACGGGCCATGCAGGTACTTGAAGATGTAAAGCTTACCGATCGCGTAAAACACAAGCCCAACGAACTATCCGGGGGTCAGCGGCAACGTGTGGCGATTGCCCGGGCATTGGTGAACAAACCCTCCATCATCCTGGCCGACGAGCCCACCGGTAACCTTGATTCTGTGACTTCGGTTGAAATCATGGGACTGATTGAAGATATTCACAAAGCCGGGAACACCATTATCCTGGTCACACACGAAGAGGACATTGCCCGCCATGCCCACCGGATCATCAGACTTTCTGACGGACTGGTCGCCTCCGACGAACTCAATTCCAACATCCGGACCATGGATTTTTACAAGCAGAAAGTTACTTCCGGGTGAACAATTAGCAAATCAACCTGTTTAAGATTTTCTAATTAATATTAAACATTTCGATGGATTGCGACTGGAAAATATATACCAGAACCGGCGATAAGGGACAAACATCACTGATCGGCGGCACCAGGGTGCCCAAGTATCATGAACGCATTGAAGCTTATGGCACGCTTGATGAACTCAATTCCTATCTCGGACTGATCCGCGATCAGGGGGTAGATGCCCGCACACATGAACTACTGCTTGAGATCCAGGACAGGATTTTTACCGCGGAATCGCTGTTGGCCGCCGACCCCGGAAAAGACCTCAGGGCCCTCCCGAAGCTTTTTGACAAGGATATTCTTCTGCTGGAAAACGAGATTGACAGAATGAATGAATCCCTGCCGCAACTCAGCTCGTTCATTCTGCCCGGCGGTCACCCCATTGTATCTCACTGTCACATTGCCCGGTGTATCTGCCGCAGGGCAGAACGCCTTACCATAAAAGTAGTGGAAAACGAACCCTCAACTTTGCAGGGAGAAATGGTAATCCGGTATCTCAACCGTTTATCAGATTTCCTGTTTGTGCTGGCCCGCTGGTTTTCGCATACACTCAGAGCTGTTGAAACACCCTGGAAAGCAAGAACTTAATAAATTTCAGCGGTAAACATGAACCAATTGTTTATTTGAAATGTTTTTGACTTGCTTTTGATTATAATTAGAGTATTTTTGCAAAAAATTAAACCCGTTAACTTCTGTAAGAATGTATTGGACTTTAGAATTAGCCTCTAAACTGGAAGATGCTCCCTGGCCGGCTACCAAAGAGGAACTGATCGACTTCTGCATCAGGTCAGGAGCACCAATGGAAGTTATAGAAAATCTTCAGGAGATCGAAGATGAGGGAGAAGTTTACGACAGCATCGAGGACTTGTGGCCCGATTATCCTTCCAAGGAAGATTTCTTCTTTCATGAAGATGAATACTAAAACACAACAGCCGCTGACAAAATGTCGCGGTTTTTTTTTGCAATCCACCCCCCCTCTTTTCCGGATTTGATACATGGCCTGGAAAATTCATCCGCATTTTTACAGGAAATTAGGCTAACTTTGCATCTGTTTGAAAACCCCGGCACATTTTTGGTACTTCCTCTGCGCCGGACAGGCACAAACCGAATAAACATCAAAAGCAATTCCATTGCATAATTAAATCAGACATGCTTTCATTTCTTAAGAAATTCCTCGGCACCAAATCCGAAAAAGACATCAGGGAAATCACCCCTATCCTCAATAAGATAAAGGAAATATACCCGGAAACAGAGAAGCTCAGCAACGATGGACTCCGCGCCAGAACTGACGGTTTCAGAAAGCTTATTACAGAGGCCGTCTCCGGAAAAGAGCAGCAGATCGCCGGTATCCGTGAAAAGATAGAAGCCGAACCTGAGATGGATATGGACGAAAAGGAGCGGTTGTATGAAGAGATTGATCAACTGGAGAAAGAAGCATATCAGATCACCCAGGAGGTTTTGAACGAAATTCTTCCCGAAGCTTTCGCGGTGATGAAAGAAACCGCACGGCGGTTCAAGGAAAACGAGGTGATTGAGGTCACCGCCACGCAGAATGACCGCGACCTGGCTGCCCAGAAAGCCCATGTTGAAATAACGGGCGATAAGGCTTACTTCCACAACCGCTGGACTGCCGGTGGAAACCTGCTCACCTGGGACATGGTGCACTATGATGTTCAGCTGATCGGCGGTATTGTGCTACATCAGGGAAAGATCTCCGAAATGGCTACCGGTGAAGGAAAAACACTGGTCGCCACCCTGCCGGTATATCTGAATGCACTGCCCGGTAAAGGCGTGCATGTGGTTACGGTGAACGACTATCTTGCCAAACGTGACTCGGAATGGATGGGTGTGCTTTATGAATTCCACGGTCTTAAAGTAGACACCATCGACAAGCATGAACCCAACTCTGAAGCCCGTCGCAACGCATACCTTGCCGATATTACTTTCGGGACCAACAACGAATTCGGATTCGACTACCTGCGTGACAACATGACCCGCAATCCGGAGGAGATGGTGCAACGCCCGCACAATTATGCCATTGTGGATGAGGTTGACTCCGTGCTGATTGACGATGCACGTACCCCCCTGATCATTTCGGGGCCTACCCCAAGGGGCGACAATCAGGAATTTGAACAGCTTAAACCTGAAATCAAGAAACTTTATGAAGCGCAGCGCAATCTGGTAACCAAACTGCTTGCCGAAGCCAAATCACTGCTCACCGACGGTGCCAGTCCCGATAATGAGAAAAAGGGCGGGGAACAGTTGTTCAGGTCCTATCGCGGACTGCCTAAAAACAAAGCGCTGATCAAATTTCTGAGTGAACCCGGCATGCGTGCCCTGATGCAGAAAACAGAAAACTTCTACATGCAGGAGCAATCCAAAAACATGCACATCATCGACGATGAACTTTTCTTCGTGATTGACGAAAAGAACAACACCGTTGAACTTACCGAAAAGGGCATTGACCTGATTACCGCTTCTTATCAGGATCCGAAGTTCTATATTCTGCCTGATATCGGCGCCGAAATTGCTGAGCTGACAAAATCAGGCCTTAATGAAGATGAGAAGCTGGAGAAGAAAAACGAGCTGATGCGCGACTATTCGGTGAAATCAGAGCGCGTTCACACCGTAAATCAGCTGCTGAAAGCCTATACCCTGTTCGAAAAGGATGTCGAATATGTGGTAATGGACAACAAAATCAAGATTGTTGATGAACAGACCGGACGTATCCTCGAGGGACGCCGTTACAGTGACGGTTTGCACCAGGCCATCGAAGCCAAGGAAAGCGTAAAGGTGGAAGCCGCCACCCAGACTTATGCCACGGTTACGCTTCAGAATTACTTCAGGATGTACAAAAAGCTGGCCGGTATGACCGGTACAGCCGAAACTGAAGCGGGCGAGTTGTGGGATATCTACAAACTGGATGTGGTGGTAATTCCCACCAACCGTAAGGTTATCAGAGACGACCGTGAGGACCTGGTTTACAAAACCAAGCGGGAGAAATTCAACGCGGTAGCCGATGAAATCGTCGATCTGATCACCAAGGGCAGGCCGGTACTGGTGGGAACCACCTCAGTGGAGACCTCCGAGTTGCTCAGCCGTATGCTCACCCTCCGCAAAATAAAGCACAATGTACTGAATGCCAAGCTTCACCAGAAGGAAGCCGATATTGTTGCCGAGGCAGGACAAGCCGGTACGGTAACCATTGCCACCAATATGGCGGGTCGTGGTACCGACATCAAGCTGGGCAAAGGGGTAAAAGAAGCTGGCGGTCTGGCCATCATTGGTACCGAACGGCACGAATCGCGCCGTGTTGACCGGCAGTTGCGCGGCCGTTCCGGAAGGCAGGGGGATCCTGGAAGTTCACAGTTTTTTGTTTCCCTCGAAGACGACCTCATGCGTATGTTCGGTTCGGAACGTATCGCCAAGATTATGGACCGTCTCGGCCTTAAAGAAGGCGAAGTGATTCAGCATTCCATGATCACCAAATCGATCGAAAGGGCGCAGAAAAAGGTTGAGGAAAACAACTTCGGCATCCGTAAGCGGCTGCTTGAATATGACGATGTGATGAACTCGCAGCGCGAAGTAATCTACCGCAAGCGCCGCCATGCCCTATACGGGGAACGTCTGGCCGTGGACGTTTCAAACATGCTTTATGATGTATGCGAAAGCATTGTTGCCAGCCATCAGGAAGACCGTGACTATGAAGGATACCGGATGTCGTTGCTGAAAACCCTGGCTACGGAACCGGGAATTTCAGAGGATGAATTTCTCTCCCGGAATAAACAAAACATCACAGAAGAACTCTTTAACAGGGTTTATTCAAATTACCGGACAAAATGTGAACACCTCGCCCAACGCGCCTATCCGGTGATCAAGGATGTTTTCGAAAACCATCCCAGGTATGAAAACATCGCCATTCCCATTACCGATGGCATCAAATCGATGCAGGTGGTTGCCAACCTGAAGAAGGCTTACCTTGACAAAGGGCGTGAAATCACCCTGGCCATAGAGAAAGGCGTCACCCTTGGCGTAATTGACGATGCCTGGAAGGATCACCTGCGAGAGATGGACGAACTGCGCAGCTCGGTCCAGAATGCCACCTACGAGCAGAAAGACCCCTTGCTGATCTATAAATTTGAATCGTTCGAATTGTTTAAAACCCTTATCCAAAAGGTAAACAGGGATATCACTTCCTTTATCATCAAGGCAAACCTGCCGGTGCAGGAGCCCTCGCAGGTGAAAGAAGCCCAGCTTCCCCGCCGTTCCGACAACAGCAGGCTGAAGGAAGAAAGAACCGATT
>CAZDBX010000096.1:0-11003 GCA_964503805.1 uncultured Lentimicrobium sp. | reverse complement strand
TCAGCCCGGATTATGCTTTTGCCCTTCACAACCTGCCGGGCTATCCCCTTAATTCAGTGATTGTCAGAAATGGAACTTTTGCAGCAGCTTCGCGCGGGATGGTCATCAGGCTAAAGGGCAGGACCTCGCATGCCTCAGAGCCCGAGAAAGGGATGAGCCCGGCGGCCGTAATGGCGCGCCTGATGGTTGACCTGCCCGGTTTGTCAAACAACGGCGACCTGAAAGGATACCGGGATTTTGTACTGCTGACCCTGATCTATGGCAACCTGGGATCTCCGGCATTCGGCACCTCGCCCGGTGAGGCCGTGCTGATGGCAACCCTGCGAGCCTATCAGAACGAGGATATGGAACTGCTCAGCAACACGGCAGCTGAACTTGTCCGCCGACACTCGGATGCCGCCGCCATGGGCTGTGAAATCGGTTTCACCGAAGAATTCCCGGCAACAATGAACCATCCTGAAGCAGTTCAGCTGGTATGTGATGCCGCCCGCTCACTGGATTTGCCGCTGATTGAGGCTGGGCTGCCTTTCCGCTGGAGCGAGGATTTTGCCCATTTTGCGATGGAAAGCAAGGCCGCATTATTTGGCATAGGATCCGGAACGGATCACCCCTCCCTGCATCATCCTGAGTACGACTTCCCTGATGCGGTGATCCCAACAGCACTGGAACTGTGGAAAAGCATTTACCTGAAGTTACAGGGATAAGATACAGCTATTGACAGCCCCTGGTGTGAAGGATTTTTACAAAACACATTTCTTGTAGTAAATTCAGGAATAATTGCCTGAATATCAATATGATTTCCGGGTATAGTGAACTGTTTACAGATGCTTTATTCAGCAGGTGGCTGATAGGGATTCTTTTTGGGATTGCGGCCAAAAACGGAAATATGCACGTAACGTTCAGGATGAAGGCGCATATCTTCGAGCAGTAATTTCAACTCCCTTGATGAAGCTTCCAGTTCGTTGTACATTTTGTCGTTGTTGACAAGCTGACCGATAGTGCCTTCCCCTCTTTCAATCCCTGCCGTTATCTTTTCAAGGCTTTCAACAGCGCTTGTCAGCCGGGAGAGGGTAGCCGAAATATTCGACCGGGCGATGGTATCGCTGATACTGGCGGTATTGGAAAGTATCCTGCTGAAATTGTTTCCGTTCTGCTTCAGGTTGGCACTGATGGATTCTACATTGTCGATAATCCGGGCCAGTTTGATCTTCTGGCTTTCAACCAGGGTATCCACGGTGAGCGTGGCACTTTCAAGATTGGCCATGGTATTCCGGAGGCTTTCTACTGTTCCCGTCAGGTTGTCGCGTGTTTCCTTGTTGAAAATTTCACTCAGTACATTCAGCACAGTATCAAAGGAAGTGATCAGGTTCTCGGTTTTACGCATGATGGGTTCAACCATGTCATTTACCTCATCCTGAAGGCTTTGCTGCATCTGCCCGATCAGGGTATCCCCTGATTCCGCATATTCAGGCGAGTCGCCGGGAATAATCTGTATCCTTCTGGTGCCCAGCAGGTCGGAGCTATAAATGCGGGCTGTTGAATTGCGGGGAATGGGAATATCGTTCGACATAAATAACTCAACCACTACCCTGCCCGGCTGCTGCGGATGAAAATACATCCGGCTCACCTGACCGACCTCAAGCCCGTTAATGGTAATGGCATTGGCAGTCATCATACCGGCAACATTGTCATAAACGGCGTAAAAAGTGCGCTGCCTTTTGAACACGTCCCTGCCTTTCAGGAAGTTATAACTCCAGATAAATGCTGCAAGCGTAACCAGCGTCAGCAGGCCGACCCGTATTTCTCTAGAAAATTTAAAGTGTTTCATCATTATCAATGCAAAGATAGTCAGTTTTTCAGTAGTTTTCTGGCTTCATCAATGCTAATTCGCTCCCCGTTTATGAAAGCGATGACAAATGAATCCCTGTAGCCTTTTTTATCAAGTTCCTTTTTTATTTTCATCGCATCTTCCGGGGAGTTTTCATTGCCTGCCGTGTACTTGTACATTCCCTGATGAAAATAGAAGCCAACCTCTTTAATTCCTTTAAATTCGGGAGAACTGAGGCGTTTCTCGGTTTTAGAGATCATAAACTGCACTTTAAATACCGGCAACCCTGTTGCTGAAGCCTGATCCGTGGCCTGGCCTGTTGCTGAAGATGATGTGCCGCCGTCGGCGCTGCCGCCACTGCTATCGGCAGGTTCAGCGGAGCCTTCTGCCGAAGCTGTTTCATCATAACGGGCAGGCGGGATTTTCTCCACTGCATGTTTATAATCTTTCACGGCCCTGAAAATTGCCTGTGCAATCTTGTTTTGTCCGCTTTCGGAGGCCAGCAGTTTTTCTTCATTCGCGTTGCTGATAAAGCCCGCTTCTATCAGCACCGAAGGCATGGTCGTTTTGTAAAGTACCAGGAATCCTGCCTGTTTTACGCCCCGGTCGTAGAGCTTTACATGATCCCTGAAATGGCCCTGAACGCGTGAAGCAAGGTCGAGACCCTGATCCAGAAAGGCGTTCTGCAACATGGAGAAGAAGATATACCCTTCCGGTGACCTGGGGTCAAATCCTTCATACTGAACATGATAGTCATCCTCGAGCAGGATGGAGGCGTTTTCAAGCTGGGCTACTGCGAGGTTGGCATCGCTGCGGTGAAGACCCATCACGTAAGTTTCGGAACCGTAGGGGGTTGTAGATTTATTCGCGTTGCAGTGGATGGAGATAAAGAGGTCGGCCTTGGCTTCATTGGCAATGCGGGCCCGGCGGTGCAACTCCACAAAGACATCGGTTTTGCGCGTATAAATTACCTCCACATCTTTCAGGTGTTCTTTAATGAGATTGCCTGTTTTAAGGGCAATGGACAAGGTGATATCCTTTTCTTTGGAATACTTGCCGACAGCCCCGGGGTCGTGCCCCCCGTGTCCGGCATCAATCACAACCCGCTGCACCTTCTGGGCCAGAAGAGAAGGTATAGAAACGAAAACGCCTGTAAACAGAATAAAAATTAGAATAATACGTTTAAACACCATCACAATTTTCGTTAGTTTTGACCCCCGGTTCTCCATGTGGTATTACAAGCTGTGCCGCAGCGTAAGTGGTTTATTATTAACTGGTAATAAAAGAAGCATTTCGCAGCGCTTTACAATAAAAACAAAATTGCAGCCGGTTTATTGCGGGTAAAAGCCCTGATTTAACACACAAATTTAGCATTAATTGAGATACACAGCATATAAAATATGGCCAGATTTACCGGTTATGCTGCTGCTCGTACCTGCTATTGCCTGTGTTTTTCTGCTGAAACCTCTCAATGCCGGCGCTCAGGAAGTTGAAGCCGGCCTGCCGGCAAACGACTCGGTAAGGATAGTGCTTGACTCAATCAGCTGGCGCACAGGGTTGCCACCCGACACCCTGCAGGATATCACCGGTAAGCCTCAGAAGAAAAGTGCCATCAGCAGTAAGGTTGAATACAGCGCCACCGACTCTGTCAGCCTGGACCTTGAATCACAAAAGGTTTACCTGTATCGCGATGCTGATATCAAATATGAAAAAATACACCAGAAGGCTGCTTTTATCGAGATTGACTTCAATACAAATATGCTGAGGGCGCGGCCTTTAAAAGACTCGCTGGGAAATGATTACGGGAAACCGGAATTCATTGAAGGAGACCAGTCGTTTGTTTCGGAAGAGATCAATTACAATTTTAAGTCAACCAAGGGGCTGATTAAAAATGTGATTACCAAGGAAGGTGAAGGGTACCTGCACGGGGAGGTGGTGAAAAAACTGGAGGCCAACGTCAGCAATATGCGGCATGGAGCCTATACTACCTGCAACCTCGATCATCCTCATTTCAGTATTCAGTTTACAAAGGCCAAAGTAATTCCGAATAACAAAATTGTTACCGGGCCGGCTTTTCTCACTATTGAAGATGTACCCCTTCCGCTGGTGCTGCCGTTCGGACTGTTTCCCAACAAGCGGGGGCAGACGTCGGGTGTCAGGATTCCCACTTACGGTGAGTCGGCCAACCGCGGATTTTATCTGGAAAACGGCGGCTATTATTTCGGTATCAACGATTATATGGAACTTTACCTGCTGGGTGATATCTATTCACGGGGAAGCTGGGCGCTCAAGCCGCAGTTTAATTACCGCAAGCGCTACAAATTCAACGGTTCTTTCAATTTCAGCTATGCCATCAACACCGAAGGCATCAGGGAAACCAGCAGTTTCAAGCGCAACCGCGACTTCAGGGTGGCATGGAACCACAGCCAGGACCCCAGGGCAAGACCCAAATCAAGGTTCAGCGCCAATGTTAACTTTGTTTCAAGTCAGTATAATAAATACAATCCTACCACCACCCAGGATTTGCTGACCAATACTTTCCAGTCGAGCATAAGTTACCAGACAACCCTTTTCAGGGATAAGATTTCCTTTACGTCGGCCCTCAGCCATAGTCAGAATACCTCCAACAAAATGGTGAACCTGACATTACCAAGCATTTCAGTGTCGGCAAACCGTTTTTACCCGCTGCGAAAGCCGGGTAAAACGACCAACCTGAAGTGGTACGACAACATCAGCGTCAACTATTCGATGTCGGCCCGCAATGAGGTAAATGTTCCGGATACCATGTTGTTCAGGCCTCAGATGTACGATGCTTTCCGCAACGGTATGCAGCATAAAATTCCCGTCAGCTCGAGCATTAAGATACTGAAATACTTTACCATGAGCAATACGTTCGACTTCACCGAGCGCTGGTACAGCAGGAGTATCGCCAAATCATGGGTAAACGACACACTCTGGAACGGTGAAAACTATAGGGTCGGTTACATTCAGACCGACACCCTTGATGGATTTAAGGCCGGGCGCGACTTCAGCTTTACTTCCTCGCTGAATACCACCCTTTACGGGATGCTGCAGTTTAAAAAAGGCCCCTTAAGGGCCATCAGGCACGTGGCAAGGCCCTCCGTATCCATGTCGATGCGGCCCGATTTCGGAAAGTCATCATTCGGGTACTACCGGGAGGTTCAGTCCGATACACTGGGTAATGTTCAACGCTATTCTGTCTTTGGCAGCGGATCCGATTATGCACCGCTGTACGGTTCTCCGCCCGACGGTCGTTCCGGGAGGGTAAGTTTCAGCATCGGCAACAACCTGGAGATGAAGGTGCGTTCGAAGAATGATACTGTTACCGGGATGAAAAAAGTGATGCTGATAGAGAGTTTTAATATCGGCACTTCCTACGATCTTGCCAGGGATTCGCTGCAGTGGTCGGTGGTGAATATCAGCGCAAGAACCACCCTTTTCAAGAAACTGCAGATTCAGTATTCCAGTATATGGGATCCTTATGTGATCAGCGAAACCGGCCGCAGGCTGAACCAGTTTGAATGGGATAAGAACCACCGCCTGCTCAGGCGCGACAATACCGCCTGGAACTTCTCCATGAGGTATGACTTTGCTTCCGGCAAGAAGAAAAGTCAGGCGCCGCGCTCAGCCGCCACCGAGGAAGCTCAGAGCGAACTCGAAGAATTTCAGCAGAACCCGCAGAACTATATCGACTGGAACAATCCCTGGAACCTGGGCCTTACCTATAACCTGAACTATACCGGCCGGAACCTGCCGGCCACCGGGACGGTCAAGAGCGAGGTCGTGCAGACGCTGGGTTTCAACGGGGATGTCAGCATCACGCCCAAATGGAAATTTTCCATGCAATCGGGATGGGATTTTAAACTGAACAAACTTGCCCATACATCCGTAAATGTTTATCGTGATCTCCATTGCTGGGAGATGCGGTTTAACTGGATACCCATCGGATACTACAAGAGCTGGAACTTTTATATCAAGGTAAAGGCCAGTGTGTTGCAGGACCTGAAATTGAACCGTAAGAAGGATTTCAGGGATAATTAGAAGCCGTCAGGTTACTCCTGCCTTAATTCCGGCGATTTTTTTCCGGTGCGTTTCCTGCACAGCCTAATTTCCCTATATTTGCCTCCTATGATCATAACAGGATTATTGATAAGGGTAAGCAAGTGGAGGGTAAAACATATCAGCCACCGCAACTTTGTGCTACTCCTCAGCCTGGTGATCGGACTGGTGAGCGGGCTGGCGGCCGTGGTGCTGAAGAATGCAGTGCATTATACCCATTATTTCCTTACCCGTGGCTTTGACGCTGAGAGCGGCAACCTGCTCTACCTGGCCTACCCGCTGTTCGGAATTGCGTTTACCGTGTTATTTGTACGGTATGTGGTCAGGGATAATATTTCTCACGGGGTCAGCCGGATTCTTTATGCCATTTCGAAGAACAACAGCCATTTGAAAGTACACAATAACTACTCTTCCCTGGTTGCCAGCACCATGACCGTCGGTTTTGGGGGATCTGTGGGTCTTGAAGCGCCTATCGTACTTACCGGGGCTTCCATAGGGTCCAACCTTGCCCGGGTGATGCGCATGGATTACCGTACCATCACCCTGATGATCGGCTGTGGCGCCGCAGGTGCCATTGCAGGCATCTTTAAGGCTCCCATTGCCGCGGTGATCTTTGCACTGGAAGTGCTGATGCTCGACCTGACCATGGCTTCGCTGATCCCCTTGCTGATTGCCGCAGTCACCGGCGCTACCCTCTCTTCTTTCCTGATGGGAAGCGCGGTCATTTTCTCCTTTACCGTCAATGTTCCCTTCAACTTGGGGAATATCCCTTTTTATATTATTCTGGGAATGGTCACCGGCCTGGTTTCACTTTACTTCAACCGCGCGAATTCTTTTATAGAGTCGCGGATAGAAGCCATCAGGCGGCCCGTTTCCCGCATGCTTACCGGCGGTCTGGTGCTGAGTCTGCTGATTTTTCTCTTGCCGCCGCTGTACGGTGAAGGGTATGAGGTGCTTACCGCCATCCTGAACGGGAGGGGGGATGAAATTGTGAACAACTCATTTTTCTATCCTTTCCGTGAGAATCATTGGCTGTTTCTTGGATTCCTGCTGCTGGTCATGTTCTTTAAGGTGGTAGCCATGGCCTGCACAACCGGTGGCGGCGGAATTGGAGGAGTTTTCGCGCCATCCCTGTTTATGGGCGGGGTTACCGGTTTCTTTACCGCCCGTTTTATCAATTATTTCGGACTCGGTCACCTGCCCGAAAGCAATTTTGCCCTTGCCGGAATGGCCGGCGTGATGGCTGCAGTGATGCACGCTCCCCTCACCGCCATATTCCTTATCGCGGAAATTACCGGAGGGTATGGATTCTTTATACCACTGATCATTACTTCAACCATATCCTACCTTACCATAAACCTTTACGAACCCCACGGCATCTATACCAAACAGCTGGCTGCAAGGGGAGAACTGATTACACATGATAAAGATAAAGCAGTACTCTCCCGGCTCAGTATTCACAAGCTTATAGAAACCAATTTCCTGACCATAGGCCCGGATGCCAGTCTCGGCGATCTGGTAAAGGTGATTGCCCGCTCCGAAAGAAATGTATTTCCGGTGATTGATAAGGAAAATAACTTCCTGGGCGTGGTTTTTATCAATGAAATCAGGGACATCATGTTTAATCATGAATTATACGATCAGACCTTTGTCCATAACCTGATGTATATGCCTGAACCGCTGATCAGCATTGGTGAAACAATGGAGGATGTGGCCCGGAAATTCAGCGAATGCGCCCATTATAACCTGCCTGTGCTCGATAACGGGAAGTATGTCGGTTTTGTATCACGGGCCAATGTGTTTTCGGCCTATCGTAAACTGGTTAAGGAGTATTCACAGGATTAGCGGTCAGGGAGCTGCAGGGAGCCGTTTTGATTTTATGGCCTTAAAGCCCGGCGGCTGATCTGATACAAGTTGTTTATTGATGGTTTAACAAGAAAATCTGCATGATAAAAGTACTCAGAAAGGATCAGTGGCTGTTTTTTTTGCTGGCGGGTGTTTACTGGCTTTTTCTGTCCATATTGTTGGTGCTTGAAGGGTACAGGGGAAGTTTTCTTTTGCTGAACGGCCTTCACCGGCCATGGCTCGATTACCCCATGTTCATCCTGACCCATCTGGGCGATGCGCTGATCCTTACCTCCCTGCTGGCCCTGCTCCTTACCCGCGCACGGCCTGACCTGGTGCTGCTGCTGATAATCACCGTAGCGTTGACCGGACTCTTCGGACAACTGCTCAAAAACACCTTCTTTGACGGGTGGGACCGGCCCTTGCGCGTCTTTGCCGAAACGGGCGGTGTGCATACCGTCGCCGGATACAAAATGTACCATAACGCGTTCCCGTCGGGGCACAGCATTGTGGCTGCCGCGGCCATTACCACCCTTGTGCTGAACCTTCCATACGGCCATGGTTTTCGCTTCTGGATGGGACTGGCTGTGATCATTATCTCTTACACAAGGATTTACACCGGGGTTCATTTTGCCGGGGATGTGCTGGCCGGTACGTTCATAGGTGTAGCCGGAGCCATCATGATCAGCGCATGGCTGGCAGAGCCACTGAAGAAAAGAACAGAAGCCCTGACCGTGAACCGCGCCGGACGGATGCGATGGTGGTTATGGGGCATTGCCCTGTTCAGCTTTGTGGCAGGCGTTGCCCTGGTGGTCGATATGCTTTAACCCGGTTACCGCCGGCATCACACGGAAATGAAGACCCTATCATGAAAATCATCACTTATAATGTTAACGGGGTACGTTCAGCGCTGAACAAAGGGCTGATAACCTGGCTAATGCGTGAGAAGCCCGATGTGTTGTGCCTGCAGGAGACCAAGGCGCAGCCTGATCAGATACCTGCAGAAGAGTTTGAAGCACTGGGATATCATTGCCATTGGTTTTCTGCGGAGAAAAAAGGTTACAGCGGGGTCGGACTCCTCAGCCTGAAGCAACCGGATGCTGTTTTCAGCGGGATCGGCATCGACCGCTACGATGTGGAAGGCCGCCTGATAAGGGCCGATTTCGGTGATGTTACCGTGGTGAGTGTGTACCATCCATCCGGTACAACCGGGGATGAACGGCAGGCTTTTAAAATGGAGTGGCTGGAGGACTTCTATGATTATGCCCATGGTTTGTCCGATATACGTCCGAACCTGGTATTATCCGGAGATTATAACATCTGTCACCGGCCCATCGATATTCACGATCCCGTCCGCAACGCCGGCAACTCAGGCTTTCTGCCCGAAGAGCGGGAATGGATGGAGGACTTTCTGAACAGCGGTTTTACGGATACTTTCCGGTTTTTCAACAAGCATCCGCATCACTACACCTGGTGGAGTTACCGAGCCGGGGCACGTACCCGGAATCTGGGCTGGCGCATCGATTACAATATGACGAGTAATTCGCTGCGCGAAAAACTTCTCAACGCCCGCATCCTGCCCGAAGCGGTTCATTCCGATCATTGCCCGGTGCTGCTGGAACTTGATCTTTAGTTTTATGTGCCGGGGCACGGACGAGGATGTCCGCGCCAGCCGGGTTATTTGGGCACGGACGAGGACGTCCGCGCCAGCTGGGTTATTTGGGCACGGACGAGGACGTCCGCGCCAGCCGGGTTATTTGGGCACGGACGAGGACGTCCGCGCCAGCCGGGAGCTGCTGGAACTTGATCTTTAGTTTTATGTGCCGGGGCACGAACGAAGACGTCCGCGCCAACCTGTGGTTGACCTAACAAGTTTTCTTTCAACTTGTCAGGTCTTCCTGATTCCGTAGCGGAAATTGACGTTTGCTCCGTACCGACCGGCAACAGGTTGCCACGAATGCACGAATGTAATGATTGAGCGAGCGTCTCCCGACGCGTACCACGGGCATCAGCAGAATAAAGCCTGTATAACGTACCCCGCGAAAAGCCGCAATGACGCAACGATTATTTTTTGTGCCCGTAATTCCTGACTTTCTCACAGGGCCTGGCTGCAACAATCAATAACCTGACCTAACAAGTTTTCTTCCAACTTGTCAGGTCTTCTAAACCTTCCGGGCAGGAATCGGATTTGGCATGTAGTCTCATGGGCACGGACGAGGACGTCCGCGCCAGTCGGGTTATTTGGGCACGGACGAGGACGTCCGCGCCAGCCGGGCAAGGACGTCCGCGCCGACAATTCCGCGCCGGCCGGGGATTTCTACCAGCACTTAAACAAAACAACGCCCCGGGGTTGTGGTTGGTTGGTTGCGCAAGAATGCGTTCCCCGGGGCGTGTCAATACCTTTAAACCGGTATTGAACCTGCTAATACACGGGCATTTCAACCTTGCCGATAAACAGCAGGGTGTTGGTCAGGCGTTCGCGGATCGCGAAGATAAAAGGCTTGTCGATCACTACCGGTTCAGGAATGCTGGTATAATCAATGCCAATGGTAGTAACGGCTGCAGCCTCGGTACCTTCTTCGTTCACATCGACAAAGGTGTTTTGTTTTACAAAACTGACGAAGATATCTGCGTCAGAAATTCCCGACAGATCAGCCATCGCCGGATTAAATGCATCCGTCATCCCCATGGCTTTCAGCTGGTCGTTCAGCACTTTCTCAAAGTCAAATCTGAACTTCGGCATCACCAGCTCTGCTGTTGTAGCGGTGGAAGCATCAAGCCCGGAAGTAATTTCCTGCCAGACAGGCCCGTTAAACGCATTCATGAAGGAACTGAGCTGACCGGAAGGCAGAACAAGCACCATGGCAAAGTTTTGCTGTCCGTAAGGCAGCTCGATGGCTTTGTAATTGTTCCCGTAAAATGATTTAAACGGAAATTCAGCTTTCATCATATCCACATCCGCTGCATTTCCGGTTGCCGGATAAAAGGGGAGGGGGGCGGTGGCGGATTTGTCGAATTTGTAAGTCCAGTCTCCTTTGAAATACAGGGCATTCATCAGAAACATCACGGCATCGGGGCTGATCTCATCAAGCACTTTTTCGATTTTTCCGTTGGTATTGTCTTTTGCCCAGTTGTTGATGGTCGTCAGTGCCTCAGGGCTCAAAAAGTCGAGCGACCCGGTACTGGCTTTATAGGCGGTTTGCATGCGATCAAGAAACAACGCCTTTACGTTAAAATCCTGGCGGTACCA
>CAZDBX010000095.1:2929-11129 GCA_964503805.1 uncultured Lentimicrobium sp. | reverse complement strand
TGAAGAAAGGCAGTATAAAGGTAAAACAGGGATCTTATGTTCATCAGGGACAGGTGATCGCCAGCTGTGGCAATTCCGGCAGATCACCCTATCCCCACCTGCATTTTCAACTTCAGTCAACACCGCACATAGGCTCGGCGACCCTTAACTACCCTGTTTCACAGTACCTCAGTTACCAGGAACCTGTCCAGCTCAAACTCTATGAAATTCCGTTAAAAAATGAGCAGGTGAGTAACCTTGCCCCCGAACCAGCCCTTGTAAAGGCATTTCATTTCATCCCCGGTCAGAACATTGAGTATAGCAGTGATAACGGAACCTTCCCTGACGGCACCTGGAAAGTGAATGCTGACCTTTACAAAAACCAGTTTATCGAAGATTCCTCCACAGGTGCGAAAGCTTATTTCACCACCGATGGGTCTATGTTCTTCTTCACCCATTATGAAGGGAGCCGCGACAGCCTGCTTTACTATTTCTATCTCTCGGCTTACAAGGTACCTATGGTTTATCACAGGGACCTGGTCACCCGCGATACCTTCCCGCCTTCCTCGTTCGGGATTTCATGGGCAAGGGTAATTCAGGATATTGTCGCCCCGTTTTATCTTTTCATTAAACCGGAATATAAAATGGCCATCACCGAAAGGCAGGAAGATCTGGCCGGCAACCGCTTTCAACTCGGCTCTTCCTGTAAACTGTCCGTTGCCGGTTTAAATCTTGCCGGCTATCGATTCAGCCTGATTATCGCAGAAAACCGCCTGCAATCCGTCAGCATCGGATCGGGTAAAATAAACACAACCGTTCACTTTAAAAATAACTGAAACGCCCATGCGCCTGCGACTCCTGGCATTCATATTACTACTGTTTACTTTTACCGGAGAAATATCCGCCAGGGAGCCGTTTACCATTGATTACGAAGCACTCACCTACAGGTTATATACCGAACAAAAGTGGGACAGTCTTCTTATCACCGGCGAACAGGCCATCGGGGAAGGCTGGGATTACTTCTACATCCGACTGAGGACAGGAATAGCGGCGTTTGAACTGCAAAGGTATGCCCGGGCTGCACGCCATCTGGAAAAAGCAAGGGATTTCAATAATTTTGATGAACTTACCATTTCGCTGCTTATTAAATCATACCTCTACAGCGGACAGCCCGATAAGGCCAGGAGGTTTCAGAAAAGCCTGCCTTCCGGCAATTCAAACCAGGCAGTCAACCGCCTGTTCAATCCAATGATCTATGTGGAGGCAGGACCGGCTTTTTCTGACCACAGCAGCCGGTTTGATCAGCACAGGCAACAAGGAAACGGGCTTTATACCGAAGCCTATCTGAACAAAAACGCTTTCTATTCACTGGCGGGTGCGCTGATCCCGGCCGGTTCAAGCCTGATGATCAATGCAGCCGTGTCAGCAATGAATTTCAATAAAACAAGAACAGTTGAAATTACGGGGTTTGATTCATTGAGCGGGAACTACTCCGTGCGGCAACTGGAAGCATACCTTGCGCCATCGTTTATAATCGGACGCAAAATCAGGATCAGTCCCGCCTTCAGATTATCGGACGTCAGGTATTCCAATCCTTTGCGGAGTGACGACAGCATCGTCGCCCGCATGATCGGACCTCCCGGAAATACAAAATATGATGATATTGCATACGGGGGAGAGATCAGCTACCTTTCGCCGGTCTGGGAAGCTTCGGCCGGTTTATGGTCGCTGCAGGCGGATCAGCTGAGGACTACCCAGGCCTCTTTGGGATGTATCGTAAGACCTTACGGAAACCTGAACCTGTATAGCAGCACAACCATTACCCTGAATCAGAACGATTATTCCCAAAGCCTGATTTTCAGCCAGATGGTGGGAGGAAAAATCCTGCCGGCGCTATGGGGTGAAGCTTTATTTACCGCGGGAAACCTCACCGGGTCAGCTGAAAACAACCTGCAGGTATTTTACAACGCTTTCGATAAGACAAAAAACCGCTTCGCTGCCCGGCTGATATATATCCACAACGATTATCTCAGATTCAGCCTCAGGGCCCAGCTTTTTCTCCGTGAAGGAACCGAGCTGTTTTTCCCGGAACCGGCAACGGGAAAGATTTATTATTACAATTACCAAACATTAAGTATAACAGGAGGATTAACATGGAATCTGCCTTGAAAAAATCAATGATCAGCCTGATGATGCTGATGGCTTTCGCGACTTTAAGGGTTTCAGCCCAGGAAAAGGTCGTACTCGAAGAGGTATTTAAAACCAGTTATACCCTGGAAAATAATGCGGAATATGGCAAAGCCATAGAAGCATTGAAAAAGGTTTACGATGAATCCTCTTACGAGATCAACCTCAGGCTGGGGTGGCTTACCTATCAGGCCGGATGGTTTACCGAATCCATTGCCTTTTACAACAAATCCATACAACTAATGCCCATGTCGGTTGAGGCCCGCTTGGGATTTGTACTGCCGGCTGCAGCCCTGGGCAACTGGAACCAGGTAATTACCCGCTACAATGAAGTGTTGAAGATTGATCCCAATCATTACACTGTAAATTACCGGATGGGGATGATATATTACAGCCGTCAGGAGTATCAGACAGCATACAAATACTTTGAAAAAATCGCAAATCTTTATCCTTTCGACTACGATGCCCTGCATATGTTTGGCTGGACCAATTACCGGATGGGCAAACTCAGGGAGGCCAAGGTTTTGTTCGGAAAGGCATTGATGAACCGCCCGGGGGATGCCTCAGCAAAAGAGGGCTATAATCTGATCAAATAATCCTGTAAATATGCAAATCCCGAAAGGATCATACCATGCTTGAAAGAATTATCGGGTTCAGCATCCGCAATAAGCTGATTGTTATCCTATTTACGCTCTCCGTTGCCGGTTTCGGGTTGTTTTCCATTACCCAGATACCCATCGGTGCCGTACCGGACATCACCAACAACCAGGTTCAGGTAATCACCACCTCCGGTAATCTATCAACGCAGGATGTTGAGCAATTTATCACTTATCCGGTTGAACTCGAGATGGCCAACCTGCCTGGTGTTCAGGAGATACGGTCGGTTTCAAAATTCGGATTGTCTGTGGTTACCATCGTTTTCAACGACGAAATGGGGACGTACCTTCCCAGGCAACTGATTGCGGAAAAGATCAAAAGTGCATCAGCCAACATTCCTGAGGGATTCGGCACGCCAGAAATGGGGCCCATCACCACGGGACTGGGAGAAATCTATCAGTATATCCTTGATACCAAGCCTGGTTATGAGGACAAATACGACGCGATGGAATTAAGGACCATTCAGGACTGGATTGTTAAGCGTCAGTTGTCGGGTATTCCGGGCGTTGTTGAAATAAACACCTGGGGCGGGTACCTAAAACAGTACGAAGTGGCTGTTAACCCTTCGGTACTTAATGCCATGCAGGTTACAATTGCCGAAGTTCTGGAAGCACTTGAACGGAACAACAGTGTGGCAGGAGGAGCATACATCGAGAAACAGCATGAAACCTATTTTATCCGCGGCGAAGGATTGATGAAATCAATCGATGACATCAATGCAACCGTTATCAGAAATATAAATGGTATTCCGCTGTTGGTGGGTGACATTGCCAAAGTTCATGAAGGATATGCCAACCGCTTCGGGGCCATTACCGGTAATGGCGAAGGTGAAAAAGTGCTTGGTCAGATTATGATGCTGAAGGACGCCAACTCCAGCAAAGTAATCCGGGAAGTGAAACAGCGGGTGGCTGAGCTCCAGAAAACACTGCCCGAGGGTGTTTATATCAACCCTATCCTTGAACGCAGCGAGCTGATCAGTAAAACCACCTTTACAGTTTCTGAAAACCTTATCCTGGGCTGTCTGATCGTGATTTTCGTGGTAGTCCTGTTGCTGGGCAATTTCAGGTCAGGAATGGTTATTGCCTCACTGATCCCGCTTTCGCTGCTGTTCACCATTGCAATGATGTACATTTTCGGCGTGGATGCCAACCTGATGAGCCTTGGAGCCATTGACTTCGGAATCATCATCGACGGAGCCGTCATCATCGTGGAGTTTATCGCATTAAGCCTGAATACACGAAAAACTGAACTGGATGGCCTTGCCGGAAATCAACGCCGGAAACTCGTCGACAGCATTACCTTTACCGGCGCCTCCAAAATGATGAATTCAGCCATCTTCGGTCAGTTCATCATCCTTATTGTTTTCATTCCTATCCTCTCACTCAGCGGGGTAGAAGGCAAAATGTTCAGGCCCATGGCCCTTTCTTTCAGTTTTGCGCTGCTGGGAGCCATTATTTTTTGTTTTACCTGGCTGCCGGTCGCCGCATCAATCTTCCTGAGGCCTGTAAAGGAAAATAAAAAAAGCATTTCGGCATGGATTATGAACTTCGCCTACCGGAGTTATAAACCAGTAATTGAATGGGCTTACGATCATAAAAAATCCGTATTCGGGATGGCAGCCCTTTCGCTGATTCTGGTTGGTATCCTTTTCTCCAGAATGGGAGGTGAATTTGTTCCCACCCTTGATGAAGGCGATTTTGTAATACAACCGGTGCTTAAGACAGGAACCTCGTTGTCGGAAACCATTGAACTGACAACGCAAATGGAAAATATCCTGATCGAAAATTTCCCGGAGATTGATCAGATTGTAAGCCGCATCGGGGCTGCAGAAGTTCCCACGGATCCGATGTCGATGGAAGAAAGTGATATCATCATCAAACTGAAACCAAAAAAAGAATGGGTATCGGCTGAAAGTAAAGATGAGCTGGCCGATAAATTTAAGGAAGCGCTTTCGGTAATTCCGGGAATTGAATATGAATTCACTCAACCCATCGAAATGCGCTTTAATGAGTTAATCACGGGCGTAAGGGCGGATGTGGCTGTAAAAATCTTTGGCGAAGATCTTGATGTGCTCAATCAGAAAGCTTTTGAAGTGAAAAACCTGATCGACGGGGTGGAAGGTGCCGCTGATGTTATTGTTGAAAAAACGGCCGGACTTCCCCAGATGAGCGTGAAATACCGGCGCGATATGATTGCCCGGTACGGGACCAATACCCGGGAATTGAATCATTATATCGCGGCCGGATTTGGGGGCGCCGAAGCCGGAAGCATATTTGAGGGAGAAAAGCGTTTCGACCTGGTAATCAGGCTCGAAAAATCGTCACGCAAAGGCATTGAAGACCTCCGGAACCTGAGGGTACCCTTACCCGGTGGCGCACTGGTCCCCCTCAGTGAGCTGGCCGACATCTCCTATACAACCGGGCCTGCCAAGATTTCGCGCGACAATACACAACGCCGGGTGGTGGTGAGCATCAATGTTCGCAACAGGGATATGGAATCCGTGGTGAAAGATGTAAAAGATATTCTTGATGCCCGGCTGAATCTTCCCCCGGGATACACGGTATCCTATGGCGGCCAGTTTGAAAACCTGCGCAATGCATCAAAGCGGCTGCAACTGGCAGTTCCCATAGCGATGCTGCTGATTTTTATTTTATTGCACTTCGCTTTCGGATCTTTTAAAGAAGCAGCCATGGTATTCTCGGCGATTCCCCTGGCAACTGTGGGAGGTGTGCTCCTGCTCTGGATCAGGGGCATGCCATTCAGCATTTCGGCGGGCGTCGGGTTTATCGCCCTTTTCGGAATAGCCGTACTCAATGGAATTGTACTGATTGAACACCTGAAAGAATTAAAGGAACAGGGAATCTCAGACATGCGCGAACGTATCATGACCGGAACCCGGCAGCGGCTCAGGCCGGTGATTCTTACCGCTGCTGCTGCTGCACTGGGCTTTCTTCCGATGGCTGTTTCAACAAACGCCGGCGCCGAAGTGCAACGCCCGCTGGCTACTGTAGTGATTGGCGGACTGATAACCTCAACCATGCTTACCATGATCGCACTTCCGCTGCTATATGCAATCTTCGACAACCGGAACAGCATCAGGTTATGGCCTTTCCGTTCCCGGAAAAACCTGCCCCTGCTTTTATTGCTGCTGCTCCCGGCTGGCGTTGCCCTGGCCCAGCCTGTTGAAATTTCTCCTGAAAAGGCAGTATCCATTGCCCTTTCTAACAATCAATCCATAAAAATCGGAGAACTGCAGGTTGAACAAAGTAAAGCATTGATGCCCGCCAGGTCTGCCCTTGGCAAAACCGGTATCTATTATGGCTTTGATCAGAACAATGTTGCCGAAAACGGGAAACCCCTCTACATAATCGGTGCTGAACAATCTTTCAGCTTCCCTTCCCTGTTACTGGCACAGCGAAAAACCGGACAGGCAGAAACAATGGTAGCCGTTAAAAACCTGGAAATGAGCAAATATCAACTGACCAGGGAAGTGCACAAAGCTGCAAATCAGCTCCTGTATCTCAGGAATAAACAAGTACGGTTTCAATACCTCGACAGCCTCTACAGCAATTTATCTGCTGCTGCAGCCCTGAGCTATGAGCATGGGGGACATACATACCTCGAAATGCTGAATTCAAAGGCCAGACAACAACAGATTGTGCTGCAGCTGAAGCAAATAACAGCTCAGTTGAACACGGCAACGATTGCATTTCAAAGCCTGCTGCAGGCTGATACTGTTTATGACATTACCTTCAGAAAACTGGAGCCATTGTATCCGATCGAAACCAACAGCATGGCAAATCCACGCTTAGAACTTATTCAGGCTGAAGCAGAAGTAACAAGAAAAAAGATTACAG
The DNA here is from genome assembly GCA_964503805.1 of uncultured Lentimicrobium sp. Lineage (GTDB taxonomy): Bacteria > Bacteroidota > Bacteroidia > Bacteroidales > Lentimicrobiaceae > Lentimicrobium. Next base: position 4,449 of record CAZDBX010000095.1, on the reverse strand, counting down.
AGGAAAAAAATGCACGCCTGCCCGAAATCAGCCTTACCTGGTTCAATGGCACCAATTCCTATGCCGGTGCACAGAATTATTATGGTTACCAGGCCGGGCTGGCCATGCCCCTGATATGGGGAGGGCAGCGCGCCAGAATCAATGCGGCAAAACTTGAATATGAAATTGCCGGTGCAAGGCTCGGAAACTTCCGCCTCAGGCTGGAAGCCGCAAAAAAATCACTTAACAATGAACTGATCGGTTACAGCGAAGCCATTGGTTATTATGAAAGCCACGGCAGACCGCTTGCTGAAGAAATCATCAGGGCCGCAAATCTGAGCTATAAAAACGGAGAGACAGACTTTTTCAGATTGATTCAGAGCCTGGAAAATGCCATCGAAATCCAGCTTAACCACCTCGACAATGTGGCTGCATATAATCAGATCGTTCTGGATATAAATTATTTAACTTTAGATTGAATGACTTATGAAGACGACACATACACTTCCGTTCTTTCTGCTTGCGCTGAGTTTATTGTTTGCATGTAATCCGGGCGATCAGCAACCTGCAGAAGATAATCAAGCTGGTTCAGAGAAGATTTCAATAACACCGGCGCAATTTGAGGCTGCAGGCATGCAAAAAGGAAATCCGGAAAAACGCACCTTTTCGCAAACCATACAGGCCAGGGGAGAAGTCATTGCCTCCCCAGCCGGTCAGGCAAAAATAAGCAGCCTTTTTGAGGGTAAAGTGAAACTCATAAAAGTAAAAACAGGAGATCAGGTAAAAAAAGGACAACTGCTATGCACCATCGAAAGCGGTGAATTTATCCGCTTGCAGCAGGAATATGCCGAAACCCGTTCAGCCCTGGAGCCGGCAAAAGCAGAATATGAACGACAGAAGGCCCTGCTTGGGGATAATGTCGCTTCAAGGAAGACCTATTTGCAGGCAGAAGCAGATTATAAAACACTGCTTGCACGGAGCGAAAGCCTTCAATCCATCCTGAGCATGGCCGGATTGAACACCCTGAATACTTCCGAAGGACAAATTGTGCAGGAATTTTGCATTTATGCGCCGATGAACGGATACATTACCGGTGTTGCGGCTGTCACCGGCCTGTTTACCCGGAGTGATCAGCTGCTGATGGAGCTTGTTGACCTGAATTCACTTCAGCTTAAGATCTCTGTATATGAAAAAGACCTTATATCACTGAAAACGGATCAGGATATCATCTTTTACAGCCCCAACCAAACCCGTCAAAAGTACAAAGGGAAGGTAATTTCTTACAGCAGGGCTATTGACCCTGAATCGAGGACCATTACTGTGATTGGCAATATCCTGCCAGAACACCAACCAAGCCTCATACACGGATTGTTTGTTGAGGCAGAAATCATTACCGGTACAAGACCGGTAACTGCGCTTCCTGATGAAGCTATCCTGACTGAGGCCGGCAACACAATGGTCCTTGTGCAGACATCAGAAAATGAAAAGGAAATGGTATTTCTGAGGAAAATGGTTAAAACCGGGGAAAGCATGCAAGGCTT
>CAZDBX010000095.1:0-2829 GCA_964503805.1 uncultured Lentimicrobium sp. | reverse complement strand
GAGCAGGCAAAGGTTGCCGGAATCATCAGCAAAAGCGGGTTGATATTCCCCGCGACCGCCATGCTGGCCAGCACCGGTAAAAAAATATTGGCGGTGGCTGTATTTGAGTTTACTTCGGTAAAAAAGAGAATAAATCCCACCACGATCAACAGCACAATGAACATAGGATAATCACTGACAAAGGCCAGTTGCAGCCCAAGCCATTCGGCAAGCCCGGTTGCCTTGAATCCCGATGCCATGGCATAGCCTCCGCCGACAATCACCCCGACGCCCCACGGAATCTGCACGGCCGTTTTCCACTCGAGCAGGCGTTTCCCGGCTCCGTCAGGGATCATAAAGAGCAGCATTACCGAAAACATTCCGACTGTGCTGTCATGCACATAATGTTCCATGCCCAGCAGGTTACTCCAGCCCGGGATCACAAAGTTATCAATCACCAGATTCTCGCGGAAAATCCAGCCCAGCGAAGTCAGAATAAATATCCACATCACCCGTTTCTCGCCAGGACTCATGGGCCCCATGGCTTTCAGTTCATCTCCGATCAGCTCCCTGCTGCCCGGAATGCTTTCACGCACCCTGAAGAGCTTCACCAGGTATATCCAAACAATAGGAAGAAATATAATCACCAGGGGAAGGCCGATTTTCAGCCAGGAAAGAAAACTGAAAGAGGGGGCTTCAGGGAACATTTTGGCGAGTACGCCAGAAAAGATCATATTGGTGGGTGATCCGATCAGGGTTGCCGTTCCGCCTATACTGGCCGAGTAGGCAATCCCCAGCATCAGGGCAGTTCCGAAGTGGCTGGCTGTACCGGAAGATTCTTCCTTGGTGATCAATGCCATCCCGATCGGCAGCATCAGCAGGGCGGCAGTGACATTGGCGATCCACATCGACAGAAACGCGGTTACGAGCATAATGCTCATCAGGATGACCGGGCGACTGGTCCCCAGTGCGCGGATCAGTACCAGGGCGATCCGTTTATGCAGATTCTGGGCTTCTATTCCTTTCGCAAGGAAAAATCCCGAAATCATCATCAGTACAAAATCATGGCCGTAATTGATGGCTGTATCGCCGGCCGGTAAAATGCCCAGCAGCGGGAACAAAACCATGGGAAGGAAAGCGGTGGCATAGATCGGAATGGCCTCTGTAATCCACCAGATGGCCATCAGTATGGTTACCAGCCCGGCATTGCGCGCGCTTTCTGACATTCCCGGCGGAACCCGCAACAGCAGACCTGTAATCAGGATCAGCAGCCCGGCAATCATTCCTTTGTACCTGATGTTTCGCATTTACAGCAAATTATTGTTGTATTATCTTGATTTTGTGAGCTATTAGCAATTTCTTCACACTTACATACCCCTGCAATAATGAACCGGAACTGTCCGTTTCTTCTGCCTCGCAGTGAAAAAAGAAAGAGGTACCCGCAGATTGCCTGCAAAGCACCTCTTTTCCCTCCTCAAAAACACACCAACCAATCAATAATAAGATCAAACATCTCTTTAATCATTGGCCGGCTCATTTTCATTTTTAGTCTTCGTAATAAGAGAAAGCATAAATCTCCTGCCATCCATCACCTGCACGGGTCATGGTTGCTATCCTGTTCTTTGCATCAAAGGTGTAAGTGATGGTTGTGGTTCTCTTATTGGCTTCGTCGCCGGCATCCCAATATTCAAGGTAGTCAACCAGTTTATTGCTGGGCTTGCCAAAGATTCCGCCAACGGTTTTCCAGTTTGAATCCACGGCATTGGCCTGCTGGATTTTTGCCGTGTTTTCACCGGCAGTGTAGGTAAAGGTTTTGTAACGGTTCACAACACCTTCGTCGTTGTACCTGGTATGCTTGGTGACATTGCCGTTGGTCACTTCCACATCAAACTTCTTGTGGTTGGCGCCATCCCAGAATTCATTGATTCCGATGAGGTAGCCATTGGCATCATACTCATAGGAAGCATAGCTGGTTTCGTCCCAGATCTCCTTCACGACCAGTCCCTGTGCGTTGAGTTCATAAGTGGTGGGCCAGTCTTCCTTGGTGATGGTCAGTTTACCGGCTACCGAGTAGTCGTACTTGATGGTGTCAACAACAGCGCCTTCCCATGAATTGTAGATTTTTGAAACCCTGTCGTTGGCGTCATAGATAAATTCATAACCTTCAACGCCGTCTCCGTAATTCACGTCGATGGTTTTGATTTTTGCGGGAGGTACAACAATGGGATCATCTCCGTCGTCGTCCTTGTTGTCGCATGCAGTGAAACTCATGGCAGTGATGGCTGCCAGCACCATGATTGAAAAAAACTTTTTCATTGTTTTTTTGGTTTTTGGTTAATGAATGAGAGTTATTGTGTGATTGGAATTAAAATTCTATTGATTACCGGCCACAATGATCAGTGCGAGGCCGGAGGTGAAAAGCAAAAACATTAAGAACAGCAGGAGGTTAATGGTTTTGGTTGCTCCCCTGAATTCTTTCCAGATAAATACGCCCCAGAAGGCTGCAATCATGGTTGCGCCCTGTCCGAGTGCATACGAAATGGCTGCTCCGGCTTCACCGGTGGCAATATAACTCAGAGAGGTACCAATGCCCCAGATCAGACCGCCGAGTATACCCACCATGTGTGTGGAGAATCCTCCGCTAAAATACGCCTTGTAGGTAACCGGTTCCCCGACGAAAGGCTTCTTCATCAGGTAGGTATTGAAGAAGAAGTTGCTGAACAACATACCCAAGGCAAGAATAAATACGGCGGTGTATGGCGTAACCATTCCGGGCGTTGGCGATTCAAAGTTGTTGAGGTCCATGGCGGCAGCCACAAAACGGTAGAAGAACGACATCAGGATACCGGC
>CAZDBX010000094.1:0-11247 GCA_964503805.1 uncultured Lentimicrobium sp. | reverse complement strand
GCAAAGATCACTTGCAGGCTTATTGTAGAAAAGATGCAGTTTGCCGGACGCTTACTAATAAACCGGAATTGAGCATCTTCAGAAACTGCGGGCTATTGATAACCTAAGCTTGCGTTGATTAAGCCGAAGTCCGGATTTGAACGTTAGATTTTACAATAGTCAGTTAAATTTAAAAACCGCGCAAGCTGCAAAGACCCCGCAAAAGTGGCGGGGCAGGCAGCAATGACTTGAATATGAATATTTTGTTATCATTAAATAAGTTTTCAGAACCCACTGCAAGTCAATTTATTAATAATTCTCAACTGAGTATTGTGTTAATAAACCATGATACTTTTTATCATTCATCAAAATCATGCCGGAAGCTTTGTTAAGTGAAATAACCGGCTTCCGCTCCAGACTCTTCATTATTCGGGATGGCCATAGTTTGTCTATGAGTTGCTGTTATAATTTTATAACAAGCAAAGCATTTCAATGACACTAACTTAAATCCATTTAAATCCTGTAAAAAAGGCGGGGCCGGAATTTTGCTTTTTGCAGCGACTGCGGTTAAGGCTGATTTGTTAGCCGCTGGCAATTTTATTCAGAATTCAACAACTCATTCATTGTCATTATTTTACAACCATTCTTTTCGTAATAATTCAGCATTTCGTCAATTTTTCTTTTATCATAACTCGTAATACAATCTGATAAGACAGTAACTGTGTACTTTTCCCTGCACATATTAAATACGGTTGATTTCACACAGGCAATGGCGTCTGCTCCCGTTATATAAAATTCGCTTATTTCATTTTTCCTGATAAAGTCTGCGAAATTTTCGCTGGTCAGCGCGTTGCCTTTGGACTTTTCAAAAATATTATCGGAAACAATTTTCATATCCGAAACCAATTCAGCCCCGCGGGTATCAGGTTTGAACGTCCTGGTACCGGCAGATAAGTTATAATGCTTTATGTAAACGACAGGTATTTCATTTTCTACAGCCCAATCTATCGACCGGTTAACATTGTCAATGATTTCTTTGTAATTCCTGGTAATGTCATTTTGAAGGTCAATTACCACTAAAGACTTTTTCCCCATTTGATTTTTTTCTTCGTTTTACTTCAATATTCTGTTCCATTGTCCATCGCGCTGTCGCTTGCGGCTGGCGGCTAAGGCTAAACGCTGGCGGGCAGTTTTATGAATAGCTTATTCCAGCCAGCACAATTTCCATTAAAAGTACAATCTTTCTCCTTACAACCATGAGCTTGATAGTGTTTTAGCCTTTATTCGCGAGCGTTTTTCATTATTTCATTTCGAGTCAATTGATTATACAGTGCTTGAACCAGTATTTATCAGCAATTGTTTTTTTTGTTTCAGTCGTAGTGAAATCTGCATTTTGCAATTAGTATTTCATCGTCTTTCACTCTGTAGATCAATCTGTGTTCGCCATCAATTCTGCGCGACCAATACCCTTTGTATTTATGCTTCAGCGGTTCAGGTTTTCCTAAACCGGAAAAAGGAGTTCGTGAAATATCTTTCAACAAGTCATTTATTCTGAACAAGATTTTCCTATCAGTCTTTTGCCAATACAAATAATCTTCCCAGGACTCATCAACAAAAATGTATATCATTTTTCAATAAGATCTTTCTGAAAAGATGAGCCTCTGCTTAGTTTTTCAATTGCTGAATCCAGTCTTTTTTCATTTGCCCTGGACGACAACTCATGGTAGGTGGCATTCAGCGAATTATATTCATCCAACGACATAATCACCACTCCCCTGTCTTTGCCTCTGTTAATTATCAAGGTTTCAAAGTTCTCAGTCACGCGATCAAGATACCGTTTGATATCTTTTCTGAAATCGGAAATTGTTGTTGTTAACATGGTATTTTCGATTTTGTACATATTGCTGTACAAATATAAGTACAAATGTTTAAATAGCGCTATTCAGGTTAGATTTTTCTGAAAAATAGTTGCTAACAAAGAAGGGATAAAAAAAGTAAAAAAAAGGAAGGGTTTAGATGCACTACTGTACGTTTACCTGCACTGTTAATTAGATGCTCAACTGTTTGTTTACCTATCAAGGCCCTTCTTTTTTTATTTCTTCTATTCTTACTGTTATGCGTTGTTTTTCTGTGTCCACGAAGATGTGTCGTTTCAATCTTTCACTAACTTTCCTTTCTTGCATATGCCTTTATTGGTTCGCACTTCAAAAAGATACAAACCCTTTGCAAGTTGTTCAGTGTTCAAAGAAAAAGAGTTGGTAAATTTTTGTTGAAATATTTTTCTTGAAAACAAGTCATAAAGAACGAACTCGAACTGTTCCTGATTGCCCATAACGAAAATATTTAAGCCTTCGGTAAAAGGGTTTGGGAACAAAGAAATTGAATTGTTACTTTCAATTTCATTTACAGATACTATTTGTTGATGTTCATATGCGCCTATATCAATTCTGCTTTGATGAATTCTTGGATTACCCGCAATGTCAAGCGGTGGTATTAAAATGTTGAATGCGGTGTCCCCCGCATTTATGCAGGGGGAGTTCTGCATTAAAGACCAGTCGTAATTTCCGATTTGATTCATGACTCCGATTGAATTTGTAGGGTTGACAAATTGCGGGACTTGATTTATATTGCCAACTCCACCTGAATAGCCTCCTTGAATATTACAGTACGCAACAATCAAACTATCAGACCAATAAGTATATAATTGAGTACCAGAATTATTGTAGATAATGTTGTTTAGAACCAAAGTATTTGAATTGACCGCCCAATGTTCAACTCCGCCAACATGGGGAGGTCTGGTGGCTTTATTGTTGCAAATCGTGTTATTAATTAAACTGGGAGCGCCATAAGTAAGGTATAACCCACCCGCATCTTCAGCCGTGTTATTAAAAATTAAGTTTTGAATTATTTTTGGAGAACCGGGGCCCCTACTAAGCGCCCAAATCCCCGCTCCTTCGCTAGCGGTATTATTAAAAATTTCATTATTGATTACTAGTGAACTGTCCTGGAACAATTTTATTCCACATCCGGGATAATTCCCTATATTATTATCGAATATTTTATTGTTGCTAATTATTACTGCCCCATACCAAGATTTAATACCTCCCGATGAATTGTATATTGAGCAATGGTCAATAAGAAGTTTTGTGCGCTGTGAACTTTCAATTGCGAAAGTATAAATCTGTTTAACATTGCTCAAAGAACAGTATCGCAATATTGAGGTATCGGGGTTTGTTGTAGAATTAAATGAAATACCTTGCCAACCTGTAGTTTTGTTTTCCGGAATAAACACTATTGAATCATTCGGTAAGCCGTCAGCAATTAATGTTCCTGAAATATTGAAATAGTAGTTGCCTTTGAAATAGAGTACAGTTCCTGGGCAAATAATCAGTTTCCCTCCATTGTCAATAGTAAAATCACCTACGACACTAATCGTATCCTTACATAAAACCATAGTATCTGACAAATGACCTATTAAATTGTTGGTGCCATATCCATTAAGTGCAACATACATGCTGTTAGCACTATCAGCACTAATTACTAATGTATCTTGATAAAACAAAGCGTCAAGCGGACTAAATCTTACGTTGATGATTGCATCTCGTTGAGCTGCGAGAGTAAAATTTATATTAGAGCTGAAGATATTATTAGAAGTGCTGACTTGAAAAGTATCATTTGCAGCTACATGAATATCCAACGGTACACTTCCATCATTATGTATAATTATTGACTTCGTTTTTGTTCCTCCTGCAACTACAGTGTCAAAATGTAATTGCGTTTGATTTACTGTCATAGCGTAAATGCTATCAGGATAAAGACTTTCAATAATTAATTTTTTCAATATTGTACCATTCGCGCCAATCGCAAACATTGCTTTATCATAATCATTGTAAAGTTTGTTTAATGCGATATTGGTCGGGATAGTATCAATATACCAAACAAAACCCTTTGAGTTTGTTTTGTAAATATCATTTCCACTTAGCATGTAGCCATCTATCTCATTAATGAAAACAAGTTGGTCTATGCTATTCGTAAATTGCCTGACCTCGGTTAATACAGATGAAATTTCCCTCCATAATATTGACCCTGTTTGGGTCCCTCCAAGTAAATATGCTAAAGTGTCATTAACATAATAAAATAATGAGAAAAAATTGCCGGGCATATCATAATAATTCCAAGATGAGCCTTTGTCTGAAGTTTTCATTCCAAAATTATAATGCCACCCATTACAGTGGTCAAAAATGCGGTAATAAGCACCATTTACATAAGCTGTTGAATCATTGACCAATTGGAATCTACTAAACGGTTGAAGGTCTGAAAATGAAAGATCCCATGTGTTGCCTGAATCAGTCGTGCTTAATGCTTCATAGCTTGTAATTGTAACCGTACCTTGCGATGAAGTGCATGTGTACGAACCGGGTTTAATAAAAATACCTTTCTGCGAGTTGAAAAATAATAAGTCGGTAATTGTATATCCTAATGATATTAATTTGTTCCAGGAGTTTCCTCCATCATCACTTCTGTAGATATTTTTTCCGCCAACAAAAATTGTGTCTGATCCAAGAGAACAAATTGAAGTAAAGTTTCCGTTAAATGACGCAAGTACATTCCAGTTATTGCCTTCGTCAATTGTTTTTAAAACATCTCCGTTGGCAGTAACAGCATAACCGATTGAATCAGTTGGGAAACAAATGTCAACAATATTGTTCGTTGTTCCCGAATTCGCAAGCTGCCACTGTGAAAAGGCATAATTGCTTTTCAAAAAAAGTAACAGAACAAAAAATACTATTAGAATATTTTTAAGCATATTCAAAAGTAATAAAAATGGTTGCAGCTTTTTCATGTAAACTTTTTGATGTTAGCATTGACGTTTGTTCGGAGCGGGAAAATTGCGCATATTAATATTGAAAATCGCGAGTATTTATGATTACAAGGGAAATCTGTTCCTGAATGAACCAGGCTTATTCATATTCCCCGAATACCGGATATCCTTCCTGATTCTATGTAAATTGCATTTAAATATAGATTCTCCCGATTTTTCACACACCATTGACCAATCACCTGTCCCAGATTTGTCCTCTTTCCGGAAGTTGCGATCGCCCTGTTATGGTGATACCCGGATATACACCTGCGTATTGTCACTGCCTGTCAGCCCGGTGCTGCCAAAGCCCGCTTCGGGTGTCGGGGGCGTAAGCCCGGCAACGGTAGGTTCGGTCTGGGCGGTTTCGTAAATCATCCTGACGGGCTCACCATTTTCAAGCTGAAAAATCCCTTCGATGGTGGCGGTAACCGGACTTTGCTGCTCCATCCGGATTTTCCTTATGGCATTGCCCGGAACTTTTTCCTGCACATAGGTTCCGGTCAGCACATTTTTCATTCCGCCGGTAGTTATCGAAGTATAAGTGTATTTCCCATCGTGGCCATAGACTATTTTAACAGAATCAAACCCGAACTGCCCGAAAAGCGCCGAGAGGTTTTCGCCGGTGGAGACCCAGCTGCCAATAATTCCCGGGTCTTGCAGGGTTGCAGCAATAACGGCCGCTGAATCCATGGGTACAGAGCGTGCATTAACGATGGCTGCAGCGCCTGCCGGCCGGATGGTAAGGGTCTCTCCCCCGCTCACCAGCCCATGGATATGAAGAACAATAATTACCACCGAATCACCCGTTGCAGAAGTGACTTTCACGCTGTCGAGCACCGCGGTACCCCCCTGCAACACAATGCTGAAACTTTCGGCGGTCAGGGGCTGCCGGATGGCACCACCCTGATATACAGGTTCTGAAAAAACAAGGTAGGCTGCACGGTTTGCAGGAAAAATTTCCAATGCCTCAAAAGAAGGGCCTGAATTATCCGGTAACGGAACATCATTTTTATCCTTGCCCGAACAGGAAAACAGAACAAAAGTCAAAAACAGCACCGAGAAAAACAGGATAGATCTTATTAACTGTTGCATTGTATCATTTTTAAGCAAAGATAATAAACGCAGCGATCTTCATTTCTGCTGGCTGAGTAAGTTGCTGAATTTTTATACTGGGTTCTTTCCTGGCTATATTTCCCGGCCCTTCATTCCGCTTTCCGGATGCAACCCGCTTTTTACATACATTTGCAGAAACTATCAGCGTCTTCATGGAAATGTTGTCGGAGCATATCAATTACATACTTCAGGAGCTTCCGCCGCACGTAACCCTGGTTGCCGTGACCAAGACCCGGCCCGTTGAAATGCTGCAACAGGCATACGACCTCGGTCTGCGCGATTTCGGCGAGAACAGGGTGCAGGAAATGACCGAAAAACAACCTTTGTTGCCCGGCGATGTCCGCTGGCACCAGATCGGGCACCTGCAAACCAACAAAGTCAAATATATCGCGCCATTTGTACACCTGATCCACAGTGTTGATTCGTTTAAACTGCTGGCAGAAATCAACCGCCAGGGCGAAAAGGCCGGAAGGGTCATCGATTGCCTGCTTCAGGTATATATCGCCAAGGAAGAGAGCAAGTTCGGACTGGATGAGGAGGAAGTAAAAGAAATCCTGAACAATGAAGCGTTCCCGGCCATGAAAAACGTCAGGATCAGGGGATTGATGGGTATGGCGACATATACCGACGATGACAATGTGGTCAGGAATGAATTTGCCGCGCTGAAGACCTTTTTTGACCATTTATCCGGCACTTTTTTCTCCGGAACAGAGGGATTTGATATCCTGTCCATGGGCATGTCGGGCGATTACCACATTGCCATTGAGGAAGGCAGCAATCTGGTCAGGATCGGCACTGCCCTCTTCGGGGAAAGGGATTATCATTAACAACAATCTTGCATCATGAGAAGCACATTTCCGAAATATCTGCTACCGGCCTTTCTGCTGATGGCCTGTTTTATTAACGTAAAGGCCCAGGACCGTTACCTTCATCTGAAAGGGAACATCGACAACGAGGAATCGGTTACCGCAGATTTTGTCATTTTCGGTTCAAAGATTACCGGAACAGTTCAAAATCATTTTACCGCCGGGGAACCCGAATTTTTCTCCGGCGAGGTCAATGCAGAAGGGCAAGTGGTGTTGCGCGTAAAAGATTCTGAAAAAACCATTATCAGCGGAAGCCTGAATAAGGAAGGAACTTTCTTTGGAAATTGGCTGAATCCGGCCGGGGAAGCGCGCCCGTTTGAAATGTCACCGTTTTATCCCGAAGGCACCCATGTTTTAACGGCGGTTTCTGTCACCTCTGTTCAATCCCTCAATGATGAACCGGGATCTCCGGTGGCAGCTTATGAAGCATCCTATCTTTCCCTGCCGCGCGAAAAATACGAAGCCATTTCAGAGAAACTGGCCGGATTGGTTTATTCCGGCCTGTTCAGAAGCAAACCGGCCATAGATCCGCTGGCCCTGCTGCGAAACCAGGAATCGGATTTTTTCAATCAATACCGCAGCAGCAGCGATGGCATTGATATCCAAAAGAATTACCAGCACCTGAACTGGGAAAAGTCCAGGCTACTGTCAGTGGCCTTCAATGAAAATAACATCATCAGCCTGTACCTCAAAGACTATGCTTACACAGGCGGAACGGAAGGGCTTGAAATAAACCGTATGCTCGTATTTGATGCCGAAAGGGGCGAAAAAGTCGATTTTTCAGCCCTTTTCCTTAATGAATCAGCATCAGCAATAACAGGTCTTATCCGCAACGTGATTTGCGCCAAAACGGGCATAGACCCCACCGCCGACCTTACCGGTTACGGTTTCTTCAGCAATGAAATCCCTGTGCCGCAGCATTTCGCCCTTACCGAGTATGGCATCCTTTGTCATTACAATATCTATGAAATTGCAGGACCGGAAACCGGAGCCGTCAGTGTCTTCCTGCCCTACCGCCAGCTTCAGCCGCTGCTGAATCCGCTTCATCCCGTTGTTGCACGCCTGAAATAAACAAGGCGTTTAAAACTTAACATTCATTTAATATTGGCTTTAAACTGGCTTAATGGTGCCGGGTTATTTTTGCATCATTAAAAAACCAAAGCCATGAAAAAATCCATCAGCATACTCACTGCATTTATCACACTCACCCTGGTGTCTTTTTCCGCATCCGCAGGCATGCACCCGACTAAATTACCGGCAGCCACCGCCTCAATCAGCGGACAAGTAATTGACCTTCAGTCAGGTGAAACGCTTGCAGGAGTCGCTATCCTTGTTGAAGGAACCGACACAAAGGTTTATACCGATTTTGACGGAAATTTCAGCATTGAATGGCTGGAGCCGGGAAAATACAACCTTGTACTGTCGATGATCTCATACAAAAGCAGCCTGGTTGAGAACCTTGAACTACAAGCAAATGAGCAGGAAGAAATCAACATCAAACTTGACAATAACCGCTGATTTTTCCCACATATCTACTGAACAGCCCGATGGACTCCGCCGGGCTGTTTTTTTTGTTTACCGGAACTTTAACACTGCTTTTATATAAAAGCACTTTGGGTTTTTCGTTAAATGATTTGCAGCTTATTCCTGCAACAAAAACACAATCCCGATGGCGTTCGGGATTGTGCTTTGGTGGCTTCTTTATAATTTCAGGTGACCAAATTATTTCCAACAAATCAAATAGCGAATTACCTGGTAATTCGATAATCCAAAGCGGTTGGTCGTCTATCTGCAAACCATCAATCAACCATATTCTGTTGACGTGAACTTCCCCGTCCGTTCCAGTTCAATAACATTTCCTGATAGTTCTGCAACAGGAACCAAAGCTTCCGCAACTGCCGGCCGGCAAGCCTATAAAAAAAAGGACAGAAACCTCTGCCCTGTCCCTTTTTTCAATTGTTCTCATAAACCTAATTGCCGAAATCGCGATCCATAATCAGCTTACCTTCTTCATCCCATTGTTTCCAGACGCCGGTTTTTGCACCTTCGGTATAATACATTTCATAAAGTTTCACACCGCCCGCGCTCCAGATATTCCAGGGTCCATGCTTAACATCTGACTTATAGGACGCCTCGGCAACTTTCACCCCGTTTTCGTTCCAGGTCTGCCAGATGCCGTTCTTCTTCCCTTCCAGGTACTCACGTTGCTCCTTTTTAATACCATTCTCAAAGTAGTAATTCACGGCTCCGTCTTCAAGTCCGTTTTTGACTGAAAGTTCAACGGAGACATTGCCGTTTTCGAAATACTCGGTATGTGTCCCCGTGTAGAGCATCCCTTTTTTGTAATACAAGCCATCCTTGTATTCAAGCCCCTGCGCCAAAGCAAATCCGGCGATCAGCAGCAGTATGGTGGTTATGATTGATTGTTTCATCGTTTTTGATCGTGAAGATAATTACCGGTGAATAAATATGCTGAACTTTCAGGATTTCCGGCCATCCGGGACAGCTTTTTGTTGTTGATGCATTAAAAGAACCTGTATCCAAGCCTAAGCTGGAATGTACGGCCCTGATTCAGGTAAGTATAAAACTGGTCCGCGGCATTAAACGACTGAAATACAGATTCTTTAACATCACCCAGGATATTATCAACCTTGAGTCCCAGCTGCAGTTTTTTGCTTTCGCCGAATGTTTTGTTGATGTTCAGATTCAGGCTGTTGAACGACCTGGAATAGACATCCGGCCTGTCGGCAATCCCTACCACTTCAAGGGTCGGGCCCTGGACATTGTAAAAAAGTCCTGCTTCAAAACCTTTGAAAAAGCCCATATCCGAACCATCAAAGGAAAGTCCGGCATTGATGATGTAAGGGGCCTGCCCTGCCATTTCCCGGTATTTCTCCACGGTTTCTCCCGTTCTTGCATTTTCCTTTCCCGACCTCAGTTCAGTTTCGCTCAGCATGATGCGCGAATGGGTATAGGTGATATTGGTGGAAAAAACAATCTTTTCGGCCCGTGCTGAAAGTACTCCCAGACCTTGCCTCATCTCAAATTCGAATCCTCCCACCTGTCCATCGCCTACATTGCGCGGCTGGAATGCCCCTTTTTGCGACAGGTACTGCACAATTTCGATGGGGCTGTCGAAAAACTTATAGAACGCGCTTATTGAGAGTGTTTGTCCCTTTCCCTGAAACATTTCCCACCGGAGATCGGCATTCCGGATCCTGGTTACTTTCAGATTCCCGTCCCAGTATTCTATGCCGGCCACATCATCTGCATCCCTGAACATTCCGCCTACAAACACCCTTCCTGTAATGGGATCGAATATCTCGGCGTATGACATTTCCTTAAACGAAGGTCTGGCTGTGGTTTGTGAGTAGGATACCCGCAGATTCTGCCTTTCTGTGAGTGAATAAATAATATTGGCTGCAGGAAAAAAATCAAACTCACTGATTACCTCCTCATTGTCAAGTACATTCGTCAAAGTCTGATCCTGGCCGGTATAGCGCTGAACAAATGACTCGCCGCGTAATCCGATAATGGCTTTTAACTTATGCAAGGGTGAAAACTCCGTTGCAACATAAAAAGCGGTGTTTTCATTATTGGAGTTATACTTGTTAGGATTATTCGGAACAAACCTTGATTCGTAAGTGGTTCCCCTGTTGACGCTTCCGTTGTAAGGCCATATATTCTCCGGATAAAACAGCTCGTCAGGGTCACCTGTCAGCGTAACGCTTCTTACATTGATGGCAAAACTCCTGATTTCATAATCACGGTTCTTGCCGGTATATGAACCTCCGAATTTCAGCACGGCATCCCTGCCGAAGACTTTGTAGTCACGGGTAATATTGAGTTGACCTGCAAGATTGTATTCTGTAAGTTCGCGCCAGATGCGTTCCGGAAAACCGACTTCGGTACTGATGGAGAATGTGTTTCCGCGGGTTTCGTAACGGGTAAACCTGACATCCGGATCATACAATGCGGACTTTGTCGGAGAAATTTTCCATTCCACCCCCCATTTGTTGTTTGAAAAGAAATGTTTACCACTCAACAGGATATTGGTAAGTGCACGTTGGCTGTATTCAAGGTTGTGCTGGACAGCGTCGAAATTTGAGCCCTGGTCGGAACCGCTGTAATCGAAGATGGCCGCTTTTGACTCCCCGTTCTGAAGATGAAGAAAATTCAGCATGAACCGTGAACTCTTTGTCTTAAGTGCAACACCTGCCAGACCGCCCAGAAGCACACTGCTGCTGCCGAAGGCTCCCCGGGTATATTCACGGCGCTCAAGCCCGAAAATGCCGGGATCGGCAATCATGCCATAGTTGCCATATTCAGCGTTTTCGTAATATTCAGTGTTGTATTTGTATGAGAAGGAAACATTATAACCCAGGGTGACTTTTTTCTTAGGATACTGATTTCCCAGCGCAATGCCGG
>CAZDBX010000093.1:0-11328 GCA_964503805.1 uncultured Lentimicrobium sp. | reverse complement strand
ATCTAAACTCTATGCCTAATTTGATTTAATCCACAGGTTTTGATCTTGATCCGAAATGTGAACAAGACAAACTTCAGCATTGAAGAACTTTTACTGAGAGAACAGTCAAGAGCAAACACTGACATGGTTATCGGAATTATCATGTCGAAGCCCAAGTTATTCAATGATCTCTGGGAAATCATGATGCTCAATCAGGATCCGCTGAGCCGCCGCGCTGCCTGGGTGGCGGATTACTGTGCCGAATCATGTCCGGATTTCCTTATCGGCAGGATAGAAATGTTGGCCGCCGCAGTTTCTTCGTTCAGAAGTGACGGCTTAAAGCGGCACGGGCTCAGAATGCTCTCAAGATCGGACTTGCCGGTTGAAAACCTTGGCCCTCTGGCCGATGTCTGCTTTAAATGGCTGCAATCCCCAAAGGAGAGCGTGGCAGTCAAGATGTACAGCATGGTTATCCTGCACAGGGTAACGGCAATCTTTCCCGAACTGGCCAGGGAACTGTTCGATATCATCGAGATTCAGTTACATGAAGCCACACCAGGTTTTATCAGTTGCGGCCGTAAGATTATGAAGAAATTGTTAAAAGCCGGCTTATGACAATTACTCCAGACAGATAAGACCATTTTTTGATGAAGTGTCAGTTGGAAGTTCCGGTAAAACAGGTTATACACATTGAACCGCAATCAAGCCAAAAAGGATAAAAGACTCTTCCGGCATGTTGAAAGCCGATGTTGCCGTGAATTCTTTCCGGATATAGTTGATCCTGAGGGGAAAGCCAAAGCACTGTATTTGATTTAATACATTGAATATCAATTATATAATAATGCTAATACGGGTAGGGCAGGGGAGGGCTGAAACCTGACAAGATAAGAGGGAATCCAGGGAAAGCGGACTATCCGGCCCGATCTGATGATTGAAAAATAAAAAAGGCAGCCTGCGCTGCCTGTCGTTTATTCATCACTTTCTGCATTCGGGTCATTATCGGGAAAATTGTCTTCACTTTCCTTTTCGTTATTGATGTCCTCCAGATTGTCATCATCGTTGATGTTACCTTTGGTATCAATTTTCACAGGAACTTTTACAAGATAACTTGCATCAGCAGTATCAACGGTGATTGCATAAAAAAATTCGTCACCCCGGGTCTTGACCTTAATCACATGATTGGAATAACCAAGCGGATATTTCAGCCTGATTGCTTCCAGCACTTCCGGAGAAACATTATTATAACTTACTACCAAACGTTTCTTTTCCATATATAAAATTCAGGTTAAAAAAAAGTTTACAATAATACGCAAGTAAATAATCCGATCAGTGAATTAATTGTTAATTTTTTGTAAAATACTGATACTTTATAGATGTTTATTGTATCATACAGAGTATCAGTAAATTAAATCAGATTATTCTCTTAATAACACCACCGCTGTCCGGTTTGTATTGTAGATTCTGAGTTCCGGGAATCCGTTTGTTTTATTGAGCTTAGCCGGGTAGATCAACGCTTCGCTGATCCGGTTATGCCCACCGAAGATACCGCTGTCGGAATTGAGTATGATTTTGTAATTCCCTGGTTCAGGCACCCGAAATGCATAATCGGGGATACTGGCAGTTGGGTGAAAATTAAATACGAAGACCAGTTTTCCTCTTGAAAAGACAATTGTCTTGTTCAGTTCATCCATCTGCAATTGCGTACCGTATTCCTCATTCAGTACTTTATAGTTTTTAATGGTACTGACCATAGCCTGGTCAAAGTTTGCCAGGAATTTGTATTTCAGTTCCGGATTATGGACCAGCGACCATTGCCGTCTGGCATAATAGTAGCTCCAGTTATTGCCTTCCCTCGGAAAATCAATCCATTCCGGATGACCGAACTCATTACCCATAAAATTCAGGTAAGCTTGTCCGCCCAACGCAATGGTAAAAAGCCTGATCATTTTATGTAATGCTATTCCACGGTCAACAACCAGGTGTGGATCGTTTACATGCATATGCCAGTACATTTCCTGATCCATCAGCCAGAATGCCAGTGTTTTATCCCCAACCAGGGCCTGATCATGCGATTCGGCATAAGCAACGGTTTTAACACCGGGCAAACGGTTCGTCATCACGTGCCACATCTCGTGGATATTCCAGTCTTCATCCTTATGCTCTTTCAGCAGCCTGATCCAGAAATCAGGGATTCCCATTCCAAGGCGGTAATCGAAACCTATTCCGCCTTCTTTGATGGCGGCTGCCAGTCCGGGCATTCCTGTAACATCTTCAGCAATGGTCACCGCTCCCGGATTGATTGAATGAATAAGCTTATTGGCAAGTTGCAGGTAGGTGATGGCATCCCATTCAACGCCCTCCCTGAAATATTTTTCCGGTGAATCTATCAGCCCGTTTCCATGATGGAAGTACATCATGGAGCCAACCCCGTCGAATCTGAATCCGTCGAAATGAAATTCTTTCAGCCAGTATTTAACATTTGAAAGCAAAAACTGTATCACCTCGGTTTTGCCGTAATCAAAAAGCAGGGAGTCCCAATCAGGATGAATGCCGCGGGGGCCGGGATGGAAATACTGGCTATCCGTTCCGTCGAACATGTTCAGGCCTTCATTAACATTTTTAACCGTATGGGAATGCACAATATCCATAATTACTGCAATTCCCATGCTGTGTGCCCGGCGGATAAGCGATTTCAGATCTTCGGGGGTACCGAAGCGGGAAGCCGGTGCAAAAAAATTGGCCACATGATATCCAAATGAACCGTAATAGGGATGTTCCTGTACCGCCATCATCTGAATGGCATTGTAACCGCCTTGTTTGATCCATGGCAGGATCTTTTCAGCAAATTCAAGGTAAGTGCCCAGGCCTTCCTTTTCCTGTGCCATACCCACATGACACTCGTAAATAAAAAGCTTTTCATCTTTGGGGATCCTGAAAGAATCTCCCTGCCAGTCAAAATCAGAAAACCAGAGCTGACCTGAAAAATTCCGCGTATCCTCATCCTGAACAACGCGTTTAATATAAGCCGGAATTCTTGGAAGAAATCCGTTTAACGATTCCACCCAGACTTTCACTTTAGAACCGTGAACAAAACTGTCTTTATAAGTCTTAAAATCAAGAAAAATCTCCCAAATCCCGTTTTCGATCCGCTTCAGGGGATGGGAGCGGGGGTCCCAATTGTTAAAATCCCCTGCCAAATATAACTGATGTGCGGCAGGCGCCCATTCACGGTAATACCAACCCCTGGCCTTATGATCATAATTAATCCCCAGGTATTTGTAGGCATCGGCAAACTTATTCAGGCTATCATGCACATTTTCAATACTTTCAAGTTTAGAGTGGAACCTTAAGATTCGCTGTTCCACGTCATGTATCACAGGCAAAAGCCAGGGATCAGTTTTTACAATACCGGGTTGTTTTTGTTTCATCTTAAACAGGAATTATAAATCGTTAACAAGCCTGAATCTTTTCGTAAACCGGAAATTATAATCCCGGTAAAAACCTGAATCTTTACTGAAAACAGTCAAAAAACAAATCTTTTGTCAAACAGTTCAATCTGTCACAAATTACGAAGTTTTGCTTTAATCTTCAGGATTTTTTTTCACAGTGAAAAAGCATACGCGTTTGAACGATTTTCATTTTTTCCCTGTTGATATCCTCATTACAATCGCCTGAATCAGACAATGCCGGCCCATGGCTGTATGAATCGTTTAAATAAACAGATATGGGTTTGAAAAATTAATAAGCAAAAGTTATATAATTTATATTATGTCAAATACTAGTTTTCTGATCCTCCTCCATGCGGATGTTTGGAGAATAAAAAACTGCCCATCGGTCAGATGAGCAGTTCCAGTGCAATGCGTTTAAAGAATTATTCCAGTTCGCTGATTTTATCATTCACGGCTTTCATTTTTTCGTACATCTGAAGTCGTGTATATATTTCTTTCAGTGATAAAAGTGTATTCTTGTCTGAGGGATCAAGACTTGAGGCTGTTTCCAGATATGGGATTGATTTGCCCAGAATATCATCTGCCTGTTTCTTGAGCTCATCATATTCTTTTGTGGCTGATAACGGAAGTTTGTTGGCTTCATCAATAATCTGTGCAGCCTGGTTCACGTAAAGCGCGCCAAGGTTATAATTTGCCTCAAAATAATCAGGTTTCAGCTCAACTGCTTTAATGTAAGCCTTCTCAGCCTCTCCTACATTGTTCATCAGCGCGTAGTTGACACCTACAGCATAATGGATTGTAGGATTTGACGGGTCAGTTTTAACGGCTTCCTGAAGATTGGCCATGGCCTTGTCGTGCTGATTTGAGCTGAGGTAGATGTTTGTTTCAGCGATCAGCAGATTAAAGTTCTCCGGATATTTACGGCGTCCTTCGGCCAAAACAGCGATGGCTGCGGTGGTATCACCTTCTTCCATGCTGATGGATGCAAGCGAGTTATAGAGCAGCGGCTGCGGATAATTCATTTCTTTAACCATGTTATAATAATGCTTTGCTTTGCCGAATTCCTTTGCATTTTCAGCGGCAAGTGCAGTATTGAACATTGCCAGGGTATCCGTATTACCAAAGGTTTTATTCACTTCAACGGCTGATTCAAAGCTTTTCATAGCTGCCAGGTACTGAGGAGGATCGGCGGTAAATCTGATCACCCCTTCGTTGTATAGTTGCTCACTGATGATCAGCATATTCTGGATGGTTTCGGTGTAATACTCCTTTTTTGTATCCAGTTCAATTGACTTCTTGTAGGATTCATAAGCCTTGTTCAGGGCATCACTATCCAGCGCCTTATAGGCAGGATTTTCGCTCATGTGAATCTGCAGGTAAATATTGCCACGATAGAACCAGGTTTTAGGATCGTTCATCGTTGTGGGATCTGAGATGGTAGGCTCAATGTTCTGCATTGCTTTGTCAAGCTCCCCTTTCCGGAGATTGTTAAAAGCAGTTGTACGCAGTGGTTTCTGGCCAAAAACGAACGAAGCCGCAATCAGCATGAGGAAAATCAATGAGATTTTTTTCATTTTTTTCTTGTTTAATAGGTTTTATCCATGCAATACTTCTTGCAAAGATATCAGGTTTATTTCAACTACACAATATCCGGGCCATTCTCGTCAGCTTCATCCTGCTGATCGTCATCTTCACCGGTTTCTTCCTCACTGTCCTCTACCGGGAAGACATCGTATGAAGTTTCTGTATCCTCAAGCGGAACCTGCTGATCTTCAGAAATTTCATCTTCCTCCTTTTCAACTTCAACTTTGGTGACAGCAGCAATTGAATCGTTATCCCTCAGGTTTATCAGGCGTACGCCCTGTGTGGCCCGGCCCATAACCCTCAGGTCGGCAACAGCCAGCCTGATAATCAGTCCGGAACGGTTGATGATCATCAGGTCATCGTTGTCGGTGACGGAGTCTATAGAAATCAGCAGGCCTGTTTTCTCGGTGATATTGATGGTTTTTACGCCCTTCCCTCCCCTATTGGTAATTCTGTAATCATCTAATTTAGAGCGCTTTCCATAGCCATTCTCACTAACCACCAAAATATCTGACAGGTCATTTTCAGGGCAGATCATACCTACAACCTCGTCCTGTTCATTGGCAAGGGTAATGCCTTTGACCCCGGAAGCATTCCGGCCCATGGGGCGAACGGTATTTTCGTTAAACCGTATGGCACGTCCTGACTTTAATGCCATCAGCACTTCGTTGTTTCCATTGGTAAGCCTTGCTTCCAGCAGCTGATCGTCGTCGCGGATGGTGATGGCATTGATGCCGTTCTGTCTGGGGCGGGAATAAGCTTCAAGAGAAGTTTTCTTGATAATACCTTTTCGGGTACAGAGTATAATGAAGTTATTGTTGATATACTCTTCGTCCTTGATACTCTTCAGATTGATAAAGGCCCTGACTTTGTCATCGGGTTCAATGTTGATAAGGTTCTGAATTGCCCGGCCTTTTGAAGTTTTGGTACCTTCCGGTATTTCAAAAACCCTCATCCAGAATACCTTGCCTTTTTCAGTGAAAAACAGCATATAGTTATGCATTGTAGCAACATAGAGGTATTCCAGAAAGTCCTCGTCTCTGATATCTGATCCCTTGGCTCCGCGGCCTCCCCTGTTTTGTCTTCTGTATTCGCTTAGCGGGGTCCGTTTTATATAGCCCATGTGCGATATGGTGATGACCACATTTTCATCGGCTATTGTATCTTCGATCCTGAAGTCGCTGGCTGAGTAAACGATTTCGGTACGCGCTTCATCGCCATAATTGGCTTTGATTTCAAGTAATTCATTTTTAATGATTTCCATACGGAGGCCCTCGTTTTCGAGTACACTCCTGTAATATTCAATCATTTTCAGCAGTTCGTTGTACTCTTCACGGATTTTGTCCCTTTCAAGGCCGGTAAGGCGCTGGAGGCGCATATCCAAAATTGCCCTGGCCTGAATTTCGGTCAGGTTGAAATTTTCCATGAGTCCGTTTCTGGCTTCTTCGGGGGTACGCGAAGACCGGATGAGCGTGATGACTTCATCCAGATGATCGAGGGCAATCAACAGTCCTTCAAGAATATGGGCCCGTTTTTCAGCTTCATTCAGCTCATACCTGGTACGGCGGATAACCACTTCGTGACGGTGCTCCACAAAATACTGAATCAGTTGCTTAAGGTTCAGCAGCATTGGCCGGCCTTTCACCAGACAGATGTTGTTCACGCTGAAGGATGTCTGCAACTGGGTAAGCTGGTATAATTTATTCAGGACTACGTTGGTGATCGCGTCCCGTTTCAGTTCATATACCACGCGCAGACCGTTGCGGTCCGATTCGTCGCGGATATCGGATATCCCTTCAATTTTCTTGTCATTAATCAGGTCAGCGGTCTTCCGGATCATTTCCGCTTTGTTGACCTGATAAGGTATTGAAGTAACGATGATACTTTCTCTTCCGTGACTGTCGGTTTCGATTTTGCTTTCGCCACGCATGATAATTCTTCCCCGGCCGGTTTCATACGCGTCTTTTACGCCCTCGTAACCATATATAAAGCCCCCGGTTGGAAAGTCCGGTGCTTTGATGAATTTCATCAGCTCGGGAATGGTAATCTCGTGGTTGTCGATGTATGCTATTACGCCATCCACCACTTCGCTCAGGTTATGGGGAGGCATATTGGTGGCCATACCCACGGCGATGCCGGATGCACCGTTTACAAGGAGGTTGGGTATGCGTGCCGGAAGTACGGTAGGCTCTTCAAGTGAATCATCAAAGTTCAGCTGGAAATCAACAGTATCCTTGTTGATATCTGACAGCATTTCCTCAGCTATTTTTCTGAGTCTTGCTTCGGTATAACGCATGGCAGCCGGGCTGTCACCGTCAATGGATCCGAAGTTTCCCTGTCCGTCTACCAGGGGATAACGTAACGACCAGTCCTGCGCCATCCTTACCATGGCATCATACACAGAGCTGTCGCCATGGGGATGATACTTACCAAGCACTTCCCCTACTATTCTTGCACTTTTTTTATAGGGCCGGTTCGACAGAACACCGAGGTCGAGCATTCCGAACAATACCCTGCGGTGAACCGGTTTAAGTCCGTCGCGGACATCGGGCAAAGCCCTTGAAACAATCACCGACATCGAATAATCGATGTAGGCTGATTTCATTTGGTTCTCAATGTTTACTTTGACAATTTTTTCTTCACCAGCTTGATTTTCCATCATTTAGCATATTCCAGATTAACGAAACAATACCCTTTAAAAAGGGATACGAAGGTACATTTTTTTTACTTCCGAAGCACACGGGAATTGCCGAAATTCCCCTTATATTACCAACAATGATTTGTTCATAAATAAAAACGGCATTGTATTTGATCATCCTATCCGGAATCTGGTGGTTTTGTTGTTGCTTTATGTTTGATATTGCTTGCTTTGCAAGGATTTTAGCAGTAATTTTGAAGACATAACGGAAACTTCCGGAAATAATTTTTGTTATTTAACAGAATTGAAAACCAAGTCCTTTAAGTGCAGAAGCCAAAAAGGATTTTAAATACGACTGATAGCAATGGAAGCTAAATTTTCACAGCGGGTGAAGGATGTACTGACATATAGCCGGGAAGAATCCCTGCGTCTCGGAAACGATTATATTGGTGTTGAGCATTTGCTTCTCGGAATTATCCGTGAAGGTGAAGGCATGGCAATCCAGATTCTTAACCTATTGGGTGTTGACACCAATGAAGTGCGCCGTACTATTGAGAAGGCCATTGGAAAAACTGTTGCCCGTGACAAATCGGCAGAGAACCTGCCACTGGTAAAACAGGCAGAAAGAGCGCTCAAACTCACTTACCTGGAAGCAAAAATGTTCAACAGTGAGTTGATCGGAACGGAACATCTCCTGCTGGCCATTTTAAAAGACGAAGACAACCTGGTTACCACTACATTGGGCAAGTATGGCGTTGATTATGATTCTGTCAGGGATGAGCTTAAATCTATCATGAGCAATGATGAGCGCAAAACATTTGAGGAGCCCACTTCAGAATTACCGGGCAGTTCCTCTGATGATGATGCCGAAGAAGGCCGGGGTTACGGAGGTGCCAAGAAAGTGGCTGACTCAAAATCAAAAACCCCTGTCCTGGACAATTTTGGCAGGGACCTGACAAAAGCGGCTGAAGAAGGCCGGCTTGACCCGATTGTCGGAAGGGAAAAGGAACTGGAGCGGATAGCGCAGATTCTCAGCCGCCGGAAGAAAAATAATCCCATTCTTATCGGAGAACCGGGAGTCGGAAAGTCAGCCATTGCCGAAGGGCTTGCACTGCGGATCATCGCGCGCAAGGTTTCGCGGGTACTCTTCAACAAGCGGATTTTCACCCTTGACCTTGCTTCGCTGGTAGCCGGTACCAAATACCGGGGTCAGTTCGAAGAGCGGATGAAAGCCGTGCTGAATGAGCTTGAGAAAAACCGGGACATTATCCTGTTTATTGATGAGATTCATACCATCGTCGGCGCTGGTAACGCTTCCGGATCGCTCGATGCCTCCAACATGTTCAAACCAGCCCTTGCACGGGGCGAGATCCAGTGCATTGGTGCGACGACGCTGGATGAATACCGTCAGTATATTGAAAAAGACGGCGCACTTGAACGGAGGTTTCAGAAGATTCTGGTTGATCCTACCTCGATTGAAGAAACGGTAGAGATCCTTAACAACATTAAGGAGAAATATGAGGACCACCACCTGGTGAAGTATTCTCAGGAGGCCATAAAAGCCTGTGTTTCGCTTACCAACCGTTATCTCTCTGACAGATACCTGCCCGACAAGGCAATAGACGCGCTTGACGAAGCCGGGGCCAGGGTACACATCACCAACATGCAGGTGCCGGTAGAAATCCTTGACCTGGAAACGCGTATCGAAGAGGTTAAATTGCTTAAGAACAAGGCCATTCACAGCCAGAAGTTTGAAGAAGCCGCCAAATTCCGCGATTCGGAGCGCAAGTTGCTGATTGAACTGGAGTCTGCCAAGCGCCGCTGGGAAGAGGATTCAAAGATCCACCGGATTGAAGTGACCGAGGACAATGTTGCCGAGGTGGTTGCCATGATGACCGGTGTACCGGTGCAGCGGATAGCCCAGAATGAAAGCGACAGGCTGTTGCACATGGAAGATGATCTTGCCGGAGCAGTGATTGGTCAGAATGAGGCGATTAAGAAAGTTGTCAAAGCAATCAGGCGGAACAGGGCCGGCCTCAAAGACCCGAACAAACCTATCGGAACCTTTATTTTTCTTGGACCAACAGGGGTTGGCAAGACCCATCTGGCAAAAGTGCTCGCCAAGTATCTATTCGACTCTGAAGACACCCTTATCAGGATTGATATGAGTGAATATATGGAGAAATTCGCCGTTTCGCGTCTGGTGGGAGCGCCTCCGGGATATGTTGGTTATGAAGAAGGCGGACAACTGACGGAAAAAGTCAGAAGAAAGCCCTATTCGATCGTGCTTCTGGATGAAATTGAAAAAGCACATCCGGATATATTCCATATTCTGCTTCAGGTGCTTGACGACGGAGTACTTACCGACAGCCTTGGACGAAGGGTTGATTTTAAAAATACCATTGTCATCATGACTTCAAATATCGGTTCGAGGCAACTGAAGGATTTCGGACAAGGAGTGGGTTTTGCTACCTCTGCCAAACTGAGCGGAAGTTCAGCCTTTGCGCAGGGGGTAATCGAAAATGCGCTTAAACGCTCCTTTGCACCTGAATTCCTCAACCGCATTGATGATGTAATTATCTTCGATTCGCTTGAACGGGAAGATATCCATAAGATCATTGATATCGAACTGAAGAACCTCTTCAAGCGGATAGCTGAAATGGGTTATGTGATGGAAGTAACCACTCCTGCCAAGGATTTCATTGTAGAGAAAGGCTGGGATGCCCAGTTTGGCGCCCGTCCGCTCAAGCGGGCCATTCAAAAGTATATTGAAGATGCCCTTGCAGAAGAGATCATCAAGTCAAGGTTGCATGAAGGCGACCGGATACTTATTGACTATGAGGAGAATGCGCCGGAATTGAAAATCAACATACTGAACCCTGAAATTGAAGCAGAACTTCCCAAAGAAGGATAGCCTGTTTCCGGCAGGTTCAAGACTCAGGCTGCACAATGCGAATCATGCGTGCAGCCTTTTTTGTTATCTGATGAATCCGGAGTTGATATCCTGCTTTTGCCTGAAGCATTGCGCTGATATGCAATTTTACATCCGTCAGGTCAACACTATTGAAGGCATCCATTTTCACGTTGAGATTCAAGCGGAGGCGAGACCCGGGATTGTATAATTCGTTTTATCTTTTCATTCATCCTTTGCGCCTGTGAAATGCTGTGAGAGTTGTTTCAGGTCAATGCCATCAAAATTTCCGGAGCTCATCATCAGCAGGTTGGTATGGTCTGTATTCAGAGAGAACAGATATCTGGCAAGCTTTTCACTATCGTTAAAAACCTGAATATCATCTTTTTTAAATGCCTTACTTATATCATCAGGAGAGAGATCAGGAAGTTGTTTGATTTGCAAGGCATGCCTGCTGTAATAAACGATGGCAATATCGGCGCGGTCCATACAGGAACCATATTCTTCAAGAAATCCGGAACTTAAACTGCTGTATGTATGTAACTCCATGCATGCGATCAGTTTTCGTTCAGGAAATTGATCTTTAACGGCCTGAATGGTTGCCTTCAGTTTAGACGGGCTGTGCGCAAAATCCTTGAACACTGAACATGTGTTGTTATTGCCAATGCGTTAGAGCCGTTTTGAAGCGCCTGCAAAAGTGCCGATTGCATTATAAAAGATGTTGCTTTAGACTCCCATTGCTTCACAAACCAGCCTTGCCCCTTCGA
>CAZDBX010000092.1:0-11484 GCA_964503805.1 uncultured Lentimicrobium sp. | reverse complement strand
GGGGCAAATTCGTCTCCACTCCGGGCATACTGGAGAATACCTGGGTAAAAATGCGCGAAATCTCTGTAAGCTATTCCCTGCCGGCATCAATACTAAAGAAAACCAGGGTATTCCAGAGCCTTACCCTTTCGGTTACCGGCCGCGACCTGTTCTACATCTATACAACGCTGCCCGATAAAATTAATCCTGAAGGGATTATGGGTTCAGGAAATGCCCAGGGTTTTGAATGGGCATCATTCCCGGGAGTCAGGTCATTTACATTTGGTGCCAGCGCTACCTTTTGAACCTGGCAGAAAAAGCGTGAAACCAGGATGCAATTCAAAGGCAAAATCCTAAATCAAGAAAAAAACTTCAATATGAAACTCAAATATTTTCTACTGTTTTTAATTTCCGTTCTTATTCTGGGTTCCTGCCGGAAGGACTTCGAAGAGATTGACAACAATCCGCAGGGATTTACCTCGGCAAGCGACGGTTCTTTATTCAACGGGATAATTCAGTCGCTCTTGCCAACCTGGAACGAACAATTCTACATCAACAACGAAATATTATATGCCCAGACCCAGCAGGCTGCGCTGACCAAGTCGGCCTGGGGCAATTTTACGCTGGGGACTGAGGATATGTGGTCAAACTATTACAAAACCCTGCCTGCCATCAGGGAACTGGAAAAAAGGTTTGCCACTTATCCCGAAACGCCGGCCACCACTAATATGAAGGCCATGCTGATGATTGTGAGGGCCTATAAAACTTTTAAACTTACTGATATATTCGGTGACATTCCATACTCCGAAGCAGGTTACGGATACCAGGACCTCAGCAAACTCTATCCGGCTTACGATGATCAGCGCGACATATATTTGTCGTTGCTCGACGACCTTGCCTTGGCAGCCGAAAACATCAATGACACCGCAGCAATCGCTGAGCCATTCACCACCTTTGCAAACTTCGACAAACTGTTTAACGGAAGGCGCGACATGTGGCGTAAATTCGCCAATTCGCTCAGGCTGCGCCATGCCATGCGGATGGCAGAAAAGGAGACTCAGCTGGCTTCAGCCATTATAGGTGAAATTATTGAAAACAATCTGCCGGTAATTTACGGTTACGATTTCATCACCCCTGTATTGGAAAGCGCCTGCATATGGCCCGGGGCCAACGGTTTCTCAAACGAAAGTGTAAGCTGGTCTTTCCGCGAGCACAATGGCCTCCGGATGGGCTCAAACATCTGGCATCAGTTATCCGCTACAGATGATCCCGCCGGTTCCGGCATTTTTGATCCCAGGGCTTACATTTTCTTCGAAGGCGATCAAAATGAGCAATGGATACCTTTTCCTCAGATTCCTGATCAGGGAACACCGTCGGCACAGGGAATTCCTTATGGCAGCCACCGCGACGATATGGGAAACTATCATATCAAAAACAATGTTAACTACTCCCCTTTCAATTTCTTCATCATAGCCGACGAAAACAATATGCCTGTTATACTGATGACGGGTGCTGAAGTGCATTTTATCAAAGCAGAAGCATATTTCAGGGGCATCGGGG
Source organism: uncultured Lentimicrobium sp. (assembly GCA_964503805.1). Taxonomy (GTDB): domain Bacteria; phylum Bacteroidota; class Bacteroidia; order Bacteroidales; family Lentimicrobiaceae; genus Lentimicrobium. The sequence continues at coordinate 9,945 of CAZDBX010000092.1, read as the reverse complement.
TTGCCGAAGATAAAACGGCTGCCGATATCGAGTACATGAACGGAATAAATGCTTCGGTTGAATGGTGGATGAATCTGGCTAACCGCTTAAGATTGCCAATCTCCGGGGTGAAGTTTACCGACAAAATCACCATCCCGCAGAATCTGAATGCAGCTTCCGTACTTATGAAATTCGGCTCCTGGAATGCCACCGGCGATGAGGAAAAACTTCGCTTTATATACACCCAGCGCTGGATTGATGCCTTCAGGCAACCCTGGGAAGCCTATGCCGAAGCAAGACGTACAGGTATGACCCCACGGGAAGGCGATCCGATTGCACATTTCAGAATGCCTTATCCCCCATCCGAAAACCAGTATAATGCTGCCAACCTGAACGATGCACGACTGAAACAGGGCGGAGATGAACCGGGCAATAAGATCTGGTGGATTCCCGGAAGGTAAGCACTTTAAAGATAAACCATCAATAGCAACACAACCAAAATCCTGAGACATGAAAAACAATTACCTGAAACTGACCCTGATGACGATGGCCCTGCTGTTTACGGCACTTTCCGGCCTCAGGGCACAAACGAACCAGTACCTGCACTATGATTGTGCCAACCTTGATTATGTGGTACTAGAAAACGCTTCACAATACATTGCCAATAAACCCGGAATTACCATTGCCGGCTGGTTTTACGACGATCAGCTTGGCTACGGTCAAGGACTGATGGGCTTCAGGGGCACGCAGGGTTTCTACATGATCCAGCTTGCCGATGGCAAGGTTGAATGCCGTTTCCAGAATTCTGCCGGTACCCTTTTTGAATATGTGGCTCCGGCAAACACCGTGATTCCGCAGGTGTGGCAGCATTTTGCCTGGATTTACGACGGGAGTGCAATAAAACTGTATGTCAACGGAATCCTGAAAGGCAGTAAAGCAGCCAGTGGAACATTTACGGCAACAAATATCGCATTTGCCATAGGACGCAGTATTCTGGCCGGACTGGACTTTTACTGGTGCGGCCGCACCGACGAGGTAAGTGTTTGGTCAAAAGCACTTACCCAGGAAGAGATACAGGATATGATGGACAATGAACTCACCGGGCAGGAACCCGGGCTTGAAATGTATTACAAATTCAACCAGGGAGTTCCCGGGGGTGACAATACTTCCATTACCAAACTTACTTCACAGGTTGATTCCCCTATAAGGGATGCCGATCTTATCAACTTCAGGATGACCGGAGAAACCTCTAACTTCAACGGAACCCTTGATCCTACCTATCAGGCCATTTCCTTCCCTCCTATCCCAAATAAGCTGAACAACGAGCCCCCTTTCGCCATCGAAGCAACAGCCACCTCCGGCTTGCCGGTTACTTTCAATATTCTTTCAGGCCCGGCAACCGTGGAAGGAAATATCATTACCCTCACCGGAGCACCCGGCCTCGTTGAAGTGGAAGCCACCCAGCCCGGAGGCGGTCAGTACGATCCTGCCGAACCGGTTATTCAACGCTTTCATGTACTCGACCCCCAAACCCATGTCCCCGATATTGACATACGCAATCCTCTAGCGGGAAATGTATATGTGCCGGTGCTCTCACCCATTCAGTTGGCAGCCATTTCGACCATCGAATTTCCGGAATTGTTTTCTGTAGCATGGGTAAAATTTAAAATTGACGGTCAGACCATTGATGCCCAGAACTTCTGGAACGGTCATTTTACCGGATGGTGGACTCCTCCCGGATACGGCAACTATACCGTTGAAGTGCTTTCAGCCAACAATTTCGGTGCTGTAAAAACGGAAACCATGAGTATCAGTATTCAGCCGGCCGCAACAAATACTTCGGTACAGGCTTTCAAGGATATCTGGCTCAATCCGACGCAGATTACTCAAACGGCAGAAGCCAATCTGCCTTCATTTTTGGGGGCTTATGATCAGATCATCGCAACCCTCAATGTACACTGCCCCACCGGCGGCTGTGGTGCCTGGGACCGCGTGGCATATATCGAAGCTCAGGATAAGGAAGGCAACTGGGTTGAGATCATCCGTTACATCACTCCTTACGGTGTGGCCTGTTCCCATTCTATTGACCTGACTGACTACATGAGCATCCTTCAGGGAAAAACGGCCTTCAGGGCAACCTGTCCGACCCTGGACAATGGATTTTTATATGACCTCACCCTCGACTACCGCGATGGTACCCCGGCATACCTTTACAGCAGGGTGAAAGAAGTCTGGCGCGAAATATTCCCATTCGGTGATTATGCCAACCTGCAACCGGTTACCGATTTTCAGTATGAATATCCTGAGAATACGGTTGCTTCGAGGCTTAAACTGGTGTCGACCGGACATGGTTGGGGCGACCTCAACACCAGCAATGCCGCAGAATTTTACAATGCAACCCATGACATTTATATCAATGGAGCAAAGAAGTATTCACAGGTAAACTGGAACACCTGCAATCCGAATCCCGATGGCTGTCAGCCGCAGAATGGTACGTGGTACCACAATCGCGCCGGATGGTGTCCGGGGAGTATAGCACCCTGGTTCAATTTCAGCCTGAATGAATATGTGAATGCAGGGAATATCACCCTCGGATATAAATTCTTCGAAAACTACGTGGATTATTGCCACCCCAATCACCCCAACTGTCAAACCGGCGTTACCTGCTCCGATTGCAACGATGGCTTTAACCCGGTGCTCGATGTTGCAAGCTACGTGATTTCATATGCTACCAGCCCTATGATTATTGTAAAATCAGAGCCCAAACCCGTTGCAGAAAATTCATTGCTGGTTTACCCGAATCCTTCAAACGGCATCTTCGAAATTTCTCTCGAAAAAACCATCAATCTGAAGAACGGCGAAATTATCATCTATGACAATATGAGCCGCCCGATCAGGTTTATCCCCTGGAATGGTGAAACCTTTACCCTTGACCTGGGTGCCAATGGCAGCGGTATGTATTTTCTGCAGGTGGTCAGTCCCGGATTTTCAGAGGTAAAAAAGATTGTAATTAAATAAAATTGCCTGGCCGGAAGCATACCCGGCTGACCGGCAAAGGCATTTTAATGATATCTGAAGATAAAAGGCCTGGCATGTTCTGTGATAACTTGCCAGGCTTTTCATTTTTATAATCATCAAATCCACAAAACAACTTACTAAGAGTATAAAGGCATTTGAATTCCCGGATAGTATAAAATCAACGAACTAAACAGATCCAGCCATGGCTCCGTTAGCCTGATAAACATAAAAAGTTCATTGCCCGGCTCAATTTACCTGATGTACAATGTTGGCGCCTCGGGGCCAAGGGGCAGGTCGAGCATTACCCAGCCTATCAGCAAGGCGGTCCAGAAAATGGTGAACACGAGTGTATAGGGCAACATGGTCGAGATGAGGGTTCCCAGCCCTGAGTTTTTCTGATACTTTTCAAAGTAAATGATGATCAATGCAAAAAAGCTCATCATGGGAGAAATGATGTTGGTAACGGAATCCCCCACCCTGAAGATGGCCTGTGAAAGTTCGGGCGAATACCCGAGCAGCATGAACATGGGAATGAAAACAGGCCCCATAATGGCCCATTTGGCGGAAGCGCTGCCCATAAACAGGTTGATAAAACCGGACAGCATCACAAAAAGGATTATCAGGGGTATAAGCCCAAGATCGGCCTGATGCAGAAACGCAGCTCCTTTCACGGCAATCACAAGCCCGAGGTTGCTCCACTTGAAATAGGCAACAAACTGGGCTGCAAAAAACACCAGTACAAGGAAAGCTGAAAGTGTCTTGAAACTGTCGGCCATACCTTTAACAACATCTGAATCGTTCTTAAATTTACCGGTTACGGCCCCATAAACGATACCAAGACTGGCAGCCATAAAGAAAAGAAAGGCAATGAACCCTTTGATCAGCGGCGAATGCAGGATGGTATTGTCAGTACCCCTTAAAAAACCCTGATCAGGCAGTAGTCCCGCTGCAAAAAGCAAAACCCAGGCAACTGCTGTAACCATTACCCAGCGCAGAGCCTTACGCTCACGGGGATTAAGCTTTTCCATTAATTCCGGCATAACATCACCGGTATATTTTCCCAACCTGGGCTCTACAATTCTCTCGGTCACCCAGGTACCCAGCAACGAAATCAGCAGGGTTGACGCTGCCATGAAATAATAGTTGGCTGTCGGCAGCACATAATAGTCTGCATCGAGAATCCTGGCGGCTTCGGTTGAAAGCCCCGCAAGCAAAGGGTCGATGGTACCAATGAACAGGTTGGCACTGAAGCCGCCCGAAACTCCGGCAAATGCTGCGGCCATACCGGCAACCGGATGCCGCCCCACAGAATGAAATATCACGCCTGCCATAGGAATCAGCAGCACATATCCCAGATCGCTGGCAACATTGGAAACTATTCCGGAGAAAACCAGCACAAAAGTGAGCAGTTTCTTCGGCGATTTGAGCACCAGCAACCTGATGACCGCCCCCACAAGACCACTGCTTTCCGCAATGCCGATTCCCAGTAATGCAACCATGACAATCCCAAGCGGGGCAAATCCGGTATAATTCTCAACCATCTCAAGCACAATTCTCCTGAATCCTTCGTTCGAAAGGAGGTTGTGTACCTGTATGATTTCCCCGGTTGCAGGATGCGATGCCTGCCAGCCCAAAAGCTGACCTATCCATGAAAAAATCAGCACGGCAACGGCAAACAACGCAAAAAGCGTTGCCGGGTTGGGCAGGGCGTTACCCCCTTTTTCAACAATGTTTAAGAATCGCGAAAACAAAGAAGTTCTGGAGTTGGTCGTCATAATGGCCAGCTTGTTAAATAAGAGTCAGATTTTCTGGGAGTTAATTCCGAATTCAGGTAACAAAAATAGTAAAATCCATGAAATTATTAACAATATACACCCCGGGGTGTTCAATCAGGAAAATGGTTTTCAGACTGAGACAGTATACAGACCGGAAGGACCTGAATGCCCCGCCAGAATCAGGAAGAGGAATGTATCTTACTCAGGTGGCCGTTGAGGCACATTGCTGTTTCTGAAAATATTGCACCTGACCCCCAGCATCAGCATCCCCTCATAACCTTTGACATCCAGGCTATAAGGCGCCCCTCCCGGTGAATAACGACTGATTTTGTAGATGTGAGTAATATCAGCATTGTGCTGCCATGCCAGATTGATCATGTACTGATCCATCATCAGGAAGCCTACCCCCAGCCTCCAATACCAACCCAGCTGAAAAAGCGACCTGCTCTTTACAAAATCATCTGTGACCGCGTCCTGATTATAATCCAGCAGGTAACTGACGGATAAACCAGCAGCAGGTAAAATCTGCAGTTTCCGTCCCAGGCAGAACTCAATCCCAGCCGGCAGGCGAATGTATTTGAATGCTGCATCAGTATCATTTATGGAATAAAAGGAGAGCCCGCCGTTAAGCCTGAAGAAAGCCCGCTCCGGCCGGAAATAATAATTCATGCCGATGCTGAATACATCAGCGCTTTCTTCATCGAATGGCAAAATAATTACGCTGCCATTATAGCCGGTTGCTGATTTGCCCAGTCCTTGTTCCATTGCGACAGCAATTTCCTGCGCACTGGCAAATTGCATAACAAATACCAGGGCAGTCATGAAAGAGCCAAAAATCAACCGTTTTGGATGCATAGTTATTACTCAGGCAAAAGATAAAAGAATCAGCACATCTTCATCTGAACATTCAAATATACTTATAAATCCAAAGATTGCAGGTTATTATAACCCTGAAAGCTATTACAAAAGTGAATTTCCCTGATCAATCTGTAATTAAGAAGCATGATTGCATTGGCATAAGAGCATGTGTAATGTTGCACGGTTACCCAAAATGGCAATCCGGGAATCCGGGCTGCAGATATTTTTGCATTTGAGCTCTCAGCAAAGAAACTCTTGCTAAGAAATTCGGAGTATTATTCAACAGCTTATAAAGAATCTTTCTTAAATTTGACTTAAACAGTTATCATCCATATAAAAAATGAAACGCACTTCCCTCCTGATTGTCGTTGCCTTTGCAATCATTTATTGCCCGGCGCAGATTCCCGGCTCACTCGATTTTTCATTCGGGGATTGGGGAAAATCCTTCACCGATTTCAATTCGGGACGCAATGTAGGCGATGTAATAGAAATTGCCCCCGACGGCGGACTGATAATCTGCGGCACCAACGGTTATGCCAATGAAACCAACGACTGTCTTTTACTTAAACTAACAACTGAAGGAGAACCTGATCTCACCTTTGGCAACCAGGGAAAGATTTCATTCGGTTTTGGAGGTGAAACCAGCTTTTGTTGCGACATGGAAATCCTGGCAGATGGCAGGATACTTGTAGCTGGCTCCTGCATGGACGGCGGAAACCAGAATATCGGCCTGGCAAAATTTACCGCTGCCGGCCAACCCGACCCGACTTTTGGATATGGCGGCACGTTGATGGTCAACCTCGGAAAAAATGAATATGCTTCCTCAATTCTGAAACTATCAAACAACAAATTTGTCATAACAGGCCCCATCAGTGGCCCCGGCGAACGGGATGACCTATTTATCATGCGGTTTCTCTCGAACGGCTCCACGGACACCGGTTTTGGAACCAATGGCTATACCGTGGCAGATCTCAATAACAACTCATACGACATACCGCGCGGTATTGCATTGCACAACAACAAGTACCTGATCAGTGCATGTGCTTTCAACCAATCATACGATGCCATCGTACTCATCAGGTACAATACAGATGGCACACCGGATCCCACTTTCGGGGTTGGCGGAAAATCGGTTACAGATGGTTTGAATATTATGGATATGATTATTGAAAGGGCAACCCAGCTTGCCATTGATCAGCAAAACCGGATTGTTGTATCAGGGCGCTTTCAGGGCATCGTGGATTCCGACGGCATGTTGCTCCGTTTTCTGCCCAATGGTTATCCCGACAACAGTTTCGGGGAATCCGGCATGAAGGTTTATCAAATCGAAGCAAACAATGCATTTATGGCTTTAGGCATTCAGGCTGACGGCAAAATACTGGCTGCCGGTTTCTCTTACGATGGCCAGGATCACAACACCTTCCTGCTCCGGACGCTCGACAACGGCACTCCGGATCCCGAATTTGGCCTTGGCCAGGGCTATTCAACCCATGAACTCAGTTCAGGGGGCTATATGAACGACATGGCAAACAGCATGATATTACCATCTCCCGACAAAGTACTGTTGGCTGGTTATGCCGATACCCAAAACAATCACGCCGATGTTGCCGTATCAAAATACCATCTCGGCATTGTGACCGGTATCAATGAACAAATTCCTTCAGAAGGAATCACCGTTTCTGCCGATCCGTCAGATTCCCGCTTGCTGCTGATTCATGGATTACCGCGAAATATGTTATTGCAATTAAACCTTCACAACATAAGCGGGCAAACGGTTGTTTCGCAGCCCTGGCAATGCAGTCATGCCGGTGAGGCCCGTCTGAGGCTGCCTTCAGATTGTGGGCCTGGCATCTATCTGCTGTCAGCCGGGAACGATACGTTCTCCGGAATTGGAAAGATTGCTATTCCGTAAAAGGATTTATTCCTTGTAAAAAAACCGGAGCAGCCTGATAACTAATGGTTTCCTGCGGAAGGAAGCCAATAGCTTCACCGTTTCCGCTTTAACCCAATATTATTCAAGTTTATCCGGAATAAAGCAGATAATAAAACAGCCAGGCGCTTCTTTCATTATAACAAATTTCATAAAAGCTTAGTTTCTTTTAAATTAATTTAAGTATGTTTGCCCTTTGAAACAGGCTTATATTCATGCTGATTTCTACTGTTTGAGGACATCTCCGGATTTTCAGTCAAGCCGGCACTGACACGCATTGCCATTATCCGGCAGTATGCTCAACGGAAAGTGTTTATGAATGGATCCGGATCAGACTGAATAAAACCGTAATAAGGATATCATATGAAATTCAGACTTTTAGTGATTTTACTTATTTTCAGCGTTGCAGCTTTTGGACAGAGCATTCCAAAAAAGGTCTTATTTCTCGGAAACAGTTACACCGCGGTCAACAACCTTCCGCAGATGGTGGCTGATGTTGCTTCGTCGGCCGGTGACAATCTGTGGTTCGACAGCAACACACCCGGCGGGTACACTTTGCAGGGGCATTCGACCAACACTTTATCATTAGGGAAAATTGCAGCAGGCGGATGGGATTACGTGGTACTGCAGGAGCAAAGCCAGTTACCGTCATTTCCGTTGCCGCAGGTTCAGCAAATGGTATTTCCCTATGCTCGAAAACTCGACAGCATCATCAACACTTACAACGAATGCGCGGAGACGGTGTTTTACATGACCTGGGGAAGAAAGAACGGAGATGCAGAAAACTGTCCGGTCTGGCCGCCAGTATGTACTTACGAGGGCATGGACAGCCTGCTGAATCTGAGGTACCGAATGATGGCCTCCGACAACCAGGCCATTTTATCTCCTGTCGGAGCCGTATGGCGGTATTTACGACAGAACCACCCCCAGCTGGAGCTCTACTCACTTGATGGAAGTCACCCCTCCCTGGCGGGCACCTATGCTGCTGCATGCAGCTTTTATTCTGCTATTTTCCGGAAAGACCCGACCACAGTGAGTTTCAACCCCGGAATTCCGACCACGGACGCCTCCCTGATACGAGCCGCTGCACGGACGGTAGTATACGACAGTCTGGCCACCTGGCACATTGGAACCATGGATCCGGTGGCAGGTTTCACATACACACAAGCCGGAAACGGAGAAGTTATGTTCGCCAACCACTCTGCTTTTTCTGATCAGTTTTACTGGGATTTTGGCGATGGCTTCTCTTCCACAGATGAAAACCCGGTGCATACCTACACAGCTTCGGGATTTTACGATGTGCGGCTGTATGCTCAATCATGCAGCCGGCAGGACACAGCGATGCAGACAATCAGCGTCGTTATACTGAATGCGCAGCAAGCGACTTTCGGAAATGAAGCATTTCGCATTCATCCAAATCCGGCCACGACAGAAATCAGCATAACCTGTACAAAACCTCTCAAGGGGAATTGTTACACCATAATGAATGCATCCGGCCTTGTCTGCAAAACAGGCAACCTTTCAACGCACGGTCCGGTTATCTCCATCCGGAATCTGAGCCCGGGTTACTATTTCCTGAAGATTGATAATGAGGTTTGTGCGGGGTTTGTGAAGTTATAATTCACCTGAACTCATAATTTTGTCCGGAAAACCTGAAATCCTTGCTGAAAGTAATTAAAAGCGCCCTGTGATAACTTCACCGGATAAGCATATGTTTGGATTGGTTTTTATCCCGAACTTTGCAGAAGCCAAATCTAAAACCCATGAACAGACTTGCGCATTATCTGCGAATGTGTTATCGTTTGACCCTGAATGCTGATAAACAGGAAGAAGCCTTATGGAAAGAGATGAAAAAATTCCATCTCCAGCAGGACTATCCTTCCGGAATATATGAAAAGGAAAGGACCATTTCCACCACACTGAAACTTACGGACAACAAAAGTGAAACCTTCAGCTATTCACTTGTTTTCGGGCAATACTATTGCAATGTCAGGCTTATACGCAGCTACCCCGAAGAATTAAGCCCCGAAATCTTCATCCTGACAACGCATCTGAACAACATACTGACAGAAGGAGGCGTGTCCGTCAACACCGAAGAACAATACGTTGAGTATACGATACGTAAAGACATCCTTGTCACGCTGCTCTACCCGGGATACATCTACGAACGAATGAACCGTCATTATAAAGTTGCCAGAAGATTGCACCAGGCTTTTACCCGCCTTATAAATGAAAACGAAGCCCCCGCGCTGATCGTTGCCGATATTTTAAAAAGTCTGGAAAAGGAGGATAAAGAGTCGGATTAATGGAATCCTGATTACATCCGGGTATAAGTCGGCAAAACATTCTTACGCCTTCTCTTCCGGAAGAATCCTGTTGTACGGT
>CAZDBX010000091.1:0-11648 GCA_964503805.1 uncultured Lentimicrobium sp. | reverse complement strand
CCGGCAATCTGCTGCCTGATGGCACTGATGGCCTGTTTAGACGACATGCGGACCTCCGATTGTGCATTGCGCAGCATCTCATCGGCATTGGCCCTGGCCTGCTTCACAATTTCTTCTGCCTCAGTCCTGGCCTTTGCCGTTAAAGCAGCGGCTTCCTTTCGCGCATTGTCAAGAATAACTGCGGCTTCCTGCTCCGCCTTCTCCACGCCTTCGTTGTATATCTTCCGGGTGAGTTCCTGAAGTTTATTTTCCATAAACAACTATTTATCAATTTGTGGCAAAATTAGGGCTATTTTTTGAATTGAAAAACTAAAACCGGCTTCAAAACCAGAGGTTTTTAAATTTTAGGATTTTTTAAGAATCTATTTATTAGTTACTTACCTAAGGATGATATTGTTAGTGGATTAACAATCATTCATTGATCCCCGGTTTCGAAAAATTGATGAAAGTTAAAAATGATCAGTGTTCATTTCCTGACATTGACAGCCGGTCTGCCCTTACCCTCCCCTACTGCCAAACATTCGGCGCAGGGGATTGTTAAGCTCTCCCGATTTGTTGTAGCTTTGTAACCGTAAGTCAAACATCCTGATTTTTGCAATTTCTCATCATGAAACTTTATTACACCACCGCTATTCTGCTTGCAGCCCTGATTTTTGGCTCATGCCGGAATCAATCGATAACATCCGAAGGTGAGAAAATCATCACTGTAAGCACATTACCACAAAAAACCATTATTACTAAAATTTCGGGGGATAAGTTTTCCGTTAATGTGCTGATACCTGAGGAAGGCAATCATGAGACTTATGAGCCCACCTCCAGACAGATGGCAGAGACAGGAAAATCCATCGCATATTTCAAACTTGGCCACCTGGATTTCGAAATCAACTGGCTGGGTAAGTTAGCACAGAATTACCCCGGAATGAAGATATATGACACGTCCGAAGATCTTGACCTGATCAGGGGCGCTGAAGTCCTTCATGGCGACCATGTACATCCCGGCGGCGTGGATCCGCACATCTGGCTTTCGGTTCCGGCCGTTAAAATCCAGGCTGGAAACATGCTGAAAGGACTTATTGAACTGGATCCGGAGAATGCAGCATACTTTACTGCCAATTACGATCATTTTATCGTTGAACTTGATTCCCTCGACATGCAGATCAGGCAGATAATCCAGGCCTCCGGGGTCAGGGAATTTATGATTTATCATCCCTCACTGGGTTATTTTGCCCGGGATTACAACCTTGAGCAGATCGCCATTGAGCAGGAAGGCAAGGAGCCAAGCCCGCGTTATATGAGCAAACTGATCACAATTGCCCGTGAAAAACAGATCAGGGCGATATTTGTCTCCAGCCAGTTCAACAAGCAGAGCGCACTTACGCTTGCAGAACAACTGAATGCAAGGGTTGAAGAGTTCAATCCGGTTGACGCCGACTGGATGGATAATATGCTGGATATTGCCGGCAAAATAGCAGCTTCGAACCGCCAGATGCCTTAACAATTATGCAGGAGATCGTTGAGATACGCAATGCAAGTGCAGGCTACAATAATGAAGTGATACTGCACAATGTGAGTCTGAGTATTCAGGAGAAAGATTATATCGGCGTAATTGGTCCTAACGGTGGCGGCAAAACCACCCTGGTGAAACTGATTCTCAGGTTGATTCCACCTATGCAGGGAGAAGTAATCTATTACGGCACCGGTCAGCGAAACCTGATCGGATACCTGCCCCAGGTCAATAAGACCGACCGGAGTTTCCCAATATCGGTAAATGAAGTTGTGCTCTCCGGACTTATGTCGGCAAATGCAGGACTGAGGCATTTTACCCGCAGCGATAAAGTCCGGGCGCTGGAGATACTTGAAATGATGGGAATTGCCCACCTCCGGAATAAAAGCATTGGTGAGCTCTCCGGTGGCCAGATGCAACGCGCTTTTCTGGGACGAGCCATTATTTCGGAACCCCGCCTGCTGATTCTTGATGAACCCAACACCTTTGTTGACAACAAGTTTGAGCATGACCTGTATGAACTGTTGCGAAACCTGAACGACAAGATGGCCATTATGATGGTGTCGCACGACGTAGGTACCATCACAACCTACGTGAAAACCATCGCCTGTGTAAACCGTAACCTTCATTACCACCGCTCAAACATCATCACCCAGAGTCAGCTTGCTGCTTATAATTGCCCGATACAACTGATCACCCACGGTGAGGTACCCCACACCGTGCTCGGCGAACATCACCATAACCATGACTGAGAGTATGTTGCATCTCTTCGAATACGAATTCTTCCGGAATGCTGTCTGGGCAGCATTACTGGCCAGTGTAACCTGCGGCATTGTAGGCAGTTACATCGTTGCCCGGCGAATGGTTTTTATCAGCGGGGGCATCACCCATGCTTCATTCGGCGGCATCGGCATCGCTTATTATCTGGGATTAAATCCCGTAACCGGAGCAGCGGTTTTCAGCGTACTCTCCGCTTTGGGTATTGAATATGTTTCGGGTAAAACCAATGTGCGTGAGGATTCTGCCATTGGGATTCTATGGTCGCTGGGAATGGCGCTGGGGATTATTTTTGTGTTTATGACCCCGGGATATGCGCCCAACCTTATGTCGTACCTTTTCGGAAGCATCCTGACAGTAGGCAAATCCGACCTCATACTGATGCTGGGGCTGAGCGCAGTCATCGTACTGTTTTTTATCCGGTTTTATCACATTATCCTGTTTATTGCTTTCGATGAGGAATATGCCCGTGCCCACCGTGTGTCCGTCAGCCTTTTCAAATATATCCTGATCAGCCTGGTAGCGCTGACCATCGTAATGAATATCCGGGTTGTCGGGATTATCCTTGTCATTTCATTCCTGACCATTCCCCAGTCGACTGCAAACCTTTTTACCAAAAATCTCAGATTAATGATGATCTACTCCGTTATCATAGGGATTATTGGTTCATTGTCAGGAATTTATATATCTTATTACCTGGATATCCCGTCAGGGGCTACCATAATTTTCGCGTTCGTAATAATATTTGGTATTGCAAAAGCAATACAGGCTGCAAGAACCACTGCCGGAATCAGGAAACAGATCGGTTAACTTTTTAGATTCCTGACAGAAGCTCTATTTTACTGTTTCTTTCCGGAAGTCAGCAAGGCGGTATACTGTTATGCTGGTATTCTCATATCCGCCGCCATCCTGTTGCTGAAACCTGAAATTGTTGCTCAGTCCTTTTTTAGTAAACTCAGGAATACAACTTAAGAAACCGGGGCCAAAGGAATAGAGTGCTTCCAGAAAATAAGCTGTCAGATCGTAACCCAGGTAGGCGTAACGGAACAATTCCGGTTCCCCGATATAACGTTCCCTGAAGCTGCTGATAAAACGGAACACGTCGGGATCGGAATAATCGACAAACCAGGGAGTAAAGAAATGGGCATTCAGCTGATGCAGGTAATTGATGTCCATTTCCATTTCTTCCCATTCAGGCAGGCCTACCACCACGATCTGATACTTTTCGCGCAGATCATTCAGCCGCCTGAGCAGTGCAGGGATCAGCGCCTTATCATTCGTGAGCATCAATACAACGTTGGTTTTGCCCGGAACCATACTTTGTATCAGCCCGGCATCGTGGCCCTTGCTGTATATAACTTCCTTAACCCCGGCGGGGTCAGCGATTAGCTTCCGGAGTGTACCCGAAAAAACCCCTGCCATCGAAGCATTCTCGGTATCATTGCGGCGCATTACCACAAAGTTGGCATCGCTGAACCGGCCGGCAAGCACTTTAGCCGTGCCGTTATAACTGCTCCAACCCGAAGGCTGTAATTTCACTACATAAGAATTTCCGGCAATTATCTCGCTCCTTTGCGAAAGTGGATTGATCACAGGGATTTTATGCTTTGCGGCAAAGGAAGCCACCAATTCAAAACTCCGGGCAAACAGGGGCCCGATGATCAGATCCATATTTTCCATTTCAGGATTGTTGAGTATCCTTCTGGTTTTTGCCATACCCTCTCCGGCATCGGCATCGTAAACATGCAGCCTGACGTCCATACCACGGGCAGCCAGGTCATCAACCGCTATCAGCGCGCCTTCGTAAAACTGTATAAAATCGAGAGACCGGTATTCCGCAGGCTGTTTCAGCGACATGGGATCGCCTGTGTAAACACTGTCAGCATGTTCGAGGGCAAAGGGCACCATAAGCGCCAGGTTGAAAGTCCTTTTTACCGGATGAGAGGGAGTACAGTTCATCACCGGTAATTCAGGAAGTGCCTCGGCATGCACTGCCCTGCCCAGAACCACGGAATCCTGCTTTACCTTCACGGCTCCTGCGGTTGCAGAACCGGGCAATGGAATAAGTAATACTTCATTTTTCTTCAGCGATCCGCCAAGTCCGGGATTAGCATTAATAATGGCCGACATCTCCACGCCATAGCGCCTGGAAATACTGTAGAGGGTCTCCTTCCGTTCAACCTTGTGCTCCAGGTATCCATCCTTCCTGCTCCGGGGTAGTTCCGCAGGCTTCTGCACCACCGGGTCCCGGTCGGGAACATTGATCACCTGCCCGGTCTGCAGTCCGTTACTTAAAGCCGGATTAAGTCCCACCAGTTCATCCACTGTGATTCCGAATGACCTTGAAATTCCGTAAAGGGTTTCCTGTGCACTCACTGTATATAGTTTCAGTCCCGGTCGCACTTCAGGCTGCGTTGGCTCAGGGATAATAACCTTCATGCCTATCCGCAGGGTATCCACCCCGGGATTGGCGGCGATGATATCCTTAACGGCAAGGTTATACTGCCTCGCCAAAGCATACCAGGTTTCTTTGGGCGCGATGATGTGCGACCTCTGCCCATCAACAACGTCGCGGGCCGGCAAATCAGCGGGAGTTTCAGTTTTACTGACAGGTTCGGGCGCTGCACGAAGATCTTTGACTGGTATCATCAGCATCTGATCATCGCGGAGCACATCAGTGAGATCGGGGTTCGCCTGCCTGATATCGTCAACCGTTACCTGATAAGCCTGTGAAATGGCATGAAGGGTCTGCCCCCGCTCAACAAAATGTATATAATACTGCTTCCCCCTATAGGTTTCCACAACCTGTGACCGGCGAACGCCTGTTTCCTGGGCACTGAGACCGGAGATAAAACACAAAAGGAATAAAAGCCGGATGAAGGTTCTTTTCAAGACCATAGTTCACTGCGTTTACGAACGGGGATCATTCCCATTCAATGGTAGCCGGGGGTTTTGAACTGATGTCATATACCACGCGGTTCACCCCTTTTACTTTATTGATGATGTCGTTCGACACTTTTGCCAGAAAATCATACGGAAGGTGCGACCAGTCGGCGGTCATGCCATCGGTGCTGCCAACGGCCCTGAGAGCCACCACATATTCATAGGTACGTTCATCTCCCATCACACCGACTGATTTCACGGGCAATAATATAACGGCTGCCTGCCACACTTCCTTGTATAGTCCGGAAGATTTCAGCCCTTCAATGAAGATGGCGTCGGCCTCCTGCAGAATACGGATCTTTTCGCGGGTAATTTCCCCGAGAATGCGGATGCCCAGGCCCGGGCCCGGAAATGGATGACGGTTCAGAATATCGGGATCAATGCCCAGGGTGGTACCTACCCGCCTTACCTCGTCTTTGAAAAGGCTTTTCAGCGGTTCAACCACCTTCAGTTTCATATAATCGGGCAGCCCGCCCACATTGTGGTGCGATTTGATGGTTGCAGAAGGTCCATTCACCGAAACGGATTCGATGACATCCGGATAAATCGTGCCCTGTGCCAGCCATTTTACATCGCTGATCAGATGGGCTTCGTGGTCAAACACATCAATAAAGGTTTTTCCGATGGCCTTTCTTTTCTGCTCAGGTTCACTGATGCCATGCAAGGCTTCGAGGAAGCTCTCCGTGGCATCCACGCCTTTCACGTTGAGCCCCATATGCTGATAAGAATCCAGTACCCTGGTAAACTCATCTTTGCGCAACAACCCGTTATCCACAAAAATACAATGCAGGTTATGGCCAATGGCCTTGTGGAGCAATACTGCAGCCACCGAGGAGTCAACGCCGCCCGAAAGCCCGAGCAGCACTTTGTCGTTGCCCAGCTGAGCCTTCAATTCAGCGACCGTTAATTCAATAAAAGAAGCCGGAGTCCAGTCCTGACGACAACCACAGATGCCCACAACAAAATTTTTCAGCAGTACTGCGCCTTCGGTTGAATGATAGACTTCGGGATGGAACTGAATGCCCCAGGTAGGCTCGCCCTCAACCTGAAAGCCTGCAATATCCACATCAGCGGTACTGGCGATCACTTTAAAATGATCAGGTTTGTGCAAAATGGTATCGCCGTGCGACATCCACACCTGACTTCCATGACTTAAACCCACCATCAGCTGATTGGTGATATCAATAAAACCAAGGTTGGCCCTGCCGTATTCCCTGATTTTTGAGGGCATTACCTCACCCCCCGACGTCTGTGCCAGGTATTGGGCGCCATAGCAAACAGCAAGCAAGGGAACTTTGGAGCGGATATGTGACAGATCAGGATAAGGAGCATCTTTATCTCGTACCGAAAAAGGGCTGCCCGAGAGGATTACTCCCTTGATCCACGGAGTAATCTCAGGGATTTTATTGAAGGGATGAATTTCACAATATACATTTAACTCCCTGACCCTGCGTGCGATGAGCTGAGTGTACTGGGAGCCGAAATCGAGAATAAGAATGGTTTCCTGCATGCCGCAAAGATAGAAAAAAGCACTCAGACAATCCTACGGACAGCAGGTTGAATATTCGCTGCTGACGGGCGCTGCCTTAATTGAATATCCCTTAGTTAAAAGTCAACCCGGCCCAACAGTAAAACCAATCAGCATATACGTTTGCCGCCATCGCTGGTTTCAGCCACATAGAACGCGGGGGTCAGACCGGTTCTTTCCTTATATCCGGCAGCTGCATGGCTGATAAATTCTTCTATTGCCTCATCTTTCACCAAACTTACTGTACATCCTCCAAAACCGCCGCCGGTCATGCGTGAGCCAAGCACTCCTTCAATACCAAGGGATGATTCCACCATGGCATCAAGCTCCGGTCCGGTAACCTCATAATCATCGCGCAGGGAATTATGAGAAGCAATCATCAGTTTTCCAAAAGCCTGGATATCTCCGGCTTTCAGAAATTCAACAGCCGCGCGGGTACGCTCAATTTCAGTGACCACATGCCGGGCACGCCGCATCACGGTAGAATCCTGAATATGAACACTCAACCTTGAAAATTCTTCAACAGTGATATCGGCAAGCTGGTTGATCGGTTTGTACGGCTGAATGGCGGCAACTGCAGCGTGGCATTCCCCGACACGTTCATTGTACTTTCCCGAATCCAGTTTATGCGGGCTGTTGGTATTGGCGATCACAATCTTCACGCCTTCCAGCGTCAACGGAACCAACTCAAATTCAAGGGTATCGCAATTCAGATATACCGCATGCCCTTCCTTTCCCAGGGCGGAGGCAAACTGGTCCATGATGCCGCACATAACCCCGGCAAATTCATGCTCGGCTTTTTGCGCCATCTTTACCAGTTCGATTTCTGAATAACCGGTTCCGTAAACATCGTTTATGGCCACAGCAGTAACTACCTCGAGGGCAGCCGAGGAGGAAAGGCCAGCCCCTGCCGGCACATCTCCGTAAAAAAGCATATCGGCCCCCTGTGTAAAACGTACTCCTTTTTTAAGGAACTGGGCAAAAACACCTACCGGATAATTCACCCACTCCCTGCCCACCGGTTTGTCAAGATTCTCAACGCTCACTTCGGTTTCAAAATTCATATTCAGGGAGGAGAACCGCACATACGGCAGGTCCGTTTTGCGGATCAGGCAGTAATTGCCAAAACTCAGGGCACAGGGCAGCACAAAGCCGCCGTTATAATCGGTGTGTTCACCAATCAGATTGACCCTGCCGGGCGCAAAAAATCCCTGAACGGATCCCGGTCCGTATTTTTCAACAAACCTGGCTTTTAAAACTTCAATGTCCATGATAAAATATGTGTTCAAAATATTCAGATAACTGATTGTCAGCCACAAATTTCTTAAATCTGACGAATCCTTCCTCAGTTGAAGAAATGATTTTGCTGTCGTAAAAGTAAGTCATATCAGCCAAATATTGTTTATCCGGCAAAAAGGCACAGAATTTTCCGGAATTTTAATGATTGAAATCAACCGCTTATCTTTGCTGAAAAACCACATTATGAAACATCTGCTCAGGCCATGGGGGCGCGACACCGAAGGCAGAGAACTTGTGCTGTACACCCTGGATGACGGGAAAGGTACAGTAGTCAGCATCAGCAATTATGGCGGCATTATCACTTCAATACGCACACCCGACCGGCACGGACAATCCGGCGAGGTTGTGCTGGGCTTTGATACAGCAGATGCCTACCTGGATGAACGCTATCTTGCCGACTGCCCCTATTTCGGATGTATCACCGGCAGGTACGCGGGCCGGATCGCCCGCGGGGAATTCTGTATAGGCGGCGAAAGTTACCGTTTGCCGGTCAACAACGGAGGCAATACCCTGCACGGAGGTTTCAGGGGATTTGACAAGCGAACCTGGAATCATCAGGTAATAATGACGGAAGATAAATACGGACTTGAACTCAGTTACCTCAGCCCCCACCTCGAGGAAGGATTTCCGGGAAACCTTCAGGTAAAGGTCACCTATATCATGTCATCTCCCGGTACGATCACCATTAAATATCATGCAACCACCGACAGACCGACCGTGGTCAACCTGACCAATCACACCTATTTTAACCTGAATATGCGCCAACCGGATATTCTGGGTCACCGGCTCAGGATATTCAGTAATAAAAATATTGAAAGCAGCAAGCTGATCCCCACGGGGCGGATTATTGACATTACCGGCACCGCCCTTGATTTTTCGGAGTCCAAAACCATCGGCCGCGACATAGGCCGGTTGCCTGATGGTTACGACCACGGTTATGCGCTTGAAAACCAGAAAGGATGTCTTATTCCTGCGGCAGTGTTGTCGGAACCGCTATCCGGCAGGCAGGTGGAGATATTCACTGACCAGCCGTCAGTGCATATCTATACAGGCTATTATATTCCTGCCCTGACCGGACACGAAGGGGTGCAATATGGGCGCTACAAGGGTGTAGCCATTGAAACGCAGCATTATCCCGATTCGCCGAACCATCCCGGTTTTCCGGGCACCCTGCTGAAGCCGGGCGAGGTTTTCGAAAGTACAACGGGCTACCGCTTCAGCACCGGAGCCGGTCAGTAAATGGCAGAAGGACCAGCTATAAGCCCAGGTATTCTTTTACCTGTAAAGCCACATTTTCAGGGGTAAATCCGAACTTTTCATCCAGCACCTTTGCCGGAGCGGAGTAACCAAAGTGATCGAGGCCCCAGACCCTGCCTTTTTCGCCAACCAGCCCTGAAAGGGTAACCGGCAATCCGGCGGTCAGTCCGAATACGGGTAAACCGGGCAGCAATACTTCCTGCTGATAAGCTTGCTCCTGTTGACGGAACAACCCTTCAGATATTACTGAAACAATCCTGATTTTCAGATTCTTTTCAGCCTTCAGCAATGCTGCACCTGCAAACAGGGTTGAAACTTCCGATCCGCTGGCCAGCAGGATCACGTCAGGAGTTCCTTCACAATCCTGAACTACATAGGCTCCTTTTGCAGCGCGAAGTGCCGAATTGTATGGCGTTATCCCCTCTGCTGCAGGCAGATCGTTGATATTTTGTCGTGAAAGAATCAGCGCTGTGGGCGTTGAGGTATTCTCCATGGCAAGTTTCCAGGCCACCGAGGTTTCGGCGGCATCTGCCGGACGAAGGGCTAGCAGGCTCATGGCACCGTAGTGGTTTTTCATCTGCTCCAGCAACCTGATCTGCGCTTCCTGTTCAACGGGCTGATGTGTGGGTCCATCCTCTCCCACCCTGAAGGCATCATGCGTCCAGATATATTTGACAGGCAATCCCATCAATGCCGAAAGCCTGACGGCCGGTTTCATATAATCGCTGAACACGAAGAAAGTGCCGCAGGCGGCCCATACCCCGCCATGCAGGGCAATGCCGTTACAAATGGCCGCCATGGTCAGTTCACTGACGCCCGCCTGCAGGAATGCACCGCTGAAATCGCCTTTGGCCAGAGGTTTGGTTTGTTTCAGGAACCCGTCGGTCTTGTCGCTGTTGGCAAGGTCGGCAGACGAAACAATCATATTTCCCACGTTTTGAGCAAGGTATGCGAGAATGGCCGATGAAGCGGCGCGGGTTGCTATGCCCGGTTTCTGGCTCACACTTCCGAAATCAAGCTCAGGCAGTTTTCCCGAGAGGTATTGCAACAGTTTTGCGGCAAGTTCAGGATGTTCGCTCTCCCATTGCTGCTGCATAGCTTTCCTTTGGGCGGCAGAAGCGATCTTCTCATTCCGCTTCAGGGCATACCATCCGGCCACTTCCGGAAAAACTGCAAACGGATCTTCAGGATTCCCGCCGAGATTGGCGATGGATTTCTCAAAAGAAGCGCCCGATTCGCCCAGCGGCATGCCGTGGGTGGCACATTTGCGCTCGAAACTCTCTCCATCCGCCGTGAGCGCTCCTTTGCCCATCACGGTTTTCCCGATAATCAGGGTAGGCCGCTCCTGCTCAAGTTGGGCAGCATCCAGCGCCGCACGGATGGCTGAATGATCATTTCCGTCAATAGTCATTACATTCCAGCCCCAGGCTTCATATTTCAACGCGGTATTTTCGCTGGTAACCACATGGGTGTCGGTCGACAGCTGAATGTCGTTGCTGTCGAAAAACATGACCAGGTTGCTCAGCCCGAGATGACCGGCAATCCTGCCGGCTGACTGGGAAATTTCTTCCTGAATCCCGCCATCCGAGATGTAAGCATAAGTCTTGTGAGACATCCATTCGCCGAAGCGGGCACATAAAAAACGCTCAGCGATGGCAGCGCCGATGGCCATGGCATGTCCCTGTCCCAAAGGGCCTGATGTATTTTCCACCCCACGTGCCTGATCCACCTCGGGATGTCCGGGTGTTACACTCCCCCACTGCCTGAAATTCTTCAGATCATCGATGCTGTAGTTCCCCGAAAGGGCCAGCACTGAATAGAGCATGGGCGACATATGCCCGGGATCGAGAAAGAAACGGTCGCGCATGTGCCAGGTCATATCCGAAGGATCATACCGGAGGTATTCCGTGTAAAGAATATGTATAAAATCGGCTCCGCCCATCGCGCCACCGGGATGCCCCGACCTGGCCTTCTCAACCATTGCTGCAGAAAGGATGCGGATGTTATCGGCAGCCAGAGTGGTAAGATCTTTGCTCATGAATTGCTGTTATAGAGGTTGTTATCAAAAGAATATGCTTGCCTTTTTCGACAGGCAAACTTACGGTATTCAAAGGGAAATATAAAACGAATACGAAAAATCAATCCGGCAAACGTTATCCGGAAGGTATTTTCAGGCAGGACAAAACATTCAGACAAACATTTACAACCCATCCACCGGACTCATTATAACGGTATACCCTCCTCCCGGCGCAAGCATAATTTTCAACTTGTCCTTTGCAGTGACATTTTGATGATCAATAGAAAAATCCGCGGCATTTTTATCTGCATTCGGCCCATCCT
>CAZDBX010000090.1:10227-11685 GCA_964503805.1 uncultured Lentimicrobium sp. | reverse complement strand
CGGTTGGCGCGGTAAAACTCATCAGGATCAAGTTGTTCCTCAAGCGCATCCAGCGAAAAGTCGAGGATGTGCGTATGCTTGTTAAACGTAACCGCGGTGGTAATGCGGTTTTCATTGTGGAAATACGCAATATCGGAAACCTCCAGCCTGATGTAGGACTCGCCTTTTGCTACCAGGAAGCGCCGGCGGAATTTTTTCTGCCCTTTCCGGATGGCGTCGAGAATTTCCTGATAGTCGGGGATATGGTGCATGTCAGCAGTCAGGCCCGTGAGGTTTTCAAACTTGACGATGGCCTCTTCAAGCTCCTTTTCCCTGAAGGGCTTGAGCAGGTAGTCGACGCTGTTTACCTTAAAGGCCTGAATGGCGTAATTGTCATAAGCCGTGGTAAAAATTACCATGCTCGTGACCTTTACCTGTTCAAAAATGGCGAAGCATAGTCCGTCGGCCAGTTGTATATCCATGAATATCAGGTCGGGTTGCGGATGCTGTTTCAGCCAATCAACACTCCGTTTTACACTCTCAAACGTGCCTGATACCTTCCATCCGGGACGCAGTTTGCGGATCATGTCCTCAAGCAGCCTGAGGTTATAATCCTCATCCTCTATCAGGAGTATGTTTACCGGTTTGTTCATAGCAAAGGGATTTCTACTTCAAAAAAACCATCCTGCTGCCTGATTTCAACCGGAGGGCCCGTGAGCAGGGCGTATCGCTGCTGCAGGTTAAGCAGTCCGGTTTTCCCTGACCAGGAAGCTTCTTTGAAATTGATGTTATTGGTCACGGTGATGCTGTTGTCGTTGCTCTTGATGACAATATGCAGCGGGGAGTCTTTCAGGGCGATGTTGTGCTTCAGGGCATTTTCGATCAGCAACTGAAGGGCGAGCGGCGGGATTTCCCGGTTGAGTGCAGCACTGCTGATATCCGTCTCCACCATCAGGGCGTTTCCCATGCGTTCCTTGTGCAATGCAATATAAGCTTCGATAAAACCGAGTTCCTCCGAAACTTTCACCGTGCTTTTATCCTTGCTCTGCAGCACGTAGCGGTACACATCGGTAAAGTTCTGGGTAAACTGTATAGCAGTTTCCGGTTCGTAGGTAATCATTGATTTCAGCACACTCAGGTTGTTGAAGAGAAAATGCGGGTTAAGCTGTGCCTGCAACGAACTGTAATCACTGGCCAGTTTGAGGTTCTTCATCTCTTCGAGTTCCCTGACGGAATTGATCCACTGGTCGATGATACGCAGGGTGACAGAGATCAGGATCAGGATAAAGGTGAAGATCAGTCCGAACAGGATCATCATCTGCATGATGGGATTCGAAAAGAACAGGGGCTCATTCCCTGTGAGCACTACAGCCGTCAGCAGGGCAACCCCGAGCAGCAGGCTGACTATGGCATGCAGGACAATGCGGAGGCTGATTTTCTCAGGAATGGGCAGATAGCGTTCAGCAATATGATCAAAAA
>CAZDBX010000090.1:0-10127 GCA_964503805.1 uncultured Lentimicrobium sp. | reverse complement strand
CAGGTTAAGCCTTGCCTGTTCTGCTTCGAGCAGCATCAGTTGGTGATATTTGGTCAACTCCGTTTCCCTGATCTCTTTTTCAAGACGGGCGGCTTTTATCTTCTGCATCCCTTCACCCCAGTGAAAGAGGGGGATACTGACAGATGCCATCACATTGAAACTGGTATTTTCAAAGCCGGTGCCGCTCAGTTCTACTCCGCCGATATGGTTGTATCCTGCCCTGATGCCTGCGGTTGGCAGAAATTCTGCCCTTTCCATACGGATCTGATGGTCCTGCATGCCGATCTTTTTCAGCAGCAGCTGGTATTCCGGCCGGTTTTCCGGTCTGGCAGGTTCCGGGTTCACTGATGCAGGTATTGCGTTTTCAGCATCCTGCAAGGTGTCGGTAACTATAATCCGTGTGTCAAACGGCAAGCCGGTCACCCGGCACAGGTCCATGCGGCTGAGTTCCATACCTTGTTGTGCTTTTTGCAGGTTAAGCCGTGCATGGCTGAGTTCCACCTGCGCTTTTAACAGGTCGTTCCGGCTGGCCATTCCTGTTTCATGACTGTTTTTTGCCCTTGTCACCAGTTCCTCAAGCATTTTTACAGCCTGGCCTGCAAGCATGGTTTTACTTCTTACTGATACAAACGTCCAATAGGCGCGGTCAGCTTCCTCTATGGTATTTCCCAGTTGCAGGCGGGTATTCTCTTCGGCCATTTCCACCCCCAGATCAGCCATCTGATTTCCTGCCCTTATCCTGCCGCCCGCGTAAACAGGCTGATCAAGACTGACGCCGGCAAGGTATGCGCCATTCAGGCTGATTTCGAGGGGCAGCCAGGCATACATATTGAAAACGGGATTGCCGTCGGGGCCGATTACCGGCTCCCCGGTCAGCGGATTGATCATGATGTTGGGCTCCAGCTGACCGGTCAATGGATTGGGGGTTTGCGTAGGCAGGAACATCTCCATTTCAAAATCCTTGTTCTGGTAGATGCCTGTGCCTGATACCGAAAGCGAAGGCAGCCTGAGTGTACGCGCGGCAGCTTGCATGCGGTTTGCTTTTTCGGTCTGCATGCCGGCAATTTTCAGGTCTTCGTTCTTCTCCAGGGCCATTTTCCGGCATTGTTCCGGGCTGAGTTGCTGCTGCCCTGCTGCCTGTAAGCCAAACGCCAGTATAAGTATCAGGGAATTGATTATCAGTTTGTTCATGCGCGTGTGTCGTTATTGTTAACAGGGATTGAAGCGGGTTTAACCCCATAGAAAACGGCGTAAAGAATCGGTACAAAGAGCAGGGTGATAAGGGTGCCGACCAGCAGTCCGCTGATGATGGCTACGGCCATGCTGGCGTACATGGGGTCGGTGAGCAGGGGGAGCATTCCAAGGATGGTGGTGAGTGAAGCGAGGATCACCGGCCGCGCGCGCGAAATGGTAGCATTGATCAGGGCCAGATGCTTTTCTGTGCCAGCTGCAATCAGTCCTTCCGCTTCATCGATCAGCACAATGGCGTTTTTTACAATCATCCCCATCAACCCGAATGAGCCGATGATAGCCATAAAAGTGAATGGTTGTCCCGCCAGGATCATGCCCGGAACAATGCCGATGAAAGCCATGGGGATGCACAGGATCACGATCAGCGGTTTCCTGAAATCGTTGAACAGGAGGATCAGTGTGAGGATAATCAGCAAAATGGAGATGGGCAGAAACCTGAAGATGTTTCTGAGCGCGTCTCCCTGAAGTTCATGTTCGCCCACCCACTGCATCTGATAGCCCGCCGGCAGCGGGATGGCTTCTATCGCCTTTTTGCTGTATTGACGTGTTTCGGCGGGGCTGTGCCCGTCTTTTGGTTCACATTGCACCTGTATGGCCCTTCGCCCGTTCATCCTGTGCACAACAGGTTCCTGCCACGTAAGATCAATGCCGTGTGTGACCGCGCTTAGCGGGACCGGGCTTACCAGTTCCTGGCTCAGGTCATCCACAGACTTGATACCCGTCATCAGTTCCCTGACCGTTTGCTCATTGATTCCAGAAATATCGGGCAACATGCTCCAAACTGGGATTTCTCCCGGATCTTCGATGCGCGAACCATCGTTGTTGCGCAGTTTCAGCATGATATTCACGCGGGTTTGGTCTTCAAAGTAGCTGCCGATGGGCAACCCGTCGGTTGCTGAAAGGAGTGCATTGCTCACATCCTGCCTGGTGACGCCCGCCCTGGCTGCTGCCTGCGGGTTGTAGCGGACAGTAAGGGCTTCGCCCGGCGATTCCCAGTCATCCTCGAGGGTGTAAAGGTCAACATAGGGATTCTCTTTGAAAACTTCTATAGCCTTGCGGCTGAGATCCCTGAGCACGGCGGGATCGGGCCCGGAAAATTCGGCCTCCACCGTATGCGAGGCCTTAATGGAAAGGTTATACTTCCTGATCCTGGTCCTGGCATCCGGAAAATTCCTGTGAAGATATTCCGAAATTAAGGGCTTCATCCGGATCATGGTTTCGTAATCCTCAAAGTTCACGATCAACTCCCCGTAGTTATCACCTGCTTCGCCCAGCGGACGTACCAGGCAATAGCGGGTGGGTGTCTGCCCATGACTGGAAACCACCATCTTGACCTCCTCCAGCGAATCAAGATATGCTGTAATCTGGTAAAGGTCGTCCTGCACCTTCCGGGGGCTCACCCCTGCCGGCATGCGGTATTCGATGTATGCCTGATTGTAGTTGAAGTCGGGGAAGAAGGTTTTTTTGATATTTCCGAAATTCAGGGCGGCGGCCAGCAGGAGCAGGGCAGATACCGAGAGTGTTACGGTTTTGTAGTGAAGCAGTTTGCATAGTACCTTGCGGAGTGTTCGGTACGATTTTCCAGTAAAGAGCGCTTCTTCGCCTTTTTCAGCGGAGGGCTTCAGCATAAGGCCGGCAAACAGTGGCACCTGGGTCATGGCCAGCAGCCAGCTGATCAGCAATGAGATACACAGAACCAGAAACAGGTCGCGTGCGTAGGTGCCTGCGGCGTCCTGCGAAAGGTACACCGGCAGGAAAGCCGCTACTGCGATGAAAGTAGCGCCAAGCAGCGGCCAGGCTGTTTTCTTTGCAGGACTGATAAGTGCCGCAGGACGGGAGATTCCTTTTTTAAAGTTCACCAGAATGCCGTCGAGCACAACTATGGCATTGTCCACCAACATGCCCATGGCGATGATAAATGCCCCGAGCGAGATGCGCTGAAGCGTTCCGCCTGCCGCGAGCAGAATGGGGAATGTAGCCATAACCGTAAGAATCAGTCCTGATCCTATGATAAATCCGCTTCTCAGTCCCATGGAAACCATCAGCACCAGGATTACGATGGCCACCGACGCGATAAGGTTCAGCATAAAGCCGTTGATAGATCTTTTAACCATATCGGGTTGAAAGAATACTTTCTCGAAATTGTATCCAACCGGCATGTTTTGCTGTAGTTCTGCCAGGCGTTTTTCCACCCTTTTCCCTACTTCTACAATGTTTTCACCCGATTCCATCGACAGGGAGATGCCGATGGCTTTCTGATTGTTCAGGTTAAGGGTGTTTCGCAAGGGGTCGCTGTATGTATCATTTACAGCAGCGATGTCGGAGAGTTTGAAGAGGTTGCCGTTGATGCCTTTGACCATGGTATTGGCCACATCCTCTGCGTGGGTTGTCTTTCCGTCCACGTTTAAACCGATCCGCTGATCACCGGTCTGGAGGGGCCCCGGGTAAACTGTGGAGGTACGGCTGTTAACGGCGGCCATCACCTGCAGGGGATAAATACCGAGTTTGCCCATTCCCGAAGGGGTGAAGACAATTTCGGTAACAGGCTCCTGTTCGCCATAAATCTCAACCCTTGCCACTCCTTCAACAGCCAGCATTTCACGCTTGATATAACGGGCCATCCGGCTCATTTCGCTATAGGTGAAGCCTTCGGCCGTCATGGCATAAAACATGCCGTACACATCGCCGAAATCGTCGTAAATCATTGGCGGCTGCGCGCCTTCGGGTAATTCCGGAAGCACTTCATTCATGCGGCGCCTCAGGTAATCCCAGCGTTGTTCAATTTCATCCTGGGGAACAGTAAGTTCAAGGGTAACGGCAACTATGGAAAGATTGGCCATGGATTTGGAACGAATACTTTCCACATTTGCCAGTGTATTTAGTTGTTCCTCAATCACATTGGTTACCTGCATCTCCACTTCATGGGCCGATGCCCCGGGGTAAACCGTCACAATCTGGCTCTGCATCACCACCAGCTCGGGGTCTTCAAGTTTGCTGATGCTCCGGAAGGCCAGGATACCCCCAATCAGCATGGCAAAGAAGATAAAATAGAATATCGCCTTCCGGTGAAAAATATAATCAGTTATGTGCATCATAACATTCCTCCGGCGTTGGTTTCGGAAACAGGTTCAACAGGGACAACCTTCTGGTTTTCGCTGAGCAGGCTGACGCCTGCTACCACCACCTGTTCTTCCGGCTTCAAACCACCGTTGATGCGGATCCTGCCGTCGCCGGTCAGCTTACCTGTGCTTACCTCACGGCTGGTCACGGTCTGCGTTCCGGGTTGGTATATCCATACATAAGTTTTACCGTCGCGGCTATACAACGCGCTGAGAGAAACGCATAATTGTGATCCTTCGCTGATTTTTTGCAGAATCTTTACCTCAATATCCATCCCGGCGGCAAGTTTTGAGCGGGCTTCGGCATCCATGGCCAGTTGAAGTTTATAAAGCTGATTATGGCTGGCTTTTTTACTGAAGCTGAGCAGCTTAAGCTCAAATTGATTTTCGGGAAGGTTTGGCTGTATGCCGGTGTATGAAACGATTTCATCTCGCCGGAGATACAGCGATGCCGGGATGTCGGTTTCCACCTGAAACTGTCCGGCGTCAAGCAGGGTTGCCAGGGGCATTCCCGC
Source organism: uncultured Lentimicrobium sp. (assembly GCA_964503805.1). Taxonomy (GTDB): domain Bacteria; phylum Bacteroidota; class Bacteroidia; order Bacteroidales; family Lentimicrobiaceae; genus Lentimicrobium. The sequence continues at coordinate 5,242 of CAZDBX010000090.1, read as the reverse complement.
GTCGATAAGCTCATTCACACTGAAGTTAACCTTTTGTATATACCCCTGTGAAGGCGCCAGTAAGCGGGTGTCGTTGAGCTGGTCTTTCGCATTTTTCAATTTGGCTGTAACCATGCGTTCTCCAGCGATCGCCTTGTCATAATCATTGCTGGTAACACTTTGGCGGTTGTGCAGTTCGGTAACCCGCCCGGCTTCAGCCTTCACCTGGTCGTACTGCGCCTGAGCCGCCTGCAGCTGTACTTCGTAGTCGCGCGGGTCGATGCGGGCTATCAGCTGACCTGCCCTCACATAATCACCTTCCTTCACGGCAATCTGTGCAATCGGCCCGGCCACCCTGAATGCCAGGTTGATTTCTCCACCTCCGGTAATGATTCCCGGAAATGATTTCTCAAGCAGGGAAGCGGCCGGAACTACTGTTTCAATTTTTACGCTTCTGACAATTTCTTCCGGTTTTTGTGAAATGCCGCTGCATCCGGCCAGTAGCCCGGAGAGCAGGCAGAATGATACAATGCTTCTGATGGATGTCATATTTTTATATTTGATTTACAATAAAAACACAAAATTACAGCGGCTTCGGAGCAAGGTTTTAAATTAAGTTACTGAGATGCTGAAATCGGCGGTTGAAATGCAAACAGGCCCGGCAGATTTTTATTTCTCCGGTAAGTCGCTTTCAGGGGAAAAAGTATGTTGTGCTTAATGATTCTGATACGGGTTGAGTAACAATCGCTGGTATTGAAAGGGTAATTGTTGTAATTTGTTGTATATTTGATCATTCGGAATGAACCGGGGCGATTTTCATCACAGGGCTGAACAATTTTATCCGCGTGCCGTTCACTCATAGGGCAGGGGGATGCCTAAACCTTTTCAGGGACAACCCTGGCTTGCAAATTCTCTCGTTTTAAATCAGGAGATTTTATATATGAAGCGAATTATACTAACTGCAGTCATCTTATTTCCATTATTCAGCTTTGCACAAACCCTTTTCCGGAGTGGAGTCTTTCTGACCCACTCCACCGGTCAGAATATCTGGGGGCCCAACGGTTCGCCCACCAGCATCCCCCAGGAAATCCAGGTTTATAATACAAATCATGGTTATACAGGCAGTCAGGCGGTAAGCATGGTGCGGCAGTCGTGGCCGCTCAATCCCTGGGAAAACGAATGGGAACGCTGGCACCGCATATTCGACGGGGAGGATCCTGCGGCCAACATCACATCCATTCTCACAAACAATAAGATTGTTGTGGTCAAATCCTGCTTTCCCTCTTCGGCCATGACCGGATGGGGACAACCTTCCGATACGCTGTACCGCACGGTAAAATCCGTGTATAATTATAAATGGCACTGGCGAAGTATAATTTCCGTGATGGCGCAACATCCGGAAAACTTTTTCGCCATCTGGACCAATGCCCCGCTCAATCAGGCAAATACCAATCCGAATGCCGCGATGTTGGCAAAGTCGTTTTGTACCTGGGCAAAGGATACCCTGGCGCAGGGACTTGACCCTGTGATGGGCGCCATGCCTCCGAATGTTTACGTTTTTAATTATTTTGCCAAACTGACGGATGCCAATGGTTACCAGATGCCCCAATACGCCGTAAGCAATACCGACAGTCACCCGAATGCCGCGGCCACCGCGCTGGTGGCTCCTCAGTTTGTGAGCGGGATCTTTGATGCGGCCATCGACTATGAGCAGGGTGCGGCTGTTTTGTCGGTAATGCCGGCCAGCCAGCAGGTAACATCCCAGGCCGGTACCGCGGAGTTTACTGTTACCACCACGCTTGGCTGGACAGCCCAGAGCAATGCGGGATGGTGCACTGTAACGCCTTCCGGATCGGGAAGCGGGATACTTAACGCCCAGTACGCTGAAAATACGGAAGTTTCGCAGCGGTCGGCAATGATTACCGTTTCTTCGCCCGGGATCGCTGACCAGATAGTGACACTGGTACAGGAGGGCGCTGCAGTTTTACTCAGCGTGAACCCTCAGTCTCAGCAGATTGAAGCAGGGAGCGGAAGCGCTGAATTTAGCGTCGTTTCCAACACCGTATGGAATGCGCAGAGTGATGCGGAGTGGTGTATGGTAACCCCGGCGGGCAGTGGTAACGGGATGCTGGTTGCAGCTTGCGAAGCCAATACCGGTTCATCGTCCCGTACGGCCACGATTTCTGTTAATGCGGAGGGCGCTGATCCGGAGATTGTTACCGTTGTTCAGGCCGGAGGAGGCACTGTTTTATCAGTTTCGCCGGTTGAGCAGGTGGTGACGTCCGAAGCGGGGGCGGCGGAATTTTCCGTAACTTCAAATACTGCCTGGACGGCGGTAAGCAACGCGGAATGGTGCACCGTTACTCCTGAAGGAAGCGGCAGTACCGCTCTTTTGGCTGAGTATTATGCCAATTCTGTGAACACATCAAGGACTGCGGCGATCACAATTTCCGCCGACGGAGCGCCGGATCAGCAGGTGTTGCTGGTTCAGGAAGCTGCAGCGGCAACCCTTGCCGTAATGCCTGAGATGCATCAGGTTACGCCGGATGCCGGATCGGTCGTTTTTTCCGTTTTTTCAAATACCTCCTGGAGTGCATTGAGCAGTGTGCCCTGGTGTTCTGCTGAAGCCTCAGGGGAGGGTGAAGGGCAGATCAACGCGGAATATGGAGCGAATCTTTCGGAAGATGACAGGATTGCCGTAATCACCGTTTCCACGGCGAATGGCGGTCCATCCGCGGAAGTGCTCATATTGCAGGAGGGTCTGGTGACCAATGTTGAAATCATCCGGGCAGGAGATTTTACTGTCTTCCCTAATCCCTCCGGCGGTCAGGTAAGGATCAGCGGACTGTCACTGGCAGGAGGCAAAGCCCGCTGGCTGCTGGCTGATCAGGCCGGCAGGCTGGTGAAGTCGGGAGAAGCAGAACTTCAGAATGAAATGTTTTTTGATCTGGGGAAACCGGCCCAGGGGCGGTATTTCCTGATACTTAAATCAGATTCAGGGACACAATGGGCATCCCTTATTATCAACTGATACGTTTTGTCGATGGTGTTTATTAAATGCGTATCTTTGCAGTTCATTTAAAGTAGCTGTTTCTCATTTATAGGTTTATATCCTTTCCTGCCCATCGAACCTTCGTTAATGCACGATTCTTTCAGAATTTAACTCAGGACCCTCCGATAAGTCACGGTTGTTTGCCGGCTGCGATCACTTTATTTATTATTTCATGACATTTGAAAATCTGAACATCATTGCGCCCATTACCCAGGCGTTGAAACAAAAGGGTTACGTTGAACCCACACCCATTCAGGAAAAAGCAATCCCCCATCTTTTAAAAGGCTCCGATGTTTTCGGTACCGCCCAGACAGGAACCGGCAAGACTGCCGCATTTGCAATTCCCATTCTTCAAAGGCTATACAGTAACGGTAAAGGGCACAATTCCGGGATCCGTGCACTGGTGCTCGCCCCCACGCGCGAACTGGCCATACAGATCAGCGAAAGCTTCAGCGACTACAGCAAAGGACTGAAGCTCCGCCACACCGTGATTTACGGTGGCGTTTCACAGAATCCTCAAACGACAATACTGCGAAAAGGCATCGATATCCTGATCGCGACCCCCGGCCGTTTGCTCGACCTGATGAACCAGGGCTTCGTCAGCCTGAATTCCATAGAAATTTTTATCCTTGACGAAGCAGACCGTATGCTTGACATGGGTTTTGCGCCCGATATCAAGCGCATCATAGCCAGACTTCCGGCTGAAAGGCAAACCGGGTTTTTCACCGCAACCATTCCCAACGAAATCAGGGCATTGGCCGACAGCCTGCTCAACAATCCGGTAAAAGTGAATGTGGCTCCGGTTTCAGCACCGGCTGAAATGGTCAGTCAGTCTGTATATTATGTTGAAAAGGCTGATAAGCGCGCCATGCTGCAACAGGTTTTTGCTTCGGAAGAGATTGAAACGGCGCTGATTTTTACCCGGACCAAACATGGTGCCGATAAGGTAACCCGTGAACTGAACAGGCTGGGCATTTCCGCCGCCGCCATTCACGGCAATAAATCACAGCAGGCCAGGCAAAAAGCGCTGCAGGGATTTAAGAACCGTTCTGTCAAGGTGTTGGTTGCCACTGATATTGCCTCACGCGGAATTGATGTTGATAAACTTTCGCATGTAATCAATTTTGAACTTCCTGAGGTTCCCGAAACCTATGTGCACCGTATCGGGCGCACCGGAAGGGCAGGAGAGGCAGGAACGGCAATTTCGTTCTGCGCTTCGGAAGAACGCGGAAGTCTCAAGGATATCAATAAATTGTTGCCCCGCTCGATAGAGGTGAAACGTATGAATGGCTTTGTGGCCAGTGTACCTTCCGCTCAGGCGGGAATGGATGTGCAGGCTGAAGCCGTTCAACACCGCAACCGCATACCACGGCCTTCCGGCCCGAATCATCGTCCCTTCCAGCGTAAGCGCTGGTAGTAATTGATAAACTGCTTAAAAAAACCTGCTGCTTAAACCCGGCAGGTTTTTCTTTTTTCAGGCAGGGTTAATCCCGGCCATTTTGCTAATTTAGCGAGACGCAATTCCGCAATCTGATTATCCGATATCCCATGTTGCTCAACAGTTTCAGCCTCGACACCGACAATCCTGAATTCCGTTATGCCGTTGATTTCGTGATGCATACCAACCGTATGCTCTACCTTACCGGGAAAGCGGGAACAGGTAAAACTACCTTTCTGAAATACCTGAAAACCGTCTGCAACAAAAATATGGTGGTGCTGGCGCCTACCGGCGTGGCGGCCGTGAATGCGGGCGGGCAAACCATTCATTCCTTTTTCAATATCAAACCAAGTGTTTATGTGCCGGGCGACAAGCGGCTGAGGACCCGGATCCCGCCTGAAGATCCGGACAAAAGCATTATCAACGACCATTTCCGTTACCACCGCGACAAGCTGGATATCATCCGAGGGCTTGAGTTGCTGGTTATCGATGAAATCTCCATGGTGCGCTGCGATCTGCTTGATGTGGTCGACCGCCTGCTCAGGGTATTCCGGAAAAGGGAGTTTACCCCTTTCGGCGGGGTGCAGGTGGTGCTGATCGGCGACAGCTTTCAGTTACCGCCCATCGTGAATCAGGACGACTGGAGTATTCTCGGACAATTCTACACCAGCCCCTTCTTTTTCAGTGCAAGGGTCATGCAGGATATGAAACCGGTTTACATTGAACTGAAGAAGATTTACCGCCAGACAGATCAGGATTTCATTGACCTGCTC